>CAITQC010000066.1 GCA_903894425.1 uncultured Actinomycetes bacterium
CACCTTCAAGTGAGAAGCGCTTTTGGCCAACGAATTTGGTCTGCAAGAAGTTTTCAAATGCTTCAGCGCTATTGAGCTTATGCAAGATACGTAGATGCTCTTCACGTGGAAACTTCTGCGCTTCAACCTCTACGCGCTCCTGGATCCATTTACGCTCTTCTGGATTTTCAATATACATGTACTCGACACCGATGGTTCGACAGTATGAATTTCGCAGAATTCCAAGAATGTCTCGAAGCTGCATAAACATCTGGCCACCAAACCCACCAGTTGCAAATTCACGATCAAGATCCCACAGCGTTAAGCCATGTGTAACAACATCTAGATCCGGGTGCGCGCGCTGGACGTATTCCAAAGGATCAATGTCTGCCATCAAGTGGCCATTGGTGCGATATGCGTGAATTAACTGCTGAATGCGAGCAGTCTTATCAATCTCTTCATCGCGTGCAAACTCTTTATCAACTGCCCAGCGAATTGGCTCGTATGGAATATGAAGGGCCGTAAAGATCTCTTCATAGAAGTTTTCTGCGCCAAGTAAATACTCATGCATTCTGCGCAAGAAATCACCTGAAGTAGCGCCCTGAATAATGCGGTGATCATAAGTACTTGTAAGTGTTACAACCTTGCTAATAGCCATCCGCGCAAGGGTCTCTTCGCTTGATCCAGCAAACTCTGCCGGGTAATCCAATGCGCCTACGCCAAGAATTAAACCTTGGCCCTGAACTAAACGTGGAACAGAGTGAACCGTTCCAATAGTTCCTGGGTTGGTTATGGACATTGTTGTTCCAGCAAAATCTTCAACTGTTAATGCACCCGAGCGCGCTTTTTTAATCACTGCTTCGTAAGCGCCCCAGAACTGCGCGAAATCTAAAGACTCACATCCCTTGACTGAGGGAACCAAAAGTTGGCGAGTTCCATCGGCTTTAGCTAAATCGATTGCGATTCCAAGGTTTATATGTTCTGGCTTTCCAATTGCTGGCTTGCCATCCAGTTCGCCGAAGAATGCATTCATCTCTGGCATCGCACGAACTGCCTTTATCATTGCGTAGGCAATGATGTGCGTGAATGAAACTTTTCCACCACGTGCGCGCTTCAAGTGATTATTAATCACAATGCGGTTATCAATCATTAACTTTGCAGGAACTGCACGCACTGATGTTGCTGTTGGAACTGAAAGTGAGGCTTCCATACTCTGCACTACACGGGCAGGAACACCACGTAAAACTTCAAGAGTTGATGCACTTGGTGTTACTAAAACTGGAACTGGCTTTACAACTGGATCAGCCGGCATAGGTTGCGGCATTGAACTCTGGCGAACTATTGGTTGCACATGTTGTACCGGCGCGGGTGCCTCCGACTGCACAACTTTATGTTGTGCTTTAGGCACTGGTGGCACACCTTTTGAGACCGGAGTTGATGAGTCAGTTGCAGATGCTCCGGGTTTATTATTTTTAAAGTACTCAATCCACGCGGGGTCTACGGAAGTCGGGTCCTGCAGATAGTGCTCGTACATTTCATCGACGAGCCAATCATTTGCACCAAAATCCTGTGCCGACACTGGCGAACCCCTTCTTGGCGTTAATTAGGCAAAGCCTATAGGCAGGGGGCGCATGCTAAAACTCGAAAGAGGCGAGGTGAGCGCGAGATAGGCCACATCAGCCTAGAAACCGGCTGGGACTTAGGAGCTGCTCTCGGGAATCGCACGAATCACTGCAACTGCAGTGACAGCCCCTAATATAAATAGAGGAAGCGCAACTATGTAGAGCCCTGCTGAAAATTGATACTTCGATACACCGATTGCGATGAGATTAGCCAGCAATGCTGGAGCGCGTCCAAAATATTTTCCTCTGCGATATCCAACAGCGGCTGCAAATAAACCGCCAGAGCCCAGAACAATAAAAACCAGTTCTCCTAAAAGTGGAGGGATTTCTACCGTATCTGCAGTTGCGGTCAAAACAATTAGCCATACACCTAGCGATGCAATCACAATTGATTCGAAAATCAATAGGGATGCCACTAGTGCGCGAGCCTTAGCTGCTTTGGCAGGATCTTGTTTCATGGAAGAGAGATTAACTCATCGGGGCCATCAAAACTCTCTCTTTTCTCATGACGGCATACATGATTCGCAAACACACTTAGCTGCCCCAAGCTACTTCTATGAGCTCCTTGAGCAAGAAATTGCAATTAGTGATCGCTCCGGGGTTGCCTTTTCTCTTATTAGAATTGTCTTTCGTAAGGCCCGGCTAATTGATTCTCAACTTAATGAGACTATTGACGCGGCCGATATTTTATATTTCTCCGAAGCACTTAAAGATTTAACGCGTAAGCAGGACTGCGTTGCGCGACTTGGAATAAATGAGTGCGTGATTTTAGTCAAGGCTAATTCAAGTAATGTCGAAATACTGCTTACCAGATTAATCTCTGCACCCCATTTGACTGTTGAAAACTCACTGATAATTCTTGCCGCATCTGTCGAGTTTCAGATGGGTGAAAGAGCGCTTACTCTTCTTAACCGCTTAGACATGGTGTCTTTATCCACTCTCTAATAACACTGTTCGGCACAATGTCAGTCACGCTTCTAGATTCGCCGGCATGGACCTAGATATCGATATAACTTTTGGCGCAATTGCTCCCTTTATGAATGACCCAACAATTGAAGAGGTGTGGATTAACTCACCTGAGCGAATCTTTATAGCGCGCGCTGGAAAGAGCGAACTAACTAACCTATTACTAACTGCAGAAGAGGTGCGTAACATCGTTGAGCGGGCATTGATGTGGGGTGGCCGTCGCCTTGATCTATCGCATCCCTTTGTCGATGCCCGTTTACCCGACGGCAGTCGATTGCATGTTGCGATTCCGGAAATCACCGCACAACACTGGGCAGTAAATATCCGTAAACATTTAATGCGGAACATGTCTCTTAATGATTTAGTCAAGCGTGGAGTTATGAATCCGCTGATCTGTACAGCATTAACTTATTCAGTGGAAGCTGGACTTAATATTCTGGTCAGCGGTGGTACCCAAGCCGGCAAAACAACGATGCTTAACGCCCTTGCTGGAGCAATTCCCCGAACAGAACGTGTTGTAACAATCGAAGAAGTCTTTGAACTCTCGCCTCAACTTCCAGATGTAGTACAGATGCAGACACGAAGCGCTAATTTGCAAGGAGAGGGAGAAATTCCACTCCGCCGACTAATTAAAGAATCTCTACGTATGCGCCCCTCAAGAATTATTGTTGGAGAAGTTCGCGAGGCTGAGGCTTTAGATCTGCTCATAGCGCTCAACTCGGGTCTTCCGGGGATGGGTACGTTGCATGCAAATTCACCCCGTGATGCCATTGTTAAGTTGCAAACACTTCCTTTGCTAGCTGGTGAGAATATTTCACATAAATTCATTGCACCAACGGTCGCATCGGCGATTGACCTAATCGTTCATGTTTCACTTGATAATCAAGGTGCAAGACGTATTAAGGAAGTTGCTGCTGTTACCGGACGTTATGAAAATGACCGTGCCGAAATCGAAACTCTTTGGCTCTGGAACGGACAGGATTATGAGCGAGGTATAGGTGCACTGCCTCATCCTGATAAATTTGCGGCAATAGGTGCACCAGTTGCACAGTGGTGGCATCAATGAGAATCAAAATTAAAGTTGTTTCATTTGCATGTGTTGCTACAGCTCTTGTACTTTTAACAACTAACTCAATTACTATCGCTCTTGCATTTGGCGCCCTCACTGCTGGAGCTACATTTGTAACTTTGAACTCCAAAGCTACACATAACCAAGCAGAGCTCATTGCCGCATGGCCAGAGGTGATTGATCACTTGATGTCAGGAATTCAATCTGGACTATCGCTCTCTGAATCTCTTGTGGGGTTAGCAACTCGAGGCCCCGAAATTTTACGCCCGGCTTTTGCAGAGTTTAGAAACTCACTTTTTCGGCATGGTGATCTTGAACAGGCAATCGAAGAGTTAAAGAATCTTTTTAATCATCATGGGAGTGATCAGATTTTTGAAGCACTACTAATTTCTAAAGCACTTGGAGGAAGTGAACTCTTATCAATTCTTCGAACTCTTGGTGATTTCCTGCGACAGGATCTGGCACTTCGCCGTGAGATTGAAGTCAAACATGGATGGATTAAAAACTCGGCGCACATGTCGGCAGTTGCTCCTTGGATCTTGCTACTGCTCTTATCTACACAGCCTTCAACAGCGCTGGCTTTTTCAACACCAGTGGGTGGATCTATTTTGCTTGCAGGTTTATTGATGACCGCCATTGCATATCTCTGGATGAACCGTCTGGGGCGATTGCCACAAACCCCTCGCGTTTTCACCAAACTCTCTAGTTCCCCCAACAATCAACTGCAGGAAGTCAGGCGTTGACCGTGCAAATTATCTTGATTGCAATGCTTTTTGCGATTCCTGGAGCGCTACTTATCGCTGCCAATGACGAGATTGACCTTCTTGCTGAACTCAATCGTAGGGCAAATATCCGCGCTACCGGAGTACGTGATCGCACCGGGATCCACGCACGATTAGAAGAACTTGGAAAACGTACTGAACGCGATTACCAAGATTTCCGAATTCGCCAATTTGGTTTTTGTGCTTCTGCAACAGCAATAGTTATGGTCTTGATGATTACTTCTGGTAAATCACTTTTTGTGACTGCACTATTTTCTTCGCTCCTTGGTGCATTGATTTTCGTCGTGATTGATCGCGAACTTACTTCAAGGATCAAGAAACATCGCGAAGCGATTGAGGCGCAGTTTCCGGCGATTATTGAGATGATGACGCTAGCAATAGCTGCCGGCGAGACTCCAATGCAGGCGATGCTTCGCATTGCAAACTCTGCAGAAGGTGAGCTTTCCAAAGAGTTTGCGGTGGTTATTTCAGAGATTCGAACTGGGGAACCGCTTCATGTAACACTTGATTCGATGGGACGTCGTGTGAAATCTGTAATGATTCGCCGTTTTGTTGATGCCGTAGTGACTGCAACTTTGCGTGGCGCACCACTGATAGAAGTGTTGTCTCGTCACGCAGTCGAAGCCCGTGGAAACCAACGAAATAGAGTGATGAATGCGGCAGGAAAGGCTGAAGTCGCAATGATGATTCCAGTTGTCTTCCTTATCCTGCCGATCTCAATTCTCTTTGCTCTTTGGCCATCGCTAACAAATTTGAACTTATTTGCACATTAGCTTTCCGATCGAAAAACTCTTCGTTAAGCAGCTTCTTCTTCGCGGGCAGCAACTTCACTTAACGTAGGACGGCCAGCTTTGCGTTTCTTGGCGATCACTCGACCATCTTCAAAGAGTTCTCCGCCCCACACACCCGCTGGCTCTTGGCGCGATAAAGCACCTTCAAGACATTGTGCGCGCACAGGGCATCCACCGCATAGGGATTTCGCTTCGGCAACAGCAAGATCTATGTCAGAGAAGAAGAGTTCGGGATCTGCTGTATGGCATGGCAAATTAAATGATGAACCATCGGAATAGGTGCCTGTTACTGCATCTAAACCAATCTTCTCATCTGCCCAGCCTGGTACTAGTAGTTCACTGAAGAGAACGCTCATAGTTCTCACCTTCCTGTTAGATCTTGCTTTGGTTTCTTTCATAGTTGTTGTGGAAATAAAAAAGCCCCGAATCCCTGTGGATTCGAGGCCTTTGGCTTCTTGTTCTTATTCGATGTTATCGAGTAGAACCACCAGTGGCCTCGTATCCGGCATAAAAAGCGGCGTAAAACGCAGGCTTTGTTGTATGCCAAGATGCAGGCTTATTGGTTGTATGAGCAGAAGGAATTACAGCAGAACGCATTGCGTTTGCTGGAACGAATGAGCTGTTAGACATATTCGCTTCCCCTCTAATCACCAGCGTTTTCGCCATGAAAACGATGAAGTGCAAGAGTAAAGCATGGGCAAGGTGGCATGCAAGCTAATTAAATGGCTCTATTTGCTCAATGGCTCTATTTGCTCAATGGCTCTACTAGTGCAATGGCTCTACTAGCTCAATGGCCTTGTTAGCTCTTTTCTTGCGGGTTTTCAGCGTGCTTACAATCAATTAGTATCGTCCCCTGCTCATCTAGGCACGTGTGCCAATGCAATGAAAGGTCACTCACAGTGAGTAAAACAGCTAATGCGATTGTTGGAGCACCCATTCAGGGTCGCTCTCCTTCACGCATGGCTTGGGAACGATTAAGAAGTGATCGAACTGCCAAGATTTCTGCCGTCACAGTTGCTTTGATCTTCCTGCTTGCTCTGTCTGCGCCCATCTTTACCTGGATACTTCACACAACTCCAGATCAATTTCATCCTGAAACATTGGATCCAAGTTTTGGAACAAACCCTGTTGGAAAACTAGGTGGAATTTCTACACAACACTGGTTTGGTGTTGAACCTCGCACAGGGCGCGATGTTTTCCTACGCTTTGCTTACGGTGCGCGCACCTCTTTATCTATAGCTCTATCGGCCACAGCGCTAGCAACAATTATCGGCGTCCTGGTCGGGCTCATCTCTGGATTCTTCGGCAAGACCGTTGACTTAGTTCTTACTCGCACTATGGAAATCATCTTGGCATTTCCATCAATCCTGTTCGCTTTAGCCGTTACACCAGTTCTTGAAAATGCTTTAGAGGGTTGGGGAGTTCCGACAGGAAATACAACACGTATTCCAGTAATGATCATTGTGCTATCGATGTTTGGTTGGCCTTACATCGCCCGCATCGTTCGCGGACAAGTTATCTCACTGCGCGAAAAAGAGTTTGTAGAAGCTGCGCGATCAATCGGTGCCTCACGAGGCCATTTAGTATTTAAAGAGATTCTCCCAAATCTCTGGGCGCCGATCTTGGTAACAGTGGCCCTAAATATTCCGACAATGATTACAGCTGAAGCTGCACTTACATTTCTAGGTGCCGGTGTTATTGATCCAACCTCAGACTGGGGAGCAATGCTTTTGGCATCGGTTCCTTTTTATAGTGTTGACCCGATGTATACATTTATTCCTGGCTTTGGACTTTTCATATTGGTTTTGGCTTTCAATCTGCTAGGCGACAGTGTTCGCGATGCGCTAGACCCACGGAGTTCCCGATAGAACATATGACTATCGGGCGCAATATGACCCCCAATCGAGAAGAAAGGACTCACATGAGTCTAAAGAACAAGGCCATTGCGGTTGTTGGAGTAGCAGTACTTGCTTCAACAACACTGCTCTCGGTCAATGCTGCATCAGCGGCAACGACAACCTTCACCACACCGGTTGCCCCAATTAAGGGCGCTGTAAAGGGTGGAACAGTAACAATCTTGGCTCAGGGAGATTTCGAGCACCTTGACCCAGCACGTAACTACGTCGGTGGAACTCTTGATTTCTACCGTCTATTTACTCGTACATTGACTCAGTACCGCACAGTTAATGGAAAGACTGATTTAGTTCCTGACGTTGCTGCAGATCTTGGTACAACTAAAGATGGTGGTAAGACTTGGACTTTCAAGTTGCGCACAAATCTTAAGTACGAAGATGGAAAGAAAATCACTTGTGCCGATATGAAGTATGGCGTTATGCGCTCATACAACGACGACATTCTTGATGGTGGCCCAACATATGCAAAGGATTTCATCTCTAATCCAACAGATTACAAGGGTCCATACACAGAGCCAGGAAAAGATCTTCCAACAGTTATCTGTAGCCCAAAGGGTGATGCAATAACTTTCAAGTTGGCTATTCCTGTTCCATATTTCCCTTACGTAACTACTTTCGGTGCTTTTTCTCCAATTCCAAAGGCGAAAGACACAAAGCAGAACTACGAGCTACGTCCACTTTCAAGCGGTCCATACAAGATTGAGTCTTACTCACGCGGTAAGGAACTTGTATTAGTTCGTAACGATCAATGGGATGCAAAGACAGATCCAGTTCGCTGGAACTACCCAGATGAGTACCACGTAATCATGGGCGCTGATCAGAACGTAATCGAGCAGAGCTTGATTTCTGATTCAGGCAATGCCAAGACTTCTGTCTCATTTGATACAAACATCATTACTAATCTTTCAAAGGTTCTTAACGTTGCTAAATACAAGGAGCGCCTATTTAACTTCGATAGCGCGTACAACCGCTACTACGCAATCAACGTTGATACTGTAAAAGATCTTAATGTGCGTAAGGCAATTCAGTGTGCAGTTGACTTCAAGTCAATCTTGCTAGCTGCAGGTGGAACTTCTGCCGGGTCATATGCAAACTCAACAATTCCTAAGTCAATCAAAGCTGCATACCGTAACTTCAATGTTTGCGGCCGCGATGTTTCAAAGAAGCCAGAGGCACAAATTGCTCAGGCAAAGGCCTTCCTTGCAAAGGCTACAAATCCAAAGACTACTTTGCGTCTTGCATACCGTGATCGTGGCGTAGAGCCACTTCGCGCTGCTGCTCTTGAGCAGAGCCTTAAGGCTGCAGGATTCACAGTAATCATGGACAAGTACCCTTCATCTGACTTCTATGCACCAGCTGCAAAGCGCGGTGTGGCAAATGAGCCAGACATCATTCAGACATCATGGGCATTTGACTGGGCTGCGGCTTCAGGAATTGTTTATGCGTTGTTTGATGCTCGCACAATGACTCCAGAAGATGCCAAGAGCAATCAGTCACGCGGAGATTTCGCTGACTTGCAGAAGCTCTTTGTGAAGGCTGATACATCAGCAACTGCTGCTCAGGAAAAACTCTTGGGCGACATTGAACAGAGCTTGATCGTCGATAAGGCTGCTCACGTATCTGTCTACTTTGAAACTTCTCACTACATGGCTGGTTCAAAGGTTGGCGGCTTACAGGTTGATGGTGGATATTCCACACTCAGCGTTCTAGGCGCTTACGTAAAGAAGTAAATAGTTAAATAAGTAACTGCTCGGTTGAAGGTGGATTCAATTCCACCTTCAACCGAGCACTACTAAGTAGCAAATATTCGAATTAGTCTCGTGATAACTGGAAAGGTAGTCTGATGATTAAGTACACGTTGCGCCGCATCATTAGTGGAACGCTTGTACTTGGAATCGTCTCTGCAATTGTTTTTGCAATCTTTTATATTCTTCCATCTGACCCAGCGCGACTTGCATGTGGAAAATCATGTACACCAGAACTTGTCGCTCGAATTCAAGTTGCATTAGAACTTGATCAAACTCTTCCTGTTCAATATGGACGATTTATTAAGGGTATTTTCGTAGACCGTACCTATCTTGCCAATACAGATGCAGCGCGTGAGTGTGGCGCACCATGTCTTGGATACTCTTACCAAACAGATTTGCCTGTTACACAGTTGCTCCTAGATCGCCTGCCTGCAACGCTTTCAATTGCCGTAGGCGCATCGATACTGTGGTTGCTTATTGGTCTTTCAAGCGGAATTTTGTCAGCGCTGCGCAGAGGTACTTGGATCGACCGAACTTCTCAGGGTTTTGCTCTAGCTGCGGCCTCATTACAGATTTACTTCGTTGGTTTAATTCTGCAGTTTATTTTTGTAGATAAGTTAGCGTGGCTGCCAATGCCGGGATACACATCGCCATTTGATTACCCTATGGATTGGGCAAAGCAGATGGTTCTTCCCTGGGTGACACTAGCTTTCTTGCTTTCAGCTATCTATTCGCGATTAACACGATCCGGAATGATTGAAACGATGGGTGAAGACTTCGTTCGCACCGCCCGTGCCAAGGGATTAAGTTCAAGAGATATAAATATCAAACATGTTCTGCGCGCGGCGATGACTCCAATTGTTACTGTTTTTGGTCTAGATCTTGGCGCTCTCCTTGGTGGAGCTGTTATTACAGAGTATGTATTTAATATTCCAGGATTAGGAAAGCTCTCTACTGAGGCTGTTAGCAACCTAGATCTACCGGTTGTAACTGGCACTGTTCTCTTCTCCGCATTCTTTATTATCACTGCAAATATTGTTGTTGATTTGCTTTATTCAGTACTTGACCCAAAGGTGCGTCTTACATGAGCGCTTTCTTGGAAGTCAAGAATCTCTCTGTTGCATTTCCCACCGACGATGGGCTCGTGCAGGCTGTTGACTCACTCTCCTTTTCTGTTGAAAAAGGCAAGACACTAGGCATTGTTGGAGAGTCGGGTTCTGGAAAATCTGTTACTAGTCTTGCAATTCTTGGACTTCAAAAAGGATCACGGGCGCAAGTCAGCGGAGAGATTTGGGTTGATGGAACTGAAATAGTTTCTGCCAATGAGTCAGAGGTTCGTAAACTGCGCGGTAAATCTATGTCGATGATTTTCCAAGATGCACTTGCAGCTCTGCACCCTTATTACACAGTTGGTCATCAAATCGCCGAGGCGTATCTGGTTCATAACAATGTCTCAAAGAAAGAAGCGATGCTTCGCGCAGTAGAGATGCTGGATCGAGTCGGCATTCCTGAGCCTCAAAAGCGCGTAAACGACTTCCCACATCAATTTTCCGGCGGAATGCGCCAGCGGGCCATGATCGCAATGGCACTTTCCTGTAATCCCTCACTCCTTATTGCCGATGAACCAACTACTGCCCTTGATGTAACCGTACAAGCACAGATTCTTGAACTCCTAAGAGATTTGCAGAAGGAGTTCGGCACTGCAATTATTTTGATCACCCATGATCTTGGCGTCGTTGCTGAGACCGCGGATGATATTTTATTGATGTATGCCGGTAAGCAGATTGAATATGGCACCGTGCGTGATGTTCTGCAAGTTCCGCAGCATCCATATGCATGGGGTCTTTTAACTTCAATTCCACGTTTAACTGGGGATCCAAATCTAGCTTTAACTGCAATTCAAGGCGCTCCACCAAGTTTGATCTCTGTTCCAAGCGGATGTGCATTTCATCCTCGCTGTAATTACACAGCCAGAGTTGGCAGCCCATGTTCAACAACAATTCCAGACCTCCTAGCGATAAATTCAGGAAGTGCGCATTCTGTTCGTTGTCATATGGATGTGGCCATGCGTCAAAATATCTTTTCGACAGAAGTGAAACCACAGTTATGAGCGAAATAATGAATCCAATTCTCTCTGTCAAAGGGCTAACTAAACATTTTCCTGGTGGACGCACAGGTTTCTTGGGAAAGCACGAGAGCGTTCAGGCAGTGGATGGAGTTTCCTTTGATGTCGCAGCTGGTGAAGCTTTAGGTCTAGTGGGCGAATCGGGCTGCGGAAAATCAACTACTGGCCGCTTAATTACGCGCCTACTTGAACCAACCGCGGGATCTGTGGTTTTTGAAGGCCAAGATATTTCGCATCTATCAAATGCACAGATGCGACCAATTAGAAGTGATTTGCAGATGATCTTCCAAGATCCCTATGCCTCACTTAATCCACGCCACACTGTTGGAACAATTGTCTCAACACCTTTTAAGATTAATAAAGTTGTTCCAGAAGGTGGGATCAAGAAGCGCGTACAAGAAATTCTTGAAATCGTTGGATTAAATCCTGAGCACTACAACCGCTACCCGCACGAGTTTTCAGGTGGCCAGCGCCAGCGAATTGGAATTGCCCGCGCTCTGGCATTGCGTCCAAAGTTAATCGTTGCTGATGAACCAGTCAGTGCACTTGATGTTTCGATTCAAGCGCAGATTATTAACTTAATGAAAGATCTTCAGAAAGATTTTGGTCTCACCTTTGTATTTATCGCTCACGATTTAGCCGTTGTCCGACACTTCGCACAACGTGTTGCTGTTATGTATTTAGGAAATATCGTTGAAATTGCAGATCGCGACACACTGTATGCGACTCCTAAGCACCCATACACAAAGGCATTACTGTCAGCGGTTCCTGAAGCCGACCCAGATGCAGTTGGTGCACGTGAGCGGATTCGTTTAACTGGAGATGTTCCTAATCCAATTAATCCACCCTCTGGATGTCGCTTTAGAACTCGTTGTTGGAAAGCTGCAGAAATCTGCGCAACACAGCCACCTGCTCTATTGCAGATTGGTAAGAGCCGGGTTGCTTGTCATTTTCCTGAATAAAGCTGCTAGCGAAGTTAAATCAGACCAGCTTCAATCAGGAATCTAGAAGGCTTACCTCTATAACTCATATGCAGATCTACTTTGGCGCGAGTGATCCCAACGTAGAACAATCGACGCTCTTCATCGATTGATGCCTGGTCCCCTGTTGTTGAGTTATTTTCTAGCGGCAGAAGTCCTTCACTGACTCCCATCAAGAAAACACGTTCCCATTCAAGGCCTTTAGCTGCATGCAATGTTGCAAGCGTTGTCACGGGCATGGTTGGTGGATTATTTTGCTGAACTCGATCTTCAAGTTCGCGCAAATAAGTACGTAGGTTCTTCGGTGCGAAACCATTATCGGCATCGAGTTCGCGTGCCAAGTGCAAAAGCGCCGCAATTCCATCGATATGTGCACCAGTTAAAAATGGTTGTGCAAGCGTGCGCAGTTCATCTAGCCATGAAACACCTTCAGTTGGAATGACAGATGCATTACGAACCAGTTTAAGAAATTCGCGAACATCAGAGCGATCGAAGAATCTTTCGCTATTACGCACTTGATATGGGATTTTGGCGGCATTCATTGCGCGTTCCACTGCGTTGAGTTGGCTATTTGTCCGCGCTAATACTGCGATTTCTTGAGGTGGCGTTCCTTGCGAAAGCAACTGCGTAATGAAATTAATGATTCCGGCGACTTCGGATGAATCATCACTGTATGCGTCTACCGATGGTTTTTCGCCATGATCATTTAATGCTACTAACTCTTGACCCATCTGCGCTTTACGTAAAACAGAGTTCGCCATGAAGGTAATTTCAGGGGTAGATCGATAACCAGTTGTAAGACGAACTACTTCGGCCTCTGGAAAGCGATTGGTGAATGAGTTCAGAAAGACCGGTGTTGCACCTGCAAATGAATAAATAGTTTGAGCAGGGTCACCTACAACGCAGATCTCTTGGCGTGCGCCAAGCCAGGCATTAATTAAACGTTGTTGCAGTGGTGAAATATCCTGATACTCATCGACAGTAAAGAATCGATACTGATCTTGCACACGTTCGCGCACTTCACGCTCTTGTTCGATCATGGCAGTTGTTAGAAGTAAGACATCTTCAAAATCCATTGCGCGTTCTTGATGTTTGACCGACTCATAAGCGGTGTAGACCTTGGCCATTTGCTCTGGGTTAATGCGAGGCTTAACGGTGCGCTTGCCAAGCTCTGATAGGTAATCTATCGGTGCTACTTCGCTAACTTTGGACCATTCGATTTCAGAGGCGATATCGCGCATCAGATCTCGCGAAGTAATTGAAAGCTCCCCCGTTAGTTCGGCGCGCTTAATTGCTTCAGTAATAAAGGCCGTCTTTGATGTAATTAGATCAGGAGTGCGGCCTCCAAAAACTTGAGGCCAGAAGAAAGTTAACTGCTTGAGCGCGGCTGCATGAACCGTACGTGCAGCAACCGATGGAACGCCAAGAGAGCGAAGGCGCATGCGCATTTCTCCTGCAGCACGCGCAGTAAATGTCAGTGCTAAGACTTTGTGCGGATCCATCACATTTATCGCTGCGGCATATGCGATTCGGTGAGTGATTGCTCGGGTTTTTCCAGTTCCGGCACCTGCAATAACGCAGACAGGCCCGCGAGTTGCAAGGGCCACAGCTCTTTGTTCGTTATCAAGAGATTCCAAAATCTCTTCAGCGCGTAAATCCGACACTATCTCCACGTCTCCCCGCCGTGAAGATCAGATGCAACGAATCCATCTTTAGCAACATACCAAGCTGTAATCATCTTGCGGGCTACTGAGATCAGAGGCGGCAATAAAATATCTTGGCAAGCAACTGCAGTTTTCATTTCATCACGGCTAAACCAGCGGACTTCTGTTATCTCTTGCCCATCTGGCCGTGCATTCTCTGGATGATCAGTAACTGCTTCAAATGCAATCATGATCGATGCAGGAAATGGCCAAGCCTGTGAACGCAAGTAATTAATATCATTGCAGTACACGCCGGCTTCCTCAAAGGTTTCCCGGGATACGCACTCTTCAAAAGATTCTCCGGGTTCAACGAAGCCTGCAAAGGTTGAGAAACGTTTCTCTGGCCAGATAGGTTGATGTCCAAGGAGAATTCGATCAGCAGAATCTTTTACTAAAACAATTACGGCAGGATCTGTGCGCGGGTGATGCTGCGTTGAATCTTCAACACAGACACGGACTGCGCCACCTAAATCACTGACCGTTGCCGCGCCGCACCTCGAACAACATGGATGTGTCGCATGCCAATTGCCTAGACCAACTGCATGCATCGCTAACGAGATTTCAACTTCGTCAAGGTTGCTACCTAATTCACGTAGAGTGGCAAAACC
>CAITQC010000067.1 GCA_903894425.1 uncultured Actinomycetes bacterium
AGCTAGGTAAAAGCCCTGCATGGTGGGCAGCTATTCCCCGCTCGAGGGCTGTCAGCCAGTCGCTAAATCCAAGAACCTCTAAATCTTCCTCGGCGATGTTCTGCGTATATTTCAAAGCAGTCGCTCGGATTTTATTGCGCTCTTCTGAACTCGTTAAGCGTAAACCTGCATGCAGGCACTGTTTAACGGCGGCATCGCAACCAACTCTTGAGAAGATGAATGTTATTGCAGGAAGCAAGTTCTCTCGTGAGAGTTTTTCAATAATATCGGCTCGCGTAAGTCGATCAGCGGGTTCGTTGTATCGACCTCGACGGTGCTTGCTAATAGCGGCCTTGCGAACAGCTTCTCGCTCACGTTGCAAAATCTCAGGATTAATCTGTCCCGGTTTCGCAAAAAGATCGAGCAGACGATTACCGATTAAAACATGTTGATACAAAGGAATTGGTCGAATCTCGCTAACGATCACTTGAGTATTGCCGCGAACTTCGCCCAACCATTCGCCAAACTCTTCAGCGTTAGAAACCGTTGCAGAAAGTGAAATTACCTGGACGCTCTCCATGAGATGAATCAGAACTTCTTCCCACACTGCTCCACGAAATTTATCTGCTAAGTAGTGAACTTCATCCATCACGACGTAACCAAGATTGGTTAAAGTATTGGAACCGGCGTACAACATATTGCGTAAAACCTCTGTTGTCATAACCAAGATATCGGCTTCGCCATTTATGCTGGTATCGCCAGTTAGAAGTCCAACTCTTTCTTCACCAAATTTGGCCACGAACTCTGCATATTTCTGATTTGATAAAGCTTTTATTGGAGTTGTGTAGAAACATTTCTTACCGACTTTGATGGCAAGGTGGGCCGCAAACTCGCCAACTACCGTTTTACCGGCACCTGTGGGGGCCGCGACCAAAACGCCGCTCCCCTCCTCAACGGCGTGACATGCCGCGATTTGAAATGGATCAAACTCAAAGTCGAAACTTGCAATGAATGCAGTTGTCTCCTTGAATTTACCTCTCGTCTTTGCCGCAGCGAATTTCTCTGCTGGTGTTGTCATGGCATCCAAGTTAAAAGTGCCCCGGGAATACATTCGGCGCTCACAGGGAGCGGACCAATTCGTTCACCATCGGCGTAAGCAACTGCCTGTGATGTTATGGAGACTCTCTTGCTGCGGACGATTTCTACTGCGGGGTGTGTAACGTGGGTCCCTTTGAATACCCGCGGAAAGACCTTTATAAACTCAAATTTACTAATTGGATGCAAAACCATCACATCAAAATATCCATCATTAATGTCAGCGGCCGGACAAACCAGCATTCCTCCGCCGTAGGAACGACCATTAGATACGGCGATGAGCATGGCTTGGGTTGAAATAGTGCGATCATCTAAAACAATCTCATAGTGACGCGGCTTAAATCGTGGGAGCTCGATGGCGATCGCAGCATTGTATTTATTTGGCCCCTTTGGCCACGACATAACGTTAGCTTTTTCATTGACTATTGAATCGAATCCAGTTGAAAGAATTGCTCCAAACCATTCGCCGTCAACAAGACCTAAGTCCATCGGTCGTGGTGTCGAGTGTATGACTGCTTCAAGAAGTGAGTCGATATCTGTTAGTGACCAACCTAATGTTCGAACAAAATCATTACCTGTTCCTGCGGGAATCATTGCTAAAGGAATCTGGGCGGGAGTGACTTTCTGTAAAACCAGATGCATTAATCCATCTCCCCCAACGGCAATAACACCGCTGCAATCGGGATACTTATCTAAAAAGTTACAGAGCAACTCTGATTGGTCAATCTGGTTCTTGCCAATGATGATTTCGTGGGAAATATTGTGGGAATTGAGATATCCGGCAACGTATGTGCCCAGCGTTGCACCTTTTCCTTGACCGGAAACGGGATTAATTACCAAGGCCCACATGCGCCGACCCTATCTAACTATTCGCTTATAGATGCTGGGGCATCGATGGATGTTGGCCCGTTTGCAATCTTTTCTGCCCGCTTGTCGCGTCGCTTATCGACAAGCACAGCTATTCCACCGGCCATAAAGTACAGAACCACTAATGGAAGAGCCAACAACATCATCGTTAGCGGGTCTGCAGTAGGAGTGAATGCGGCTGTGAAGAGGACGATTGAAAAAATCCATATTCTCCAAGGCCGCAAAATAGTTGAACCGCGCAGAAAACCAATGAGATTAAATGTCACCAGAAAGATCGGAAGCTCGAAGGCAAGACCAAAGAGCAAGATGATGCGCATTACAAAATCAAGATAGTCATCGAATTTTACTAAGTTGGAAAGCGAGTTCGGGGTGAAACCAAATAGCACCTTAATCGCTACGGGCAAAATTAGATAACCTAACGTTGCACCCATTGCAAAAAAAGGTGTGGCTGAAGCTACAAAGAGAACCGAGTTACGTTTTTCTTTTCGGTGCAAACCAGGTGCAATGAAACCCCATAGTTGAAAGAGCCAATAAGGCGCAGAGAGAATGACTCCGGCTAGAAGAGCAACTTTGATCTGCAGATTAAGTGGACCCAAAACTCCATTGATGTATAGGGAGCCGCAATGAGTTGCACCGCTTTTTTGGGCAGCAGCTAAATCGCAAACAGGAAGAGCTAAGGTAGTAATGATCGTGTTGTAGAAATACCAACCAATGCCCGAAGCAAGCAGAATCGCGACAGATGCGC
>CAITQC010000068.1 GCA_903894425.1 uncultured Actinomycetes bacterium
CTTCACGATGCTTGGTATGGAAGTAGCCGATGATGTTCGCGGCCGTACTTTTGCCTTCGTTCAAAGCTTGATCCGCGTGGTTTTAGTGGCCGTTCTTGCCCTGGCTCCACTTATTGCCGCAGCCGTTGGCCAGCACACTTTTAAATTCCAAAATACACAAGTTAGTTACAACGGCGCTTCTGTAACTATTTTGATCGCCGGTATTTTTGCCGCGTTCGTAGGTGCACTCTCTTATCATCAAATGAAAGATCGCCCCAACGTTTCTCTTTGGTCTGATGTCACTAATGCAATTAAAGGCGAACTGGGAAGCATTACTGGTGCACCCACTAAAGGAATTTTTATTGTCTTTGAAGGTGGCGAAGGAATTGGTAAATCAACTCAAGCTAAATTATTGAAGGCATGGCTTGAACAAGAAGGTGAAACCGTTGTCTTAACAAGAGAACCCGGTGGAAGTGATTTAGGAATTGAAATCCGAAAGATTCTTCTTTCACATTCAACCGGAGAAATCTCTCCACGTGCTGAAGCTTTGTTATATGCCGCAGATCGCGCCCATCATGTCTTCTCTGTTATCCGTCCAGCCCTTGCTGCAGGTGAAGTTGTTATCGGTGATCGTTATTTCGATTCATCGATTGCCTATCAAGGCGCGGGCCGAATTCTTGAACCTGGCGAAGTTGCACGTATTTCTCGCTGGGCAACTGAATCTTTATTCCCGACGCTAACAATCATCATCGATCTACCCGCCGAAATCGGTCTAGGTCGCTTAAAGAGTAAAGACCGTCTTGAATCTCAGCCATTAGATTTCCACGAACGCGTGCGCCAAGAGTTCTTACAGTTATCTTTGCTAGATCCAGAGCGGTATTTCATCGCCAATGGTTCAAAAACAATTGAAGAGATTCATACACAGATCATTTCTCGCGTTAGCGAAATCCCAGCACTTAAACGCAACGCCCGTGAAGATAAAGGCAATTTGTTGCTTCGCCCAATTCGCGCCGCCGGCAAAGCGGTTCGAACAACTGCAAAGAAAACATCTGCAGGTGCAACTAAGGCTGTGAACAAAGCTAAGCCAAAGAAAAAGGCAACAAAGAAGTGAGCGTTTTCGACAATCTTGTTGGTCAAGAACATGTCGTTGAGATAATTCAAAAAGCCGTCGCCTCTACACGCAGCGGCGAAGAAACTCAGGAAATGACCCATGCCTGGGTATTTACTGGCCCACCAGGATCTGGCCGTTCATCGGCTGCAGTTGCCTTTGCTCAAGCACTCATCTGTCCCAGCGATGGTTGCGGCACTTGTAATCAATGTAAATCCGCTGCCAATGGCGCACACCCCGACGTTGAAATCATCCGCACCGAAGGTCTTTCAATCAAGATCGATGAAGTCCGCGAACTTCTTGCCCGCGTTGCATGGGCACCATCGATGGGCGGCTGGCGCGTTGTTGTTATGGAAGATGCCGATCGCTTAACTGAATCTGCAGCAAATGCACTGCTCAAAGCAATCGAAGAACCAGGTAGCCGCACTGTGTGGTTATTGTGCGCACCAACTCTGCATGATCTCTTGCCAACTATCCGCAGCCGTTGCCGTCATTTACAACTTGTCACACCATCTACTGCCGCCGTCGCCCACGTACTACAAGCGCGCGATGGCATTAGCCCGCAGATGGCAGATTTTGCTGCACGCGTTAGCCAAGGACACATCGGCCGAGCACGATATTTAGCCAATAACGAAGCAGTACGAAACACCCGCACCACGATTATGAAATTGCCACTCACATTAAAAGGCATCTCATCTGCTTTCGCTGCAGCACAAACGCTAATTGATCTAGCAACCGAACAAGCAAATCAAGCCAGTGAAGAGCGCAATGAAAAAGAGGTTAATGACTTATCTCTGGCTTATGGAAAAGGCGCAACAGGCCGCGCAATGGCAACTGGTGGAAGCAAAGCGATTAAAGAGTTAGAGAAAGAGCAAAAGACCCGCAGCACTCGTATGGTGCGCGATGGTCTTGATGCCGCGCTTCTAGATATTGCAACTTTCTACCGCGATGTCATGATGGTTCAAGCCGGCAGCAGCGATGCGCTTATTAATAAAGAGTTAGAAAATGAGATTAGTACCTTTGCCGCTAACACTAAGCCACACACAACAATCAACAAGATCAACGCCATCATGGCCGCCCGTACAAACCTTGGTCACAACGCCGCACCCTTGCTAACCGTTGAAGCGCTTATGTGCGTCCTAGCTCGATGAGAAAAACTTTATCTCTATTATTGATTGCGCTCTTACTAACTAGCTGTTCTTCAACAACTAAAGAGACTTTCCCACAAGCACCCAACGACATATCAACTCTTGCATGGACGCCCTGCGACGGACACTTTCAATGCGCAACATTGCAGGTACCTATCGACTACACCGATGAATCTCTTGGCCAATTTGATATCGCAATCGTTAGATACCGCGATCCCAACCAACATGATCGCCTTGGCTCATTAGTTGTTAATCCAGGCGGCCCCGGAGTAAGCGGTGTGGAATTCGCCCTTAACGCCGAATACATCATTAACCCTGATGTTCTTGAGCGCTATGACATCGTGGGCTTTGACCCACGCGGGATAGGCGATAGCGCCCCTATTCACTGCCTCACGGCGGCAGAGCAAGATGCCTCCTTTGCCAGTGACCCTAAGCCCGACAGCGATATCGAATATGCACAAACCCTTATAGACACCCAGGATTTTGTAGATAAATGTCTAGCCAATACTCCCAATATCTCCCATTTTTCAACACAAGAAAGCGCCCAGGATATGGAGCTGCTACGCCAGGGGTTGGGCGATAAAAAATTAAATTACTTAGGTTTTTCTTACGGAACTTACCTGGGAACTTTGTATGCACAACTGTTCCCTAACAACGTTGGCCGCTTTGTATTAGATGGCGCAGTTGATCTATCGCTTTCTATCGAGCAACAAACTCTTGTGCAGGCCGTTGCTTTCGATAAAGCTTTAGCTAACTTCATGCGCGATTGTCAGAAGCAAGAAGATTGTCCACTACCTAATAACTCCACACCAAAATTTTTCACTGATCTCTTTTCAGCAATTGCGCAACAACCGCTACAAGTAGAAGATCGTTTAATTACTGAAGGACTAGTAGTAACAGGAACTGCATCTGCTTTATATGATGATGTTTCTGGCTGGCCATTACTTCGCACGGCAATTGCC
>CAITQC010000069.1 GCA_903894425.1 uncultured Actinomycetes bacterium
AAAGAGTGCTAATGAAAGGGCTGCTGGAATCAGTAGCCAAATGCTCTTACCCTGCCTGAGCCAAAGGTAGGGGAGGTAACAGCCCACAATCTCAGCAATTGCGGTGATGCCAAATAGAAAGAAGGTTTTAATGGCGTCCAAGCCTATCCCCGTGATTGAGTATATATGCAGCTATACCATATCATGGAAACCAGAGCGTAATGATCTCGGAACCGACATCTCTGAACCAAATTTGGGCTTGATCACTATTTTTTCGTAGACATGAGCCAGATTAGTAAACCATCACTAAACTATTCGTTTGAACGGCCGATATCATAATCACAAGGTAGAGATTCTGTCTTGACACGACTCAAGTAAATGGAGGTGACGTGGGTATTCCGATGGAAGTGAAAGAATACGGGACTGCATCCGACATGATGATGGATCAGTATGGCGAGGAGATTATGTGCGCTGGGTGGAATCCTACAGTGGCCCTCGTAAGTCAACCACAACTGCTCGAGCCAGTTAGGAGAGATGACACTATGCCCGCTGATCTTGTGACCGCAGATGTGGAGTTATTTCTGCGTCGGATGTACGCCTATCAAAATTGAGGTTAGCTAGCCTGAGGTAGCATTACCTTCATGCCAGCGTAAAATCAGACTGGTAGAGTGAGTTTATGGGCCTTTGATATTGACGCAAGCCCAACCCAGGGATGAGCTATCCTTGCAAATAATCTAATTTTTTAGACCACGGACTTTTGCCAGATGCATCTGATGAGATATATTAAACCAGTCAGAATCTTTGGAATTGCCGTTGCCACATGGATGGTTGCTGGCATCAGTACATTTGTTTATGGTTCTGGCCATGCGCCACAGTACAGTCCCGCGCCCACTCAACAGATCACCATCATGAAAAATTTCAAGAAGCCGGATACGGCAGAGTTGAAGAAGAAATTATCCCCAGAGCAGTTTGCGGTCACTCAGCAATGCAGTACCGAGCCGCCCTTTCGTAACGCCTATTGGAACAATCACAGACCAGGACTTTATGTAGATGTGGTGTCGGGTGAACCGCTGTTCAGTTCTTTGGACAAGTTTGATTCTGGTAGTGGTTGGCCGAGCTTCACGCAGCCATTAGTGGGTGCGGAGATTGTGGAGAAGCAGGACCGCGAGTATGGAATGGTTCGCACAGAAGTAAGATCAAGGAATGCGGATTCACATCTGGGGCATGTATTCAATGATGGCCCAGGGCCCACTCGGTTACGTTACTGCATCAATTCAGCATCTTTGAGCTTTGTGCCGCTGGAGGAGATGGCTGTACAGGGTTATGGAGCTTATCTCGCCCCCTTTGTAAAGGCAGGTCTGATCAAGTCTAAGCCCTAATCGCAAGCTCCAACAATTTCATCAGTCAGGAAAATCAGTCAGACGGTTGTTCATACGTTTGAGGGTCTCTTCTCTGCCGAGTAGTTCCAGCACCGCATCGATCGACGGGGTTTGAGCCTCACCTGTCACCATCACCCGTAGCGGCATCGCGACCTTAGGCATTTTTAGTCCGTGCTTGGTGGCGGCAGCCTTGATTGAGTCATGGATGATCTGACGGTCCCACTCGGCCGACGTAAGTTGGCCCATTAGATCGATCATCGCCGGCCTTACCTCGCTGCTGAAGTGCAATGCCTTGAGTTCAGTAGAGGGTTCCAACGGGCGAAAGAAGTA
>CAITQC010000070.1 GCA_903894425.1 uncultured Actinomycetes bacterium
CTTCAGTGTGTTCGATAGTAACTTCACGGTGTTCGACTTGACCGAACTCATCTATCTCAATCGAAATCTCGGTCATACTGAATTGAGTAACAACTTCTGTGAATGTACCTGCCATCTGACCATGGATTTGGCTGAAGATTGCATCGTGTAGATCCCGCGGAGCTTGCTCATTACATGTGCGTTGCAACACTTCCTGAATTAAGGAGTGCACTTGGCGCTCATGGGCTAATTCAGCTTCACATGCCGGGCATTGAGCTACATGAAATTCTATGCTTTGAAGCTGTGATATTTCGATATTTCCTTCAATAAGTAGTACGAAGGAGTTCAGAATTTCATTACATGGTGTTACGAAGTTGAAACTCATGCCTCTGCCTCCTGATCATCAGATTCAGCAGAAGGTCTAGCTTTAACGCTATAACCAAGTTCGCGCGCATACTCAGTTAACCGTGCTCGCAGCTGTTTTCTTCCCCGATGTAAACGTGACATCACTGTTCCAGCGGGAACGCCTACAATTTCGGCAATCTCCTTATAAGAAAAACCCTCAACATCAGCTAGATATACGGCGATTCGAAACTCCTCCGGAATCTCCTGGAGTGCGCGTTTGATATCACTATCGGGCAGATTTTCAAGGGCTTCAACCTCTGCAGATTTTCCTAAATCACTTGTATGAGAAGCGGCATCGGCCAACTGCCAATCTTCGATCTCTCCGCCAGATAATTGTGGACGACGTTGATCTTTTCGATAGGTATTAATAAATGTTGTAGTTAAAACGCGATATAACCATGCCTTTAAATTAGTTCCGGCTTCAAATTGGTGAAATGAAGCGAAGGCTTTTAAATATGTATCTTGAACTAAATCTTTGGCATCTTCTGGGTTTTTTGTATATCGAAGCGCAGCTGCATATAACTGATTTGTGAAGGCAAGAGCATCTCGCTCGAAGCGGACAGCGCGCTCTGCCGAGCTCTCTTTAACTAAATCAGTCGATGTCATTGGAATGTAAAGATTATCGCTAAAATAGGGTCTCTGGCTCGCCCAATTCAATTTGCTGCGTGAGTCCTGGGCCGTTATTAGCCACAGAGTTGACTGCCGATGAAACTGGACGTGGCACAACAACAGATTCAGGTGAAGTGCTAACCATCAAATTGCGCAATGCCTCGATCTCTTTATTCTCAGAATCTAACCAAGCGTCCCAGCGATCACGTGGCATAAAGACGGGCATCCGACTATGAATCTTTGCTAGCTCACCTTGTGCTTCTTGAGTAATTATTGATGCACTTTCAACTACTTCACCAGTTGGTGCCCGCCAACTACTCCAAATTCCTGCTATCGGTAACTGCTTGCCATCACGCGCACTGAGGTAGAAAGCCTGTTTTGGGCGGTACTGGCCTAAAGCAGTTGCCCATTCGTAATAGCCATCGGCAGGAATTAAACAACGGCGAGATAAAAACGCTTCGCGAAAAGTTGGTTTTTCATGAACACTTTCACTACGTGCATTAATCGCACGAGATTGCGAGGCTTTAGCTTCGGCAATATCGTGTAACCAAGGCGCAATCATCCCCCACGAAACCGTGGCTAAATCTCTTTTGGCCTGGCTTACATCTTTGGAGCCCGCCCGAACAATGTAAATCGGATTAGTGGGTGCGATATTCCAATTTACCGGGATCGATTTGGCCGGCGAATTTCCTGTGACTTCGAACTGCTCCATGAGTTCGCGCATATCTGCACTTTGCGCATAACGGCCACACATAAGGAAAGGATATGCGTAAAACAAGGCCATAGTGGCCCGCGATAGACTTAGCCGATGATAAATAACAACGCACACTGGCCCGCGCTTTTTCGCGGATCCAAGCCGGTAGATATCTCTGTTGTTATCCCTGGATCTAAATCAGTAACCAATCGCGCACTTATCTTGGCGGCCCAAGCAGATTCTCCATCAGTACTTCGTCGCCCACTTGTTTCGCGCGATAGCGAACTCATGGTTGCAGGTCTTCGGGCACTTGGCATTTTGATTGAAGAAAATACCGTTCTCGTTAATGGTGTTGAAGAACTTCAATGGATAGTTACTCCCGCACCATTGCAGGGCGGTGTAAAAGTTGATGTTGGAAATGCTGGAACAGTTATGCGTTTCTTGCCACCACTTGCAGCACTTGCCCAAGGCGATGTTGCATTTGATGGCGACCCACGATCTTACGAACGCCCACTTGGTCCAGTGATTAAAGCTTTAGAAGAGCTCGGAATTTCAATCGATCATGATGGTCGTTATAGCTTGCCAATGAAGGTGCATGGAACTGGAAATATTCCAGGTGGCGATTTAACTATCGATGCAAGCGCATCAAGCCAATTCCTATCTGCCCTACTTCTAGTTGCACCAAGTTTTGATAAGGGACTCATTGCTACACACAAAGGTGGCGCGCTGCCATCAATGCCACATATTGAAATGACCGTTGACATGTTGCGTGATTTCGGCGCGTACGTTGAAGTTGATTCAGCCTCTCAATCATGGATTGTTAAAGCTGGAAAACTCCACGGCAAAGAGTTAGTAATCGAACCTGATTTATCGAATGCCGCACCATTCCTATCTCTTGCAATGGTTTGTGGTGGAAGCGTGACTATTGCCGATTGGCCAAGTAAAACAACTCAGCCTGGTGACCAGCTTCGTGGAATTCTTACTTCAATGGGTGCCAATGTATCCATGGATGAAAAAGGATTAACACTTACCGGCACTGGCAAAATTCATGGAATTGATATTGATCTGCATGATGTTGGCGAATTAACTCCATCTATCGCAGCTTTGGCAGCTCTTGCCGATTCGCCGTCACATCTACGTGGAATCGCGCATCTACGTTTGCATGAAACTGATCGATTGGCAGCACTAACCCGTGAGATTAACTTACTTGGTGGAAATGTTGTTGAAGAAGAGAGTGCTCTCCATATAACTCCTGCGCCTCTACATGGTGGGGTTTTTCATACATATGATGATCACCGATTAGCAACTGCTGGCGCTGTTATCGGCCTCATGGTGCCCGGCATCGAAGTCGAAAACATCGCAACCACTCGCAAAACGCTGCCAGATTTTCCAGGTTTATGGAGCTCGCTGCTTACATGAGAGCGCCAGGAGTTAAGCGATGAGTCCGCGCGAATACGACGAGTCCGATGCCCGTGTTAGGCCGGCCCGTAGCACTCGTCCACGCAGCAAGGACCGTCCATCTCATAGTGATGCGATAACTGCATTAGTTACAACAGTTGATCGCGGCCGACAAACTTGTATTACCGATGCTGGATTAGTCATAACGGCTATGCGTGCGCGAGAGCTCGGACCGAAATCAGTCGTTGTTGGAGATAGAGTTTCTATAGTCGGTGATGTAAGTGGCGCTGAAGGAACGCTTGCTCGAATCGTTGCCGTCAGTGAGCGACGTAACTCTCTGAGTCGAACTGTAGATGATGCCGCACAAGTCGAGCGCACCATAGTTGCAAATATTGATCAGTTAGTCATTGTTGTTGCGGCGACAAATCCAGAACCTCGAAGAGGTTTAATC
>CAITQC010000071.1 GCA_903894425.1 uncultured Actinomycetes bacterium
GGACTTACTTTGCGAGTAATCAAGATGGGTCCTGCAGAGGAGCTTGATTATGCAGATCCTGCCCTTGGTGGAAGTGAAGACAAACAACTAGTGATGGCCTATTAAGAAAGGGGTATGGACATGTCATTTCAAACAGTATGGTTTTTGTTAATCGCAGTTCTATGGGTCGGATACTTCATTCTTGAAGGCTTTGACTTCGGTGTCGGAATGCTCGTTCGCGCAGTCTCAAAAAATGAGGCAGATCGTCGAGCAGTTCTCACAACACTTGGACCAGTCTGGGATGGTAACGAGGTTTGGTTACTAGTTGCTGGTGGTGCAACATTTGCAGCTTTCCCTGAGTGGTATGCAACGCTATTTAGTGGTTTTTACTTACCGCTATTTCTCATCCTTGTTTCGCTCATTGTTCGCGGTGTGGCATTTGAATATCGCAGCAAGTACGGCAAGGCTCAATGGCGTCACCGTTGGGATATTGCAATCCTTATCAGCAGTGCGATTCCTGCACTTTTGTGGGGAGTAGCTTTTGCAAACATTGTTCGTGGTGTTCCAATTGAAAAAGCAGCTAGTGGTTCACTTGAATACACAGGCGGTTTCTTCAACCTACTTAATCCCTATGCACTCTTGGGCGGCGTAGTAACACTCACCGTCTTTTTAACACATGGCGCGGTTTTCCTATCCTTGAAAACAGCTGGAGAAATCCGCGTACGTGCTCAAGGCATTGCAAAAATCTCCGGTCTAATTGCTGCAGTTGCTGCAGTTGCATTCTTGGCCTGGACAAATTTGATGCTGCCAGAGATTAATACACGTGTATTAACTCTCTCCATAATCGTTGCCCTTCTATGGGTCGCGGGCATGGCTGCAAACTTGGTTGGTCGTGAAGGATGGGCATTTATTTTCTCAGCTGGAACAATCGCCGTATTTGTATCCACTCTTTTCTATGCCCTCTATCCACGGGTAATGCCAAGTTCACTGGGATCACAGTTCGACCTCACAATTTCAAATGCCTCAAGTACTGATTACACACTTAAGGTGATGACTGTGGTGGCTGTGGTAATGACCCCGATTGTTCTTGTCTATCAAGGCTGGACATACTGGGTATTCCGCAAGCGCGTAAGCGCAAGCCAGATTATGAACCCAGAACATGGCGCACTTGATGCAGTAAGTCATATCCTGCATAAGTGAAATCATCTCATCTGCGGCTATTGCTCTCGAGGGGCAGTAGCCGCAGAGTTTTGTTTGTGGCAGTTGTCGCCGCGCTTTCTTGGTCTGCGACAATTGTTGTTAGTGCGCTAATTCTTAGCTCACTTATTACTGGCATCATCAATGACGAAGCTTCTCTGCCTACCCTATTAATCTATTTGGGTGGCGCATGGGGATTCCGTGCAATCTTTCAATCAACTTTCGAATATTGGTGCAGCAGACAGGCAGCTGGCATTAAGCAGGAACTGCGAAGTGAAATTACTGCCTCCATTGATGCTCATTCAAATCTTTCGGCGTCTCACGTCAGCACCTTGTTGGTCAAAGGCCTTAACTCACTCGATATTTACTTAGGTCGTTTCATTCCGCAGATGTTCTTTGCATCAATCACGCCATTTGTTGTAATCGCAACGATTGTGATTCTAGATCCACTCTCTGGTGTTATTGCAATTTTAACTCTGCCGCTTATCCCACTCTTTGGCGCTTTAATCGGCAAGTACACGGCAGACTCAGTTGCAAAAAAATGGCAGACATTAGGTTCACTTTCAAAGTACTTCGAAGACTCTTTGCGGGGTTTTGTCACTTTAAAGATTTTCAATCGACACAAGAGCCAGAGTGAGCGAATTCAAGTAATGGGCGATCGCTATACAGAAGAGACCATGAAGGTTTTGAAAATCTCCTTTCTCTCGGCTTTGGCCCTAGAACTGTGCGCCACAATTTCAGTAGCGTTAATCGCAGTCTCTATTGGAATCCGCTTAGTCGATGATCACATCTCCTTTAGGCATGCCTTAGCGGTTTTAATCTTGGCCCCTGAGGTTTACTTTCCACTGCGAAACGCGGCCTCACTTTTCCATGCATCGGCCGATGGAACACAAGCGCTCACTGAACTCACGGAGATGAAAGATGCGGGCCGTAAAAAAATTGAACAACAGGCGCATGATTTCTCCAAGCTTTCAACGCTTTCTTGGCAGCAATGGTCTTTAGATATTCCTGGACGAATTAACTCAACTATCGAAGCACGGAGCTTGAAGAGCGGTGATATACATTTCATCGTTGGTGAATCAGGAATCGGAAAGACAAATTTTGCAATGAACTTACTAGGCGTTAGCGATAGTGCGAAGGTTTTTGCCGATAACATTGAACTAACCCCAGCATTGCAGCAATCCTGGTTTAAGGCGGTGGGTTGGATCCCTCAGAGCCCAGCTCTAGCTACTGGAACTGTGCGCAAACAATTTACTTTGGTTGATCAATCTCTTGGTGATGCGCGCATTATTGAACTACTAACCCAATGCGGACTTTCACTGCAGGATTTACCTCAAGGATTAGATACATCTATCGCTAGCTCTGGCGAAGGTGGATCATCGGCATCTGGAGGTCAGATACGTAAGATCGCAATTGCCCGAGCCTTAGCTGCACAGCCACGAGTGATTATTGCCGATGAACCGAGCGCTGATTTAGATCAAGTGAGCAGTGATCAGGTTCTGAGCGCGCTTCGAAGCTATGCGAAAAATGGTGCAATTGTTATCTGTATCTCCCATGACCTTTCGCTGTTACTTCCAACTGATTCCACCTCTACATTTGCGCGAGGTGCACTGACATGATGCTTGCCGCATATTTCCTAGGAGCCTTTGCATTTATTGGTGGAATCGGCCTAACTATTTCTAGTGGTTGGTTGATCACGATGGCGGCATCGCACCCACCGATTCTTACTTTAAGTGTTGCAATCGTAATGGTTCGCTTCTTTGGAATATTTAGATCTGCAGCGCGCTATGCCGAGCGGTTAATGAGCCATAAAGTGGTTTTTGGGGCTCTGACAAAACTTCGCGTAGGAATTTATTCAAAGATTGCAAAGAGCTCTGTCGCATCTAGCCGCCGTTACAACTCAGGAAGTGTTGTAAAGACAATAGTCGATGATGTTGAGCGGGCACAGGAATACCAACTACGAATCAAACTTCCTCATGCTTGCGCTGTTATTTCATTGATTACTGGCGCGCTTTTAGGTTTTTGGGTGCGCCCGCAGTCTCTCATCATCACGGCGCCAGTAAGTCTCTTGCTTTTATTAATTGTTCCTGCGCGCATAAAATCTAAGAGCGAATCAACTGCTCGCGAGATTGAAGAGATTGAAAATAACTACACGCAGTTGTTGCAATCAAATGTCCACGGTGTAGCCGAAGCTGCCATTTATGGCTATCTGGATCAAAACTTGTCAGCCTCAAAGCTGCAAGAAGAAAAACTGCGCTTAGTCGAAGAAAAGCTTTTACGAACTAC
>CAITQC010000072.1 GCA_903894425.1 uncultured Actinomycetes bacterium
AATATTTTTGATGTCATTGCGAAAGAAAAGTAGAACGGCTAACTCAGTTCCGATCTGGGTAATGGCGGTAAAGCGCGCACCTGGATCTTGAGCATTACTAAAAAACTCACCTGCAATGCGTTGATGCGCACTTGATGAAATGGGCAGGAATTCAGTTAGCCCTTGCAGAATTCCTAAGAAGATTGATTCAAACAAAGAGCCCACCTTTTCATTGACTTAATTATGCCCAATGGTAACTGCTGCCCTCTTTTATACAGGCTAAATTGTAATCTTCTCGGGCTTACCAGCTATTAAACCGACTAGACCCAATACTATTCCTAGGGCTACTGGCACAAGTAAGGCTGTTGCCCAGTTTGAGGTGGCATCAAAAATCGCTCCCACAATTCCAGGAGAAAAAGCGGCCATGAGATAGCCAATGGATTGCGCCATAATCGACAGAGAGCGAGTCTCACCAGCATCGACGCTTCGCGTGACGGTCAGCAAAAGTGATAATGGAAAGCTAATTGATAAACCGATATTGGAGATCAGCAGCCAGATAATCAAGCGCCAACCACTATCGACCATTACCGCTGCAAAACTGGCGGTGATTAGAACTCCCGTAATGGCTAGCAGGGCGCGCATATCTTGAAACTTTGAAGCGTAGTGAGGTGCGGCGATTCCAATAATTGATCCAAAGAATCCGGTAATTGAAACTACGAGACCAGCATGGCTTAGTGTGAAACCCTTTGAAACCAAAATTGTTGGCAACCATGTTGCCGTGCCATAGAAGAGCATGGATTGCAGGCCAAAAAAGATTGCAATGCTCCATGCACCGGTTTTCTTGAATAAAGCGAAATGGAACTTTGAATTGACCTGTTTTTGAGTCGAACCGTGGAGGCGAATATTTCGCAGGATCCACCATATTGAAGAGATAACTCCAATTATCAACCAAGGCACCATCGAAAATCGCCAACCCCAAGAAGTTGCCTCAGCCAATGGAACCGCAACTGCAACCGATGCAGCAGCAAAAATCCCCATAATCGTGATGTAAATACCTGTTAATAAACCGGAGTATTCCTCTGCATTCTCCTTGACCCAAACTGGCAATGAAAAATTCAGGATAGCTATTGCGATTCCAACGGTAAGGGAGGAAAGAAAAAGCATAGGTAGGTTTCCGATTGCCCGAAAAAAAATGGCTGTCGTGAGCACGACAAGTGCCGTCGCAATTACACGGTTTGTGCCCCCGATTTTGCCAACAAGGGGCATAAGAAATGCGCTACCTGCAAAACATAGGACTGAGAGTGAAGTTAAAAAGGAAAGGGCGAAAGAACTTAAGTGGTACTGCTCTTTCAAAATTGGTATCAGTGGGCTCATAATCGTTAAGCCAGCACGCATATTTATTGCGGCAATAAAAATAGGTATGCCTTTGCGGATCGCATCTCGATTAGAGTTCATTTGAAGGGGCATCGAGTAAGCCTATCTGAGTTAGGTAGAACTCTCCTGACTAACTATTCGTTCAGGAATATACTCACCACATGAGTAAATTATTTGAACCCTTAACTCTTCGATCCGTTACTTTTCCTAACCGGGCTTGGGTTTCACCGATGTGTCAGTACTCAGCTGTAGATGGCTTTGTAGGCCAATGGCACCAGGTGCATTTGGGTGCATTTGCTACGGGTGGTCCAGGTTTAATAATGGTTGAAGCAACAGGAGTTGTTCCCGAAGGCCGAATCTCAGTTGCATGTCCCTCTATTGAAGATGATGCTCATGCCCAAGCCTTTAAAGCGATTATTGAATTTGCACATGAACATAATGTGAAGATGGGCATTCAATTGGCACACGCAGGTCGTAAAGCATCAACAACTAAACCTGGCAGTGACCACCTTATTGCAACTGCCGAAGAAGGCGGTTGGCAAAGTGTTTCTGCTTCACCGATTGCATTCCATGGGTATCCAGAACCGCGCGAGTTAACTATCGCGCAGATTAAAACTTTAGTTCAGGAGTTTGCCAAAGCTGCAAAGCGTGCCGTAGCCGTAGGCTTTGATGTCGTTGAAATTCATGCAGCACATGGCTACTTGCTACATTCTTTCTATTCTCCCCTAAGCAATCACCGCACCGATGAATATGGCGGAGATTTTGCAGGAAGAACTAAATTTCTTTTGGAAGTCACTCAAGCCATACGTGATGCAATCCCTGCAGGCATTCCGCTATTTGTTCGGATCTCTGCAACTGATTGGGTTGATGATGGCTGGAATTTAGTTGATTCAATTGAGTTGAGTTCACAGTTGAAAGCTCTAGGTGTAGATCTCATAGATGTATCCACTGGTGGAAATGTGCATAATGCACCAATTAAAGCAACGCCTGGTTTCCAAGTTCCATTTGCAACTGCAATCCGTATCGAATCTGCGATTCCAACCTCCGCCGTTGGATTAATCACCGAGCCTGAACAGGCCGAACATATCTTAGAAGCGAGCGAGGCAGACGCAATCTTTTTAGCGCGAGCAATGCTACGCAATCCACGTTGGGCGTTAAATGCAGCGGAAAAACTTGGCGTAAAAATCGCGTGGCCTAAACAACTTGAAAGAGGAAAAACTCTCACTTAATGCAGCATCTGCAAACTCCTTGCAAGTAGCTGATTTTAAATGTTAATCCTGCGTTCAGATGGATTTAGTTGAAATTTCAACTAAATTACTATATGGTCCTCCTGTGTCGCATTCAGTGACCTTAATCCAGTAACTATCAAAGGAATATTCATGTCAGTTCTTTCAACTTTGCCAGCAGGTACATACACAATCGACGGATCACACAGCCGCGTAGGCTTTAGTGCACGTCACGCAATGGTTACAAAGGTTCGCGGATCATTCAATGAGTTCTCAGGATCAGCAGTAGTTGCTGATGGTGCAGCATCATTAGCGATTGAAATCAGCGCGGCATCAATCGACACTCGCAATGCAGACCGCGATGGTCACCTACAGTCACCAGATTTCTTCGATACAGCTACATTCCCAAACCTAACTTTTGCTTCAACATCTGTTAAGGATTCAGGTTCAGACAAGCTTGTTGTCGAAGGAAACCTAACCATTAAAGATGTAACCAAGGCAATCACAATTGAATTCGAGTACTCAGGTACTGCTGTAGATCCATACGGTAATGCTCGTTACGGCTTCGAAGGTTCTTCTGAAATCAACCGCAAGGATTTCGGTCTTGTTTGGAACGCTGCTCTTGAAACTGGTGGAGTTATCGTTTCTGATGCAATCAAACTTGAGTTTGAAATCTCAACGATCGCAGCAGTAACTGCTGACATCGCATAATAATTTAACTCAGAAAAGCCCCGAGAGAAATCTCGGGGCTTTTTCGTTTTCAATACTTTTAGAATTTTATGAATGTCGCTATCCCCCACTTTCCTATATCTGCCACATCACAGGTAATACGTTAACCCAAGCATTGCGTCTTTGTGAATTAGGAGAACAATGAAATTGCAAAAGCCTCTTTTGCAATTATTAGAGAGTTGGAAGAAAAATGAAGGCTCTAGTCTATGGCGGACCTGGCAAGAAGGAATGGAAAGAAGTTCCAAACCCTAAGCTCCAAAAGCCAACAGATGTCATTGTTAAGGTAGAAACAACAACTATTTGCGGTACTGATTTACATATCCTCAAAGGCGATGTGCCTGCAGTTACTCCTGGTCGAATCCTTGGCCACGAGGGCGTAGGAACCGTGGCTGAAGTTGGTGCTTCAGTAACTAATTTCAAAGTTGGCGATCGCGTCATAATCTCCTGTATTAAATCTTGCGGTGCCTGCAAAAACTGCAAGGCTGGTTTGTACTCTCACTGCTTAGGTGAAGAGGGAGTTTCAGGTTTGGGTTGGGTATTCGGCCATTTAATTGATGGAACCCAAGCTGAGTTTGTTCGCGTCCCTTATGCAGATAACTCATTGCACTTAATGCCAGCGGGAACTAGCGATGTTGAAGCAGTCATGCTCTCTGACATCTTGCCGACAGGCTTTGAAATGGGTGTTCAATATGGCGCAGTAAAACCAGGTGATGTCGTTGCCGTTATCGGAACTGGCCCAGTTGGTTTAGCAGCCATTATTACTGCAGGTCTATATGGAGCAGCACGCGTGATTTCAATCGATCTCGATAAAAACCGGCTCGAGAAATCCCGCGAATTTGGAGCAACTGATGTCGTTGTTTCAGGTTCTCCAAAATGGCGTGAAGAAGTTATGGCCATGACTGATGGTGCAGGTGTTGATGTGGCTATTGAAGCAGTTGGTGTTCCAGAGACATTTGAAATGGCAACTCAAATTGTGCGCCCTGGTGGCCATGTAGCTAACGTGGGAGTTCATGGAAAGCCAGTTTCACTAGCTCTTGAAAACCTGTGGATTCAAAATATCTCCATAAGTATGGGTCTGGTTAATACCAATACAACCCCACTTCTACTGAAGTTGGTGGAAAGCAAGAAAATTGATGCTGCGAAATTCGCAACTCACTTCTTTACTTTCGATCAATTTATCGATGCCTACGACACATTTAGTCGTGCGGCAGAAACCAAAGCACTTAAGGTGGTTATTACGCATAAGTGGTAACTCTCATATAACTGTCGGTTACGTAACATTAGTAACCGACAGTTATATGTGAAGATGTATAGTCCTTTCCATGCCGAAGAAAATACATCCACTGACCCTTCCTGCGATCGCCCTATCTTTAATGACTGTTATTTCTGCGGTAGCAGGTTTGAATGTGGCACTCCCCTCAATCGCTCGAGATCTAGGCGCAACTCAAACGCAGTTGACGTGGATTGTTGATGCATACACCGTTGTATTTGCTGGGCTTTTACTTCTCTCTGGAGCATTATCTGATCGCTTTGGACGGCGTAACGGTTTAGTTTTCGGCTTAGTTATCTATCTACTTGTTGCATCATGGGGTTTGGTAGTAAATAGCGTCGATCATTTAATTATCCTGCGTGCAATTATGGGAATTGGTGCGGCATTCATCATGCCATCCACTCTTTCAGTCATCACTGCTTCATTCCCACCAGAAGATCGCTCACGCGCTATTGGCGTGTGGGTAGGTGTTGCTGGTGGAGGTGCATTTATTGGTTTGTTTGGAAGCGCATTCCTGATGCGCTATTACTCATGGCACTCATTCTTTGCAATGAATATGGTTCTTGCCGTGTTGGGTTTGGTTGGCGCACTGACAGTTGTTCCCAACTCTGCCGATAAGACCGGGCGAAAGCTAGATGTGGCTGGCGGGCTGATTTCAATTCTTCTTGTGGGCGGATTGGTATATGCAATTATTGAAGGTGCAGAACTTGGCTGGAGTTCAACTCAAGCTCTATCTGGATTCCTACTGACTGCGATAGCCCTGCCAACTTTTATTTTTATTGAACTTCGTAAAGACGCTCCTTTACTTGATCCACGTCTATTTACCAATCGTGGTTTTACTATGGGCTCTCTTTCAATAACTCTTCAATTCTTTGGTCAATTTGGTTTTATCTTTGTTGGATTGCAATTTTTGCAATTTGTCTATGGCTTAACACCTTGGCAGGCTGTGTTGCGATTAATGATCGTGCCTTTGATTGTTCTGCCGATGTCACGTGTTGCTGGGGTTCTTAGTAAGACTATCCCCCAGAAATATCTAGGATCCTTTGGCCTGTCTTTCTTAGCTATAGGAATGTTCGTATTTAGTACGATGCCTTTGACTTTCTCTTACAGACATTTCTGGACAGGTTTAGTTCTCTTTGCTTTTGGTATGGCACTTGCCTCTACCCCCGCAACAACCGCCATTACCAACTCATTACCCGTAGAAAAACAAGGAGTCGCATCAGCAGTTAATGATGTTTCACGAGAAGTTGGCAGCGCCCTTGGCATCGCAATTGTTGGTGCGATATTAAATACAACTTATAGAAGTGGAATGGCCGATGCGGTGCAAGGACTGCCAGCAGCCCTTGCTGACAAGGTTTCACATTCAATCGCTTTTACTTCCATGCCTGCCCCTGCTGGAATGGAAACCCAATTCGCTGCCTTGAAGCAAACCGCATATGAATCATTTCAGCAAGGAACTTCTTTAAGCATGAGAATGATTATGTACGTTGCAATTGCAACAGCGCTAACGATTTTTATCTTTGCTCCAAAAAAGGTTCACGAAATTAATTAATGCTTAAGCCTTCTTAACGATGCTCGATTTCAGGTTCATTGGACCAAAGCCATCAACCTTGGCATCGATGTCGTGATCTCCGGGACCATCCACAAGGCGAATATTGCGGACCTTCGTGCCAACTTTGAGCGGTGTTGAACTGCCCTTCACTTTCATATCTTTAATGATGGTTACGTCATCCCCGTCGGCCAAGATATTTCCAGCTGAATCCTTAATCACCCGCGGGGCGTCCACGCCATCTTCGGCTTCATGTGGATTCCACTCATGTGCGCACTCTGGGCAGACCAGGAGTTCACCCATTTCGTAGGAATATTCAGATTTGCACTTGGGGCACGGTGGGAGTTCGCTCATGTTCACAGTTTAGCCTGTAGTAAAATCTGCATATGACTTTTTCAGGACTTAACCTTCTCGGCGTACTTCTAGCCTTTGTTGTTACATTTATTAGCGGTGCAATCTGGTTCGGGCCAAAGACTTTCTATCCAGTCTGGATGAAAGCCCGTGGCATTGAATCTGGTCAGCTAAATTCCAATCAAAATAAGCCAGTCTTGCTCTTTGGTGGCACGATTATTGGAGTATTGGTTCAAACGCTTACTTTGGCTTTGATAATCAACTCACTCCAGAAATATGAGCCAAACTTAGGAATTCTCGACGGCGCTGGCATTGGCTTTGCTCTAGGCGTTGGTATTTCAATGTTCTCTTCACTATCTCACCGCCTCTTTGGTGGAGACAATCTGAAAGTCTGGATCATCGAAACTTCTAACGATGCAATTAACCTAACAATTGCAGGGGCAATAATCGTTTTTTTTAACTAAGCCATTATCGTCACATTCAATAGGGTCAAGATTCCCAGAATTGCAAAAACTGCTGCGGCAATACCATGAACGAGTTTCATTGAGACTTTCTCTGCAAACTTATTGCCGATAAAGACAGCTGGAACATCAGCAATGAGCATTCCAAGAGTCGTTCCGATTACCACATAGAGCACGCTTGAATAATGTGCTGCTAGAGCCACAGTAGCGATCTGTGTCTTATCGCCCATCTCGGCCAAGAAAAAAGTGATTGCTGTTGCACCAAAGACGCCGTAGCGACTTGCAATTGAACTTTCTTCATCTTCAATCTCATCAGGAATTAACGTCCATATTGCCATGGCGATAAATGAGATTCCAAGGATCCAACTCAAAGTTGTTTTTGTTAGCACCGTTGTAATCCATGCACCAAGTGCTCCGGCAAAGCCATGGTTAACAATGGTTGCCGCAAATATACCCAAAATAATTGGAACAGGTTTTTTGAAGCGTGCTGCTAAGAGAAAGGCAAGCAGCTGAGTCTTATCCCCCATCTCGGCAAGGGCAACGACTCCAGTTGAAAGAAAGATTGTGCTAAGCATTAGGCAAGTATGCATTAATATTTCATTACAGGGCACCCATCTCACGCGTAAGGAAAAACATGCACGAGTACGAAAATGAAGCCAAAGAACGTTGGGGTCTTACCAATGCCTATAAACAATCTTCTGCAAAAACTTCCAAGTACTCCAAAGAGGATTTTGCAGCTGCCAAAGTAGATCAGGAAGCTGCCACTGAGCTCTTTGTTTATGCCTTTGGAAATAGCCTGCCCATTGATTCGCCAAAGGCAAAAGAGGCCGTTATCGCTCATCGAGCAGCCATAACTAAATGGTTTTACGATTGCTCGATTGAGATGCAAAAACAATTAGCGATTATGTACATACAAGATGCGCGTTTTAAAGAGTATTACGATGGACGCGTACGAGGTCTAGCCCAGTACGTGCATGACGCAATAATGGCGCAACCGAATTAGGATAATTTCAACAACGAGCTAATCACGGGCGAGAGGGTTTGGAACCATCGCTCATATCCTGAATTAGTCAGGTGCAATCCAAATGTATCTGGATCTTCACAGTATTTTCTTTCAAGTATATTTTGATTGGGATCTCTTAAGATTGAGAAAACATCAAAATATAGAATCCCCATCTCTTCAAGGGCGGGCATTATTTTCGAATTTACTTCAATCATGCTTTGTGAAAATTCATCGCTTCTTGGCGTAAGGGAACTCCAAATTACCGGGATGTCAGGCAATTGCTCTTTTAGTTTCTTAGCAACGGCCAATATATTTTGAATCACTTGCTCTTCCGGCAATCGATACTTGCCAAAGTCATTTGTACCTATCATGACGATCAGGATTTCGGGTTGCGATTCAACAATGGAAGGAATCAGAGCCTCTAAATCACTTGTTGTGTGGCCTGGAAAGGCAAAGTTGGTGACATAGTGTTCTGGAAGCCAATATTGCCAAGGGCCTCCATGAACAATGCTGTCACCCGCAAAAACAACTCTTCTTTTCATTACAGCCCTTCCTTGAGCCAAAAATCCAAAGCTGCAGTGGCATATTTCGCCCAAGTCGCATTTGAATGTGCGCCGTTATTTAGTACTCGTGAGATTAGATTTCGGTTTTCTTTATATCCTCTTGATTTGATTAATTTGTCGGCCAAATTCTGCGACCCTTCATAAAGAGCATCAAGACCCTTGGTCCCACGGCTCATCCATAGTTTGTGCTTTCCTGGATCAGGAAAATTCAGCATCATCTTTTCTGCCAACGCATCTCCACCAATCACCCAATGAGGTGAGAAACTCAATGCAGTTCGAAAGAAATCTGGTTTTTGGATCACAGAATATATAGTTGCCAAGCCACCCATGCTTGCACCAATCATGGCTGTAGCCTCTGGAGTGATTGCCTGCCCAATGCGAGACGTAATCTCCGGAACAATAGATTCTGTTAAATCTTCTATAAGTTGATCTGCGGATAAATTATTCAGGAAACTTTCCACCTGTACGTTATATAGCCCGTAACTTTCAATCATCCAATCTTCTTTGTGGCCCATATATTTTTGCGGGGTGTATTCCTTTAAGCGTCCTAAATTATCTTCGACATATGGTGTGTGATAAACGCAAATAACAGTTGGCGCAGTCAGATCATTCTTTTCCGCAATTCTTACTGCCGACTGAGCGAGCTGCCAAGTGGCTCTTTGATGAGGATTAATGCCTATGTTTCTCTTATCCAAAATATTTTGGCCATCGTGAGCTACCACGATATGACGACCCGGATTCTTTGGAGCCCAATAGTCAACGGTTCGGTTTCCGAAACGGACTTTCTTCACCGATCCGGGTACTCCCCGAACCTGGAACTCTTCTATATCAAGCACTGGTCAATCAACCTTTCGTAGATCCACTGACTAGCCCTGAAACCAAGTGTTTCTGAAGGAAGATAAATAGAGTCAACACTGGAATTGTTGCCAAGAGAGCACCAGCTGTGAAAGGTCCCCAATTCTTTCCATACTGCCCGTAAATGTACTGTTGTAGACCAACGGCAACAGTCATGTTCTTTCCATCGAGGCCCAAAATCACTGAGGTGATTAAGTATTCATTGAGTATTCCAATTAGTGAAAGCAGAAAAGTCACAACAAAGATTGGTGTAGCTAGGGGAATAATAATTTTGAGGAAAATTTCAAAATGTCCAGCACCATCTATTTTTGCAGCTTCATCGATCTCGGTCGGCAAAGTATCAAAAAAGCTCTTTAGCATCCAGGTATTTACTCCTAACGCACTTCCACCAAAAATTAATATGAGCGGTAACTGATGGCCTAGGCCTAGGAAAATAAATGATTTTCCAAAAGTATTAATGATGAGGAAGAGAGTAGTTGCTGCAAGAAGTTGCGGAAACATCTGTACAATAAGAATTGTTGTGAGAGTGAGTTTGCGACCATTAAATCTATGTCGGCTCAAAGAGTATGCTGCTAACGCCCCAATCGCTACCTGCATTGCGGCGGCAGTAAAAGCAATGACTAGAGAATTTCTCGCCCATGTGAGAAATGGTTTACCAGATGTGGAAAATAGCTGAGTAAAGTTATCGATGCCTTTATGTATGGGAATAAGTTGTTGAGTGCTTATCTGTCCTGTTACGTCGAAAGCCCCTGAAATCATCCAAACAAGGGGAAAGATTGAGAATGCAATTACGACTATGCCCACTAAATGGCGCCAAAGAACTTTCTTAAGCCAAAAACGGGCCTTCTTTGAATTGAATGAAAGCAAGGAGCTCATTTAGTTGATCCCTTCCATTGTCTTCATTTTCCTTAGCCCATAAATTGAAATCAACCCAACCATAAGAAAGTTAAGAATTGAAAGGGCGCTTGCTAATCCATAGTTATTGCCTTCTTGAGAGTTAAAAGCAAGTTTGTAAGTATAAGAAATCAGAATATCGGTGGCCCCGGCATTGCCATTTGAATTCGAGAATGTTGGACCACCGCCGGTTAATAGGTAAATTGCACCAAAGTTATTTAACGCCATTGCAATTGATGCCACAAGAAGCGGTGCCAACGTGCGCACAACCAGAGGCATTTTGATAAGAGTAAAAGATTTAATTGGTGAAGCACCATCAATCTGAGCAGCTTCCAAAATGTCATTAGGGATAGATTGAATTGCGCCTGTGCAAATAAGAAACATGTAAGGAAAAGTTATCCATAATTCAACAATAAGGACGGCCACTCGAGCCCACCACGGATGGGTAAGCCAAGGAGTTGAAATATGAAACAGGCGATCAATCACGCCAGTTTCTGCAGTGAAGAGACCTGACCACACAAGGAAAGATAAAACACTTGGAATGGCAAGTGGGATGATAAAAATCGTACGGTAAAACCTCTTTGAACGTAGGTACGGGAAGTTGAAGATTAAAGCCAAAGTCAGCCCCATAAGGAAGCTAAGTAGCACTAGGAGAAACGCATTGGCGAATGTCCAGGCAAGCACGGCTAGTAACGGTCTACGAATCTCTTCATCGGTAAGAATGGACGTAAAATTTCGCCAACCGATATTACTTTTCCAGCCTGGTAATAGAACTTCACCGGCAGCGCTGACCATTTGACCATTATCGTTAGGTGAAAAAGTCTCACCGGTGACGACATTAATTAGCTCATCTTTCGTGGCATCGTAATTAAAACTAGGTTGGAACGCTTCAAGAGTTTCTAAATCTTGTGGCTGAAGTGAAATACCTGAATCAACCTCCACCGTTAGAGTTTGAAGTTCAGAGACGTAATCATTTGCCTCTGAAGGAGTAAGCAGCTCAAAACCTTGTACCTTTAACACCGTTCCATCGGGTGCCAGATTTGTTGGAGTCGGATTGAATTTCTTAATTGATCCTGAGCTTCCAATCCAATAAGTGGATTCTGGATATTGAAATATAATCGATACTTTAGAGGAATCTTTCGTAACTAGAGTTTGATATCTAATAGGTTTTAGCGAATCAATTGGGACGGTTGAATCTTGAATAATTGCCGCGATCGCTTGTTCCTTAGATAACTGATGCCCATTCGAATCATTAGTGAATGCGACTGCTCCAGAATAAAAGGCTGGATATATATGGAAAAGCGTCAACAGTAAAACGCCTGGAAGAAGATACTTTGCAGGAGCTTTCTTACTTATTGAATATACATAGATGATTAGGGCGGCTGAACAATAGAAGAATGTTGCAAGAAACCATGCTTTGTCTTGGAATAGTTTCGTTCCCATTAGGAGCAGAACGAGGACAACAACAAAGGAAAGAGAGTACTTAAGACTCTTGGAGATGGGCTTTAGATTCACGAAAAACTTCACCTCCCTCTATCTTCATTCATCGAGCGTATGAGAAATACTGAAAAGGGATCCCAGCGTTTTAAACCCTCGTTCGCCGGGACCCCTTTGTTCAGCAGATTTAGCTATTGCCTAGTGCTTTTTTCAAGTTGTTTGATGCAGATTCCATGGCTGCGCCAAACTTAGCTTTTCCACTAGCCCAATCTGCGAAAGCGTTATTCCAGTAAGTCCAAACCTGACCCATTTCAGCAACGTTTGGCATTGGAATACATACAGCACCATAGGCACCGAATTTTCCAGCAACGCTGTTTGCATCAACACTTGCTGCTGCAACAATATTTGCTGGGTAAGAGTTATTTGCTGCCGTGATTGCCTTACTGAAAGCTGCTGTTTGTACAACTTCATTTAAATACTGCTTAGCCAAGAACTTATTCTTAGCGAATCGGTTCAAGTAAACAGCTGTTACTCCGCTAAATGCACGTGCGGTTCCACCACCAATTGATGGAATACCTGAGATCTCATATTTAACGCCAGCTTTATCGAGACCATCAATTGACCAGGGGCCAACTACAGCATAAGGAGCTTTACCATTTGTGAATGCAGATGCATCATAAGTATTGGTTTTATCAAATAGCTTCTTGCTTAGATATCCATCCATTAAAGAAGCATTTTTAGCAAGCGTCTTTGAATAAATGCCAATCTGCTTAGTGTTGATGTATGAACCATTCTTGTTAGCAAAAACGTATCCACCAACAGAATCAAAGAATGGCTGCATGAAGTATCCATCGAGGTGTGTAACAATTCCGACAGAAGCCTTTCCAGAGGAAATAAGACTAGTTGCAGTTGTTTCTAGCTCTTTCCAACTCTTAGGGGCACCTGCTGGTACTAAAGTTGTATTTGTTGCAAGAGCAATATTGCTCACTGAAATAGGCACTGCCCATTGTTGGTAGTTAAAGCTAACGCCAGAGAGAACTGCAGCTGGATAAGCATTCTTATTAAGAACTGAGCTCAGTGATGTAACTACGCCAGACTTAACTAAAGCACCAGTGTTGTCGTGAGAAGCAGTAAATAGATCCGGGCCGGCACCTGCTGGACCAAGCTTGCTCAGTCCGCAATCGCCAAGGCCGCACTTTGCGACAATATTTAATGTGACATTGTTCTTCTTTGCCCAATCAGCCGAAGCAGACTTATATGCAGCTTCTTCACCTGAGTTGACCCAAACAGTTAAAGTTCCGGCTGCTTGAGCCGGGACAATCGAACCAAAAATCGCCAAAGAAACACCTAGGAGTCCTGCTCCCAAACGTTGCAACTTCATAAATCCCCCTAAGTTTTGCGAATCCATCGACGCGCGTCGATGATGATGTAATGTACATTCCGTACCAGTAAGAGTCAAGGGTCGACTTCAGCAATTTGCACAAAGGAGAATGGCACACAATGACTACCCGCGCAGATATCGCCCGCCTAGCTGGCGTTTCTGAGAGCACAGTTTCATACGCTCTTTCAGGTAAGCGCCCCATTAGCGATGCAGTTAAAAAGCGCGTCCTTGCCGCGGTTGAACAGGCTGGATACAAATCAAATTACGCGGCCGCTGCATTGGCCGGTGGTTCACCCCGCATGGTCACGATGATGATCTCTAATCTTTTTGCAACACCAGCTTCCCGCATTAACGGTGCGCTCGTCGACGGAATCGTCGACGGAGTTCGAGCCGCTGGTTTCCATAGCGTTATCTGGCCGGTATCAAATGATGACGAATCTGATGTCGATCTTTTGTTGCGTTCCAATTTTTCTGGTGGTGTGATCTTGATGAATGTGAAAGAAAAGGATGAGCGGCTGCGCCTGCTTAACCGTGCGAAGGTTCCATTTGTTGTCCTTGGTCGTACAAAAGTAGATTTCGAATACAACTTTGTTGATCGCGATTTTCAATCAGTTGACAAGATTGCTCTCACAAAATTAAAGGATCTTGGGCACGAAAACATTGGAATTATTCTCTCGGATTCACCAATTCCCGCGCATCTTAAAAGAGCGGCCGCTTCCCTAAAAATGAAACTTGAACTTCTCGATGTACCGAACACTTTGGATGGTGGGGCTTTGTTAGCTGTGCACTTTAAAAAGAGTCACCCAACTATTTCCGGAATAATTTCTTTTCTTGATGCTGCAACTATTGGATTTGTTAACGCAGCTGCCGATTGTGGTCTTTCAATCCCACGTGAAGTTTCTATAATCGGCGTGAATATGCTTGAGTCTCAAGCAGAATCTGCACACCAGGCTATTTCCACAGTGGCCTTTGACGCATATGAAATGGCAAAATCATGCGGAAAAATGATGGTCGAGGCGATAGAAGCAGGGAAAAATAGTAAGAAGAAACGCTCTGAACTTTGGGTTGGTGACTTTGTAGATCGCGGATCAACTGCCGTTAAAAATTAGTGAAGTGGGCGTAATTCGACTTTTCTGTTGCAGGCCTTAGAGGCTTGAAAAGCTAATTCTCTTGCAATCTCTGGGTTATCTGCCTGAATTAGCCAGAAGCCACTGAAGTTTTCGGCAGCATCGAATAAAGGTTTACCGGTACTTAAATTTGCATCATTGCGATTATCAATAACCGTTGCAGTCTCTGGCTTCTCTAATCCCCATGCATATATCCATTGATTATCTGCTCTAAGTTGGTCGTTAAAGGCATCGATTGCTTTCATCTCTTCAGGCGTGCCTAAGCCTGATAGATCATCAATTACAAAAATCATGAACTTTTTCATGAACAAATTATAAAAGAAGGAGCGGCAACTTCAACAACCATAAAACTCTTCATGTTGAAATCTCTTCCTAAATACGAAATTAACTTGACATGTCAACTATACATGATTTAATTCCCCCATGGCACAAAATGGGATGAAGGATCTTGATTCCAGGGCCTGGCGCGCTTTTCATAAAATCGGCACAAGTTTGCTTCCCCACTTGAGCCGCCAGAT
>CAITQC010000073.1 GCA_903894425.1 uncultured Actinomycetes bacterium
CTGAGCTCCATGGCCAAATTAAGTGCAATCGTGGTGCATCCAGTGTCACTGCCAGCCGAACCAACGGCAATGACATGGGATTTGCGACTTTGTCGTGAAACTTGAGAAGTTTGCCGAAGCATTGGTGCTCGAACTAATCCTCGAACAACACTGACCAAATCTGTTATTGACGTTGGATTTTTATGCAGATTGCCAAAAACATCATCGGATTCTTGACCAGAAGAAAAACCAACTATTTGTTTAACTCTGGGGGTTACCTCTGCGATGAATTCTGGGGAAATCCCGGCAAGATCAGGTGCAAAAATCAATAGTGCTGATGCAGCAGATTCAGGATTGGATGTGCAGTAGTTTTCAAGTGCTTGGCAATCTATAGCACGATAAATTACGCTCCATCCTTGTGCAAAGAGAGTGCCTGCAACAAAACTTTCAAACTGGGCATCGGCAATAGCGGTGATGACTACTGGTAATTCTTGATTAGACATGTGCACAGATCACCACCAAGCGACCTTGAGTAGTTGCAGATAAGATTCGAAGAACCTGTGTCTGCTCCACTGAAACAGTGATCGCTGAATCTGTTCCAAAGTTCTTGCTGTCTCCATCGGCGCTCAGAACAGTAACTCCGCCCAAAATCAAAACTGGCTCCTCGGGCAGTTCACCATTCTGGCTATCTAGAACCCAGTAAATATCAACCAACACCCCAGCATGTACACCGGTGGCTACATCTACAGAGCGAATACTCAATGGCACACCGCTACTGGCAAGGGCGGTTGAAGTTGAACTAACACTGTTTTCTTCAACAAGTGAACCGGATTTCAATGCTTGAGTAACTATTTGGCCAAAAGGATCTAAATCTTTGGAGAGATAATGAGCGCTGGAAGCTCCTAAATTCATATCTAGTAGCTGCAAGTCTCCTGTTGAGATCTGATGACCAACGGTGAGGTCAGTAGCTGCTACCCAATACTGCGATGTTGAGCGAGAAAGAGTTGCCAAAACAAAAGCTGAAATAAATGAAGCCGCTATTAAAGTGACCGCCAATGGGATTCGTGAAGAGTTTCCTAAATTACGTTTTTTCATGGGTGCACTTAAGGCGATGTGGTGGAGGATTTTGAAACATTATCCACACTCATCCTTTGGGATGAGTTAGAAATCAACCTCTTGGTTGAGCATAAAAAGAAAGCTACGTAGCAACCTCGCGTTATGACAACTAACCGTGAGTATGAAGTAGATCTATCAATTGCAAGTTTTCGTATCGAAGAGATTGCCGCATCGAGTGTTCAGGATTGGCAACATCCATTCTTGGAGATTTTTAGGCCAGTACCACCAGTTCACGAAATACAGAGCAGAAAGCTCTATTTAATCCCAACCCAGTTTGACGGTGAGTTTGATCCCGATTTTGCACCTGAACCTACTTCGGCACAGGATCTGCCTGACCTTATGGGCTGGACCCAACTCTTTGCTCATAATGTTGTTGAAATCTGGGCGGGCCGTCGTTCACCTTCTCAACTTGCATCACAATGCCACTACCGAATATTTTCAGAGCTAGTGCGAAAGTCAGGATCGCAAAAGCAAGTAGGGCATATTCGCAAGATACATATCCAAGAGCCACTGGATGGAATATGTGAAGCGACAATTACCGTCCGATATGAAGATCGTTTACGTGCAATTTTGGTGCGTTTTGAAGGAGTGGATAAACGTTGGCTTTGTACTGCTCTTACTTTGCTTTAAGAGGCACCATGGCAACGCTTGTACTTTTTACCCGAGCCACATGGGCAAGGGGCATTTCTTGAGACATCACCAGTTCTTGTCACTCCATTTTCATCGGCGGCCGTGTACTGCAAACCTGCAGTTGGAAGTGGCTTAGATTCAAGTCCAGCACCCGTAACTTCATTGCTTGAAGCTTCTACTGTTACTTCAATATTAAATAGCAATCCTGCGATTTCTTCCTTAATTGCATCCATCATCGCTGAGAATAAATCGAATCCCTCTCGCTGATATTCAACAAGTGGATCTCGCTGAGCCATGGCACGTAGGCCAATTCCCTCTTGTAAGTAATCCATCTCGTATAAATGCTCACGCCACTTACGATCGAGAACCGAGAGCAACACCTTGCGCTCTAATTCGCGCATAACTTCTGAGCCCAAAGACTCTTCGCGCTTTGCATATGCAGTTTTGCAATCTTCAATGACCGCTGCCGAAAGGAATTGAGCATCCAAGCCAGCTCGAGAACCAACGCGAGCAACAAGCTCTTCATCAGTAAATGAGATTGGGTAAATAGTCTTAAGAGCGCTCCAAAGCGTTTCCAGATCCCAATCTTCAGAATATCCAGCAGCTGTTGCGGCGCTGACATAGGCGGTCAAAGTATCGCTAACAAAAGTAGCAACTTGATCCTTAATATCGGCACCTTCTAGAACCATGCGGCGTTCACCATAAACAACTTGGCGCTGACGGTTCATGACGTCGTCATATTTCAAAACATTTTTACGCATTTCAAAGTTCTGTGATTCAACTTGTGTTTGTGCGGATCGAATCGCATTGCTGACCATCTTCGATTCAATTGGTGCATCCTCTGGAATTCCAGCAGCCGTTAAGAAGCGCTCAACCATTCCAGAGTTAAATCGACGCATGAGCTCATCTTGAAGGGAGAGATAGAAACGTGACTCTCCAGGATCACCTTGGCGACCTGAACGACCACGTAGCTGGTTATCAATGCGTCGAGATTCGTGACGCTCGGTACCAAGAACATATAAACCGCCCAAAGCGATTACTTCTTCATGTCCCACTGCAACCGCTGCCTTTTGGCGAGCGATTTCTTCGGGCCACTGCTTTTCATACTCTTCGGCATTTTCAACTGGTGAAATTCCCTTGCGCTGTAATTCATAATCAGCCATAAACTCTGGGTTTCCGCCCAACATAATATCTGTTCCGCGGCCTGCCATATTTGTTGCAACAGTAACTGCACCCTTAACACCGGCACGAGCGATGATTGCAGCTTCACGTTCGTGATGCTTAGCGTTTAGAACTTCGTGAGCAACACCGGCCTTGCGTAGAAAACCAGAAAGCTCTTCTGATTTTTCAACACTGACAGTACCCACAAGAACTGGTTGACCCTTACGGTGTTTTTCAACGATATCTGCAGTCACTGCAATGAACTTGCCAGCTTCAGATTTATAGACAAGATCGGCCTGATCGATACGGACCATAGAGCGATTTGTTGGGATTGGAACTACGCCAAGCTTATAAATCTGGTGAAATTCAGAGGCTTCAGTCATGGCGGTACCAGTCATACCTGAAAGCTTTTCGTACAAGCGGAAGTAGTTCTGCAAAGTAATCGTTGCAAGAGTCTGGTTCTCATCCTTGATTTCAATACGTTCTTTGGCTTCAAGGGCTTGGTGCAGGCCTTCGCTATAACGGCGACCGGCAAGCATGCGACCTGTGTGCTCGTCAACGATTAAAAGTTCACCGTTCATTACTACATAGTCTTTATCGCGCTTGAAAAGTTCCTTTGCACGGACCGCATTGTTGAGATAACCAATCATCGGGGTATTTGCAGCTTCGTATAAGTTGCCGATTTGAAGCAGCTCTTCGACTTTAGTTACGCCCTCTTCAAGGATCCCAACTGTTCGCTTCTTTTCATCGATCTCATAATGAAGTTCGCGTTGAAGTTTGCCTACCAAATTAGCAAACTCTACGTACCATTTAGTTGCCTTATCGGCAGGTCCACTAATAATTAATGGAGTACGCGCTTCATCAATCAAAATCGAGTCAACTTCATCCACTACGGCAAAGAAGTGATCGCGCTGGACGCACTCTTCAAGAGTCCAGGCCATGTTGTCGCGAAGATAATCAAAACCGAATTCATTATTTGTTCCATACGTTATATCGGCTGAATATGCCTCACGGCGTTCGGCAGGAGTCATGTTGGCAAGAATTACGCCGACATTAAGTCCAAGGAATCGATGGATACGGCCCATCCATTCGCTATCGCGTTCAGCTAAATAATCATTTGTTGTAACAACGTGAACACCACGACCAGCCAAAGCGTTTAAGTATGAAGGCAGAGTTGCAACGAGAGTTTTACCTTCACCGGTACGCATTTCGGCGATATTGCCTTTATGAAGGGCTGCTCCACCCATCAACTGAACATCGTAATGACGTTGCCCAAGAGTTCGCTTTGCGGCTTCGCGTACAACAGCAAATGCCTCAGGCATCAAATCATCTAGTGACTCACCCTTTGAGTATCGATCTTTGAAGATATCGGTTTGATCGCGAAGCTGCGAATCTGAGAGTGCAGAGATGCGGGCCTCATGGCCATTCACGACGACGACGATCTTGCTTAGTTCGCGAAGAACGCGACCTTCACCTGCACGCAAAATCCTGTCAAAAAACGCTGGCATCGATGCAACCTTTCAAAACTTCTGGCGAACTCTTCTAGTCAAGGCTCCTATCGTAGAGGCTGGGCCACGCAAGCGGTAACTGAGCCCAGCAGGTGAAATCCATGAGAATTAAGGGCTCTGGCCGCCTCGGCAACGGTGGCGCCAGTGGTCACCACATCGTCTATGAGAATTAAATCACCTCGAGGATAAACCCCGGCGGTAACAGAAAACGCCCCTTTCATATTCACTGCTCTGGCCTTTGCCGACAACCCACTTTGATCCTTAACTTTATGTGCCAGTTCTAGAGCCGGTGTTACGGGAATATTGGTGCGAGCAGAAATCTCTTCGCAAAGATTAGTAATGAAGTTGCGTCCTCTGCGGCGAGAATTAGATTTTGAAGATGGAATAGGTACGAGCCTGACATTATATAAATCAAAATCTGCACGATCGAGAACATGAACAATTGCATCAACAATTAAGCGGTCGGCACCTTTTAGTCCATTCTCCTTTGCTGCCAAAATAATCTTGCTTGCCGTTGGCGAATATAAAATTGCTGAATGAACTTTAAAGCCTTGAACATGAGTTAGATAATAGTGAGGATGCCATTCGCGGCGACAGGATGAGCAAATAGACAGACCGATTGCATTACAGCCGTAACATCTAGTTGGAAATAGAAGCTGACTTAGTTCTTCAAAGGTTTTCATGCACCAAAAATAGGTGCAAGGCCGCTAGTTAATTATGACGGTGTGGAAATTACTCATGAATATCGTCGGGAGCCAATTTAATCAAACGCGACTCAATTGCCGCACTTGCTTTGCGAGGAAGAGTCAGTACAAAGTGCGCCCCTTTACCTGGCCTTCCCCATGCTTCAAGTTCACCGTTATGTAAGCGTGCATCTTCAAGTGCGATTGAAAGGCCTAATCCAGTTCCGCCGCGAGTACGTGCCCGCGATGGATCTGCGCGCCAAAAGCGATCAAATACCCGTGTTAGTGAATTTGCATCTAGCCCCACTCCATGATCACGAACACCGACGGCAACATCGTGTTCAGATGCAAGAATCGTGATTGCAATTGGCTTCTCTTCAGCATGATCTATCGCATTTGAAAATAAGTTTCTAAGAATTCTTTCAACTCGTCGAATATCTGCCGACACATTGATGCTCCCGGCGATTGAATAGATTCGCAACTCTGTAGAACGCTGGCTAGCTACAAGGGAGAGATCCTCAGCACAGCGGTGGGCTAACTGGACCATATCGAATTCAACGGCTTCAATTATTGCGACTTCAGCATCAAAACGACTTACCTCAAGTAGATCTTCAAGAAGGCGTTCGAAGCGATCAAGTTGTGCCACAAGTAGTTCGGTGCTGCGGGCAACGACTGGATCAAAGCTGTTACGGGAAGCATTAATTACCTCAGAAGCCATGCGCAAAGTAGTCAGGGGTGTACGTAGCTCGTGTGACACATCTGAAACAAAGCGTTGTTGAACTCGAGAGAGATTCTCAAGACGAGCGATCTGCTTTTCCAGGGATTCGGCCATCTCATTAAATGCATTACCTAGGGTTGCAATCTCATCCTTTGAAGTAATTTTCATCCGTTGGCGAAAATCACCGGCAGTAAATTGCGCCGCAATCACTGCTGCCTCACGAACTGGGCGCACCACTTGGCGAACCACTAACCAAACAATTAATGCGATCAATAAAAGTAATGCAGAGCCTGTTAATAGCAGTAAACGTTGAATGAGATCTAACGTTGCATTTTGGTTAGCTAGAGAGAAAACCATATACATCTCGTACTGACCGGCGCCTGGTATCTGAACTTTTTGTCCAAATGCAAGACCAGAAATACTTTGACCACCGATGTATCGAATTGGTATATAGGACGAGGTTAAGTCATTACTTTTTCTAACTTTCTTACTCAAATAATCTGGAATCGAAATAGGGTCCACAAGATTTGAAGTTATTTCATAGTCTTGAATTGTTGTGTTTCCCGGGCTTCGAATAAATATTACCTCGCGGGCATTTTCATTTGTAGTCAATGAAGTTGCTGAGCTAATGATGTCATCTATAACTTTACGAACAGCCTCTGCTTTTTCGCCTTGCGCCAAGAGGAATCGATACTCGGCACTAAAGATCGTTGAGCGGGCTTCAATGCGAGATGAATCAAGATTTACCTTTTTGATTCCCGTTGCTAGCTGAGAATTAAGGGCTGAGCCAGTTAAATAGATTACGACAAGAGATAAAATAACTGTTGAAATAATGACCTTAGGGGCCAGTGAATTACGTAAGCGTAAGAAGATACGGTTCATATTTAGGAACCGCCCATCACTCCAGCTTTATAGCCAACACCGCGAACTGTTACAACTATTTCGGGGTTCTCGGGATCATGTTCGATTTTTGAGCGAAGGCGTTGGACGTGCACATTAACAAGTCGAGTATCGGTGGAATGTCTATAACCCCAAACCTCACTTAACAGAGCATCTCGAGTAAATACCCGACCAGGCTCTTTTGCAAGAGCTACTAATAAATCAAACTCAAGGCGCGTGAGCGAGATCTGCTTGCCCGCACGAAGCACTTGGTGCGCCTGAACATCAATTGCTAAATCACCAATTGTTAATAGGCCAGAGATATCAACGTTAGTTCGACGCAAACGCGTGCGAATGCGTGCAATTAACTCTGATGGATGTCTGAAGGGTTTGACCATGTAATCATCGGCGCCTGCTTCAAGTCCTCGGACGACATCATGTGTGTCACCTTTTGCTGTCAACATAATAATCGGCACCATGGATTCGGCACGAATTAATTTGCAGACTTCGATTCCATCTAGTCCAGGCAACATAACATCCAGCAGAACTAAATCTGGTGGATTGTTACGAAATACATCTAGAACTTCATCTCCTCGACTTACAAGGTCAACATCAATACCTGCACCGGTTAAGACAATGCCGAGCATTTCGGCAAGGTCCTGATCGTCATCGACGACCATAACCAGTGTCATTAGCTACCGTGCTCCCAAGAGTTCAGGTACATATCTTGTGCAGGAGTCAGAACATCAATGCGTCCGCCCATGCTAATTAACTTCAGGCTGGCAACTTCCTTATCAATATAAGTAGGAACATTGTGAACCCCGGCCTTTAAATTCTTAGCTTCTTTTACTAAATACTCAGCAGTTAGCGCTTGGTCTGAAAACGACATATCCATAACCGATGCTGGGTGGCCTTCAGCCGCACCTAGATTTACAAGACGGCCCTCGGCAAGAAGTAGCAGACGGCGACCGTCGGCCATTACATATTCATCAGTTTGGTGACGCATCTTGGCATTTTTCTTTACTGCATTTTGTTCAAGCCATGCAACATCGATTTCGATATCGAAGTGGCCTGAGTTGGCCATAATTGCGCCGTCTTTCATTACTGCAAAATGTTCGTCACGCAAGACATCACGGTTACCAGTAACCGTGATGAAAACATCTCCAACTTTTGCGGCATCTGCCATCGGCATTACACGAAAGCCCTGCATCATTGCATCGAGAGCTTTAGTTGGGTCGATTTCAGTGACGACTACATCAGCGCCCATTCCTTTTGCGCGCTCTGCAACGCCTTTACCGCAATATCCAAAGCCTGCTACAACGAGAATTCTTCCGGCAAGAAGGAAATTTGTTGAGCGAAAGACCGCATCAAGAGTTGATTGACCTGTTCCGTAACGGTTATCAAACATGTGCTTTGTGTCAGTGTCATTCACAGCAATCATTGGGAACTGCAGCGCACCATCTTTTGCCATCTGATTTAGACGAATCACTCCTGTTGTAGTTTCTTCACAACCGCCCGCGATATTTGGAATCAATTCTTTTCGAGTTGTGTGAAGAGTATTTACAAGATCGCAACCATCATCAAAAACTTGATGCGGTTCGATATCAAGGGATGCATTAATGTGCTTGTAATAACCATCACGATCTACGGCGTTACGAGCAAAGACCGAGATTCCATATTCATGAACTAGCGCAGCTGCAGTGTCATCTTGAGTTGAAAGCGGATTTGATGCACAGAGCGCAATCTCTGCACCGCCGGCTTTAAGAACGCGCATGAGGTTAGCTGTTTCAGTTGTTACGTGCATGCAAGCAGAGATGCGAACACCAGCAAATGGTTGTGATTTTTCAAAACGGGCGCGGATTTGAGCTAAGACGGGCATATTGCGCTCGGCCCATTCAATGCGTAGTCGACCCGCAGCTGCAAGAGAAGCATCTGCAATATCGTGTTTTGGAAGAGTTGAAGTAACTGGTGCGTTCACAAAAAAGCTCCTTAATCGGGTCAGAGGCATAGGTTACTGCCCCTGCGCCTAAAGCAGGCAATGAATAGGCCTGCCTAGCTTCGAATTAAGGCGAGAACCTCATCACGTACCTTCTCCATGCGTGCGCCGGTCTTGGCCTCAACATTTAGTCGCAGCAGTGGCTCAGTATTTGAAGGTCGCAGGTTAAACCACCACGTATCTGCGTTAACGGTAAGACCATCTAGGTGATCGATAGTGAGGCCATCTTTAGCCCCATATTCTTCTTCAACTAAGGCCATAGCCGCTGACGTATCGGCAACCTTTGAATTGATCTCACCACTTAATAGATAGCGCTGGTATGGCTTAAGGATTTGAGACATAGATTTTTTGGATTCACCCAGGGCTGCGATTGCATGAAGTGCAGCTAAGGCTCCAGAGTCGGCACGCCAAAAACCATCAAAATAGAAATGGCCGGAGTGTTCGCCACCGAAAATCGCTTTGCTATCGGCCATCATCTTTTTTATGTATGAGTGTCCTACTCGACTTCGAAGTCCTACTCCCCCATTTTCTTCGATTACTTCTAGAACCGCACGGGATGAGATTAAGTTGTAAATAACCGTTGAACCTGGATGCTTCTTGAGCTCACGCTCGGCGATTAAAGCAGTTAGATCAGATGGGTTAATTGCATTAGCTTTCTCATCAACAATGAAACAACGGTCGGCATCGCCATCAAATGCTAATCCCAAATCAGCTCCATGTTTAAGCACTGCCCTTTGTAAATCACGTAAGTTCTTTTCATCGATTGGATTTGCTTCATGGTTTGGAAAAGTTCCGTCGAGTTCAAAATACATAGGGATTAATTCGCAGTTAAGTCGTGCAAAGATTGCAGGAGCTGTGTGGCCTGCCATTCCATTTCCCGCATCGACAACTATTTTCAGTGGACGGATCTGGGAAAGATCCACTAGTTGCAATAAGTGATCTACGTATTCCTCAAGCATGTCACACTCAGATTCAACACCCACCGAGCGGATCTCTAAAGGCGAACCTTGGCGCACGAAGTTTTCGATAGTTAGAAGGCCCGACTCTTTACCAATCGGACGAGCACTGCTTAAGCAGAGTTTGATTCCATTGTATTCGGCGGGGTTATGACTGGCAGTGAACATTGCACCAGGCAAACCAAGTTTTCCTGAAGCAAAATACAACATATCCGTTGATGCCAAGCCAATACGGATTGCATCCATTCCAAGTGAAGTAACACCGGCAGAAAATGCATCGGCAAGGCCTGCAGATGACGGGCGCATATCTTCACCGATTACAATTGTGGCGGGCTCTCGCTGTTGTTGTAAGAAACGTGCGAATGCAACACCTGTCGCGAAAGTGAAATCCGGAGTTATCTCTGAATCAACTAAGCCCCGAATGTCATAGGCTTTAAAAATATCTGCGATCTCTTGCGCCATTTACTAATCCTTACGAAGGTACTGCTCGAAGATGTCCTCTGCGACCAATTGGAGTTTGCGCAGATCCTGTTGGTTGCAGATGCATGTCATCATCTTCACGCAATGCAACTTCACGTACTGCATCTGCGATGGCCATCAAATCATCTTCCGATGGCCCGGGTTCCTCACCAGTTAGCTCCTGCTTAATAACTTTCCAACCATGGGGAACTTTTAACCGCTCGCCATGAACTGAACATAAGTCATATGCATGCGGCTCTGAAAATGTTGCAAGTGGGCCAACTACTGCAGTTGATTCGGCATATATATAGGTAAGTGTCATGGTCGCAGTTGAACGGCAGGCGACACGGGAGCACCCACGTCCGACATGTAACTGTGACTTCATAGCAAGAAGATTAGTGGGCTTCGCATGGTTTTCTGGGGATTATTAGGGATTAAGTACGCGTATGTTTGAATTTGGTATCTCAACTTTTGTGAGAACGCTTCCGGCTTGAACTGGAATAAATCCATAACCATTGGCCGAGGCAACTAAAGCGCCTGCATAACTCTCTTTACTAGTTGAAACAATGGTAATTGATCGTGAATTCGCGGGTACGCGCCATGTGGCGATATCGCTACCCTTGATAAAGGCTGTCACAGTCTTTCCATGAATAAGTTTTGCTTCAACTTTTACGGAGATTGAATCCCCAGCAAAAGCTATAAGCGGTGAGAGCCCAGTTATGGCAAGAGTCATTGGAGTCAGAGGTAGCGTCGCGGTGCTCCAAACAAAGTCTTTGTGCCCATTAACTGTAACCGTTGAGGATATGGAGGCAACAATAGGTTCGGCAGATGTAATTCGAACAGCGAAGCTGCTCGCAGATATCGCTGGTGCAAGGGCAAACTCGGAAACCACGCCTGCATCAATTGCACGCGAACTCAATCCAACTGGAATAAAGCGCCCATCGGCAGTTAATAGCTCTACGGTAAAACTTGAATCTGTATCACCCGGTGTGAGGATTCTTAAAGTATGGGCCGATGATGCTTTTTGCCCCTTCGTCGATATCTGATTAGGGATAGCAGGAATTACCAGGCTCTTTGAAGCAGTTGCAAATGGATTAACAAAGTCGCCGCCCAATGCTCTCAATCCTGCACCTTGTTCATCGATCATAAATGTATTAACTCGACCTGAGCGGGGTACCACTTGTACAACTAGCGATTTATCTCCCGGTGCCAAAGAGTCAAGCGAGAGCTGCATGTAGCTCCTGGATTTCAAATTTACAGATTTCAATGGTTGCTTACCATTTTCAGAATAACTCTGAATATCAACAACTGCATCACTTAAACCACTATTGGCAAGCATCAGGCGGCCTTTGGTTGTCACATTTGCCGATCCACCCACGAACCATTGTGAGGATGCAGGCCCAGAACAGATTGTTCCGCCGGCCCAACTTCCGGGACGGCTTTGCCAAACAACCGGCGTAGAGCCTTGAGCTGAAACAACTAAGGAGTCTTTGACTACAGAAAAGCGAAGGGATTTAAATGGAATAGTTTTACTACTGCGATTCTCGAGTCGTTGATATTGAGTATTACGTGATGAGATTGAAATCTGTGAACTCAAACCATTGAGCGTTGGCGGGCACACTACGGCAGGGTAAGACTGTGAATAGCCACTGCCCTTAGAGGTGACGCGCAGAATTGAGGCCGTTGAAAAAGAAAGTAAAAGCACTAGAAGCAAAATAAATGAACTCTTGAATTTCATGCCAGCTCCTTCTCTGAAATCTCACGTTTTCTGCGACCTGCAGGCAAAGCAAGAATCACAATGAGGAGCCAGGAAATAAGTTGCAACGAGAGCCAGGCACGTCGAATAGTGCCATCGTGGATGAGTGAGATTTCACCGGCCTCGGTAACTGCAAATTGTGGCAGGCCGTGTTCATTGATTGCGCGGTCTAATCGATATCCATTTTCTAGAATTTGCCACGATTGGTCATAGCTTTCAGTTAATGTAATTGAACCCGGGCCAGGAACAGATGTACGAGAGCCAATATCGCCAGCTTCTAGTAATGAACGCCGTCCATCTCTTGCCGTGTAAATCAAACGCCCGGTAATACCTGCTACACGCCAAACAACTCCATCTGGAGTTGCCGATGTTCGTTCAAAACCACCGAGACCATCAATGGTTCGGACAACCGTACGGCTAAATGGATTCTTAACAAAAACGTACTTAATTCCAAAGGCAGCAAAAGTTTGGCTGCTTGATATTCCAGAGCCATCAATCAATTGCTGCGCTGCGATTTCAAGTTCACGGACTTGGCCAGGGGCAACATCTGGTTGGCCCAACGAGATATCGCCGCCTCGTGAAATGTAATACTGAATTGACTTCGAATCGGCTGATCCAACTTCACGCAGCACCAGGGTTTTTGTATCGGCTTCAGCGGTTAGAAATGCAGGCATTACTGTTTGTAAATTGCTCTGCACAGGTGAGTTGGCCCCTGGACCAATTGACCAGCCAATTCCTAGGAAGCAATACACACCGGTACTTAGCAAGAGTAGTGATGCAAGAAAATGGCGGTAATGGATATTGCTTGCAATCAAAATGCTGCGAAGGCGATCAAGAATTACAACTCCGCAAGCTACCGAAGCTAAGGTCGAAACAGCTAAAAGGGATCCAGTCCAAACCGCACTTTGGCTTCCATCTCCATGGACTGTAATTGATAGACCTGAAAGCAAAACAGCTGCGCTTAAAAACCCAACTCCGTACTGTGCAATTGCACGTGCTGCACTTGATGTAAAGAGTGAAACAACAAGCAGTAAAAGGATTGGGCTCAATATCCACCATGGCAAGGAGCCAGCTCCCCCTGGATTTCCAAAGAGAACAAGGGTTGTTTTGCCTCCAGGTATCGATAAGCCAGGTTCAGCTAAAAACCTAGATGGTCTAGCTAAAGCTTCAAATGAATACGGCGCCACGGCAATAAATGGAGCAAGTACAAC
>CAITQC010000074.1 GCA_903894425.1 uncultured Actinomycetes bacterium
ATGCTCAGGTCAAATGGAGGCAATTTAAACTCAGTGATTGTGGGTATGGATTGATAGATAAATTCACGTGTTTAACAGCAAGAACAAAAGAAAGAAACCAACACCTAAAAGACAGACAGCCCAAACCGATTCGCGTCGAGAATAGGAGGGCATAAAGACAGTAACGTATCAGAAGAGGTTAGCCTTATTACGCAACGTGCTTCTTCATGATCCATTCAATAAAAAGAGGACCCCATACCTTCACCCCAAAAGGGTAGGTATGGGATGGACGGGGTGATCAGCTGGCGAAGATTAATAAGGGGTAGGGGTGTCTCCCCTCGCGCGGAAATTACTTTACCCCTAGTATCGCCATCGCCTTGCTGAGTGTCTCTACTGACTCCTTATGCTTTCCTTCATTATGAAGAGTTTCTCCAGCGCCCCGTAATTTCTGGACCTCTGTCAACTGAGCAGAAGTTAGCTTTGGAGCCATTTCAAGTGCCGCGTCAATTTTTTTCATGTCGACTGGACAGTGATAAGCAAAAGCGGCCCCGCTAAATACCATGAGAGTTGCAATAATAATTGAGTGAAATAATTTCATATGACCCTTCCGTTTTAGATCTGCAAATCATTAAAAGGATGAACTCAGTAGGCTTTATTACTCTTCTTGTGACCAGCCTTATCAGCCGGAAGTATGACGGCATCAATAACATGAATTACACCATTATCAGCCAATACATCCGTGGAGATGATGTTGGCGCCATTAACTTTTACGCAAGCTGATACCGGAGACATGCAGCCCTTACCTTCAAGAACGCTAAAAGTAAGGACATGACCTTGCAGCGTCTTAGCATGTCCAGCCTTTACCTCCGCTGCCATAACCTTCCCAGCAATTACGTGGTCTTTGAGAAGACTGGCTAATCTCTCCTTGTCCTTCAGCAAACTCTCTAAAGTGCCTGCAGGAAGTTTGGCAAAAGCGTCATCGGTTGGTGCAAACACAGTGTATGGACCGGGGCCTTTAAGTGTTTCCGCTAATCCAGCAGCTTTTACTGCAGCAACTAAGGTGTTGAAGCTGCCTGCCGCAACGGCTGTGTCGACAATATCTGAAGACATTACTGGACCTGACAATCCCAATGCTCCTGCCACTACTACTGCGCTTATAATCTTTTTCATATATTTCTCCATATGGTTAATGAATAATTATGATAATTTCATCAGCGGCGAGAGTTAACGTAAATAGTAGCGATACTGATATAACTTGGTGCCGTGATTTTGAATATAAGTTCAAGTTTCTTGATGGTTAGAAATTGGCGTCAAGGTATGGGAGCAAGTTTTCTGACATAACTCGGGCTTTTGTTTGCCTCGCTTGAGCAAAACAGTGTGTATAGGAAGGAAGGTTCCCTTACCTCACAATGGGTGGGTACGGGATGGGTGAGGTTCGGTGGTGAGGGGATGGTGAAAAGGGTGGGGGGTAGTACATTTATGCGCTGGTGCTAAAGATAGCCCGGCATTTTTAGTTTCTGGTAACGGACATTGCTTGGTAGATAACGGTGCAATATAGAGAAAGTGTGGTGACATATCACAAACACGATCATTGATAAGAACGGGCTACTTCACTGTAGCCCTTGTTTTTATTGGTGCCGACACCAAGAGTCGAACTCGGGACCTTCTGATTACAAATCAGCTGCTCTACCAACTGAGCTATGCCGGCGTGGATGCAATTATAAAGACTGAATGGCTACGGAGCAAACCTAGAAGTACTGCAGGACAGAAATCTAATGTTACTTAATAACTTGTAATCGTGGCTTACCGCGCTTGGTGGGATTGGGGGTGGGTTGAAGTGGAGATTGCAGCTCATCCGGGCTTTCATTACTGTCGGTTTCATCTTGCATTGCGATTGTTTCAGCTTCAAGATTGAACAGCATCCCCTGGCCAGTCTCTTTTCCAAATATGCCCTTGACCGCGGTCATCGGGACTAATATTTCGCGTGCGACTCCATTAAAACGGGCAGAAAAACTAATCACATCATTATCCATCTTAAGATGATGTGCGGCCCCGTGGCTTATATTAAGCGTGATCTCCCCATCATCCGCATACTCCATGGGGACACGTGTCTGGGAATCTATTTTTACTGTTAGGTATGGTGTGAGATCGCTGTCTGTACACC
>CAITQC010000075.1 GCA_903894425.1 uncultured Actinomycetes bacterium
AATAATCCGTGCAAAAAATAACTGCTGACACTAATCAGCAAGCTTTCGAACTCGCTGCATAAGCATTTCGAAGCCGTTAGCCCAGGTGCCGCTCTCGACCTGGAATCTAGCGTCGATAGAGGGCTTTTCGCTTCGCTGGTGTTGCAAACAGCGTCGGAGAACATTTTTGCAACTGAGTTCGTCGAAGAGTCGTGTGGAGAAACTTCGGGACTGAGAAAGCGTTAATCACACTACGCCCGTAGAAGCCCTGTTTTTGCACCGAAGGACCCGGGTTCGATTCCCGGCACCTCCACGACAAGCATGCTAGAAAACAAACCAGCTTGATTTAGTTGCAAACCAGGAGTGGAAGGTTGAACGCTTTAGCGTGAAGCCTCCACAACCCTTAATCGATTTTGAGCTCTGATCTTTTTATCTGCAAACCAGGAGTGGAAGGTTGAACGCTTTAGCGTGAAACCTCCACAACCCGTACACGGAGCTTTTTGTTTTACTACTAGAAGCGAATTTTTCCTGTGGAATTTTTCGACTCTTGAATGACAATTGATGAAGACATCCAGTCATGGATTGCTCGTCGATCTTCGCGAAACATTAATCCTGCATCGGCAAATGAAAAAATCCCATAAGTGATAGAGGATAGAATTCCTGCGACAGCCCCTTTGAAAAGTAATTCACGCATCGCCATTTGCCCCCAACTCAGTGGAAGATTCGTATCAACATTAATAATTTTGTGGCCCAGTACTTGGTGGCCAGGGGTGGTTCCTTTAGCCCATGCATAGGCTGACCAAATGATCCAGCCAATACCCAGAGTGAGAATGCTTATTGCGACATCAGTTAAGAATGCTGCGATTCGTGATTGAGGAGTTGCTAGTTCAATAGTTTTTGTATTCATTTGCGCAGATTAGTCAGACAAAGCCGTTCTAAACCGATTGCTTTCAAACTGTGGACAACTTTCTAGATTAGTGCTGGCCGCCAGGCCCATGTCCATCTTTTCCGCTACTGCGACCGCTATTTCGCCACTTAGCTACTGGGCCAACAGCAGGTTTATTTTCGATAATGGGGTTACGGACTGGAATCGTCTTAAACCCTTTTCTTTCAAGCAGAGAGTTGATTCTCTTGGTGATGCTTGAAAGAACTCTGAACTGCGGGAAATACTCATCACGGCTACCGATATAGCAGAGGCAAATTGAACTAACTCCCACTATCCGTGGAAAGAGTGGCAAGCTGGGGATCAAGATCCACTGCCCGCCGACCATTGTTCCCATCAATATAAATATGCCGTGCAAGATTCGTTTGAACATTAAGCCAAGGGCTGTCTGAGTTCTAATACGGGCGATTGCAATTGCAATTGGGCCAGAGATTATTGCTATTGTAAAGAGAATCGTTACCAGAACTACGAGACTTTCCATTTAGATCCCATCTCTACCTTGTCGTTCATCCGAACCTGCACCTATACCTTTGATGGCTAGTCTATTGCCACTGCCAATCATCACGAATTGCAGCGTACAAAGCCATATTGATCTGGGATCCATCCTCTTTGCGGGATTTCTTGCGCATGATGCCTTCAAGGCTGTACCCAGAGTTTTCAAGAAGCGTGCGAGACGCCGTGTTCTCAACATTAACGATGGCCTCTATTCGTTCAAAGCCGATTGATTCGAAACCAAATTGCGTAAGCATCTTTGCCGCAGTCGAGCCGATTCCCTTGCCACGCATCGGTGCCGTTAGCCAGTAACCAATCTCTGCAACATGTTCGCGCAAGTCCATGCTATGAAATGAAAACGCGCCTGCAAATTTGGCATCCTCGCCAACGCCATATTGAACAGCCAGCTGTAGCTCGGTCTGATTGGCAAAGGCATTTGGAGATCTTTCGCGGACGTAGAACTCGGCATTAGCCACTGTGTAATTCGAAGGAATGCGCGTGAAGATTGGAATAATCGGATCCTGAACACCTTCAAAAATCTGCGGAATATCAATCTCGCGTGGGGGACGCAAAGTGATTAGACCATGTGAAAGCGTTGGGACTTCTGTTGGCCACCAAATCATTTTGCAAGTATGCCCTATTTCCTAAGTTGCTCTATGAACATGGCAGGCGATTGGGAAGAGAACGCAGGCGATTGGGAAGAGAACGCAGGTACATGGGAAGAGAAAGTGAAGTAAAGCACTGGTTATTGCGAGTGAACAGGATCAATTTTTCTATTAAAGGTTTTCATTTACGGGACGAGCTGGCACAAAAAATTTCTTGCCAACAGGAGAAGTCCATTCACAGGATCCATCTTCATTACTGACTAAGCCCCAACGACCATGGGTTTTCAATCGATGATGTCGTCGACATAGGAGCCCAAGGTTTTCAATATTTGTTTCTCCGCCAGAATCCCAACTGTGGGAGTGGTCGATATCGCTGCGAGTTGTGGGTTGTCGACATCCTGGAAAACGACATGTTCGGTCTCGAGCTAAAAGGAAATCAACTAGCGCTTGTGGAGGTTCATATTTTTCTCGTCCAAAGTCTAAAAGATTTCCAGTTTGGGGATCAGTTATAAATCTCTTCCATGTTGCATCTGATGCTAATTCACGTGCAACTGATGCGGGAATTGCGCCGTATCCAGACAGTTGACCGGGATTTTCAGCCAAACCTAACAAAGTTGGAAGATCGATAGTCACATTTACGGTTACTGGCCGACGATGTGGCTTAACTGTTTCCAAAGAATCGGAGAGCGCAGCAGAGAGGATTGCGGTGAGCGCATCGGCTCGTTTGTTATCTGCTGAAAGCAAAGACCATGTATTGGTTTCTACGCCTGCAGCAGATACGCCTGCAGCAGATACGCCTGCAGCAGATACGCCTGCAGCAGATACGCCTGCAGC
>CAITQC010000076.1 GCA_903894425.1 uncultured Actinomycetes bacterium
GACAACTGTTCGCCAACTTGAATTGAACCAGTATTGCTTGAAACGGCTAAAATTCCAGCGGTAGTTAGTCGTTGTGTTGCATGCTTTTCATGGTCGTGAAAAACCTTATTCGAGCGCTTCAGGGCATAAGGAACTGTAAATACAGATTCAGGCGTTACTTTCTTTTCTTCAATAGCTGCCGCAAGTGTCATTACTTTTCCAGTAGAACCTGGTTCATATACATCTAATACAGATGGGTTTCGCATAGCCACAAGTGAAACTTTAGAAGTGTTATTGGGATTAAATGTCGGTGCTGTTGCATGGGCCAAAATCTGGCCTGTCTTTGGATCCATCACAATAACTGTTCCACTAATTGCACGTGAAGACTTAACCGCTTCCAAAATTGCCTGAGAAGCAACCCATTGAATATCACGGTCAACTGTGAGGCGAACGGTTGTGCCAGCCTGGGCTGGAATGATTTCAGATTGTGAACCAGGGATTTCAGCGCCATAACCATTGGCGTAAGAATATTTACCATCAACCCCGGCGATAGTTGAGTTCATGCTTGATTCAAGACCAGTTGCTCCAACGCCATCATGGTTAACAAAGCCAATAAGTGATGCAATCAATGAGCCCGATGGATATTCGCGAATATAACCACGCTCTGGGAAGAAACCAATAATTCGATCTGGACTCATCGCGGGATATTGCGTGTTGAAGGTAGCAATGGCGCTACTTAATTTTTGCCACAATGCAGGCTTTGCATTTTGATACACCATGTTCCATTTGCGATCGCCGGTAATGCTGGCTTGAACCTGCGCAATTGGTAAATCAAGGATTGGTGCGATGAAATTAGCTACGCGAGCTGGATTTGAAATCTGAGTTTGATCTACAACGATGCTAGTTGCAACAACACTTCGTGCAAATGCCACACCATTAACATCGGTAATTTCTCCACGTGGAGCAGAAAGTGACTTGCTATTTTCCATTTCATTTACAGCGCGCATGCGGTAATCGCCAGCTTGTACAGCCTGTACTTGGATTAAACGCACACCAAATACGAACATCGCTAGAGCCAGAATAAAGATTAGCGCCCTAATTCGATTGTGAGCGATTAGAAAGTTAGCCATTGCTTACATTTCCAGCAGGATTAACTGAATTTAGAGTCAGGAATGTTGGAGTCTGCGATGGCTTCATTCCCAAAGCCGTTGCCGCTTTTGCAAGGTTTTCAGGTGAGGAAAGAGTATCAATCTGACGTGCAATGGCTTCGCGTTGATCACTAACCATCTTTGTTTCCAGTTTAAGATGACTTAACGTAAATGCGTCCTGCGCAAGCAAAGTATTTATGAAGAGAAGGAACATCAATGTAAGCAGGCCAACGATTGAAACAAACTTTGCAAAGTATTTACGATTTTCCTGGGTTGCCTCTAAATTATCTGGAACTAATTTGAGTGCAACTTCTGCCCTTTTGGTTGCAATGATTTCGCGTGAGCGTGAAATTGCCGGAGCTAATGCAGTCATGGCCATTATGCAGCCACCCTTTCGATTGCACGCAAACGAACAGATGCTGAGCGAGGGTTGTCATCTATTTCTTTATCGGTTGGAGTTTCACTGCCACGAATTACGAGTGAAAACTTTGCCGCAAATTCTGGAAGTTCAAATGGAAGGCCACGGGGTGTGCCTGATGTTGTCGAAGCTACGAATAGTTCTTTAACGATGCGATCTTCAAGAGATTGAAA
>CAITQC010000077.1 GCA_903894425.1 uncultured Actinomycetes bacterium
GCCGAAGTCACTCGCGAGCAGCAAATTCCATTGCTGGGCGTGAATTTAGGCCATGTTGGATTTCTTGCAGAGGTTGAGAAACCACCATTAGCAACAATCGTTAGCGCAATCACAAGTAAGTCCTATGTGATCGATTCACGTATGGTTTTGCAGTATTGCGTAAAGCGCGATGGCGTAACCGTCTCTGAAGGTTGGGCACTTAATGAAGTAACGGTTGAACGTGAACAATCAACCATGGTCGAACTCTTCCTTGAAATTGATGGTCGGCCAATCTCACGGTGGGGTTGCGATGGTTTGATTTGCTCAACCCCAACTGGCTCTACCGCGTATGCATTCTCTGCAGGTGGTCCCGTTGTGTGGCCTGAAGTCGACGCACTAGTTGTCCTGCCTATTTCAGCTCACGCACTTTTCTCGCGTCCACTTGTAATCTCTCCGCAATCAGAAATCGTCGTGCGCGTTGATTCGCCCGAGGCAGTGTTATCGGCTGACTCTCTTCGTAAATCAAATCTGCAAGATGGCGATCGGGTACATATAACAAAAGATGATCACGTCGTGCGCCTGGCACACCTAAGCAACACGGTCTTTAGCGATCGTTTAGTAGCCAAGTTCAAACTTCCAGTTGAAGGCTGGCGCGGTGAGTGATCGTACTTTTCTCGAAGAGATAACCATTCGCTCTATAGGAGTAATCGAACACTCAACATTAGAGATTTCTCCCGGCTTAACTGTTTTAACTGGTGAAACCGGCGCTGGTAAAACCATGATTCTAACTGCGCTCAATCTCATTTTAGGTGGCAAAAGTGATAGCTCCTTAGTTCGAAAAGGAAGTGAACGCTTAGTTGCCAGCGGTCGTTTTGCCGTTCCGCCCACCCTTATCGAAAGATTTGAAGAAAATGGATTGCAAATTGAAGAAGGTGAGTTGATTTTGACTCGCACAGTCAACGCAGATGGCAAGAGTAAAGCGACAAGTAATTCAATTGCAGTTCCTGCGAGTGCACTTATAGCTGCCAGTGAAAACCTTGTAGAGGTTCATGCGCAAGCAGCGAACCTAAATATGACAAAGTCGAGCAAACAGCGCGAACTTCTAGATCGTTTTGCAGGGTTAAAGTTGAAATCATCTTTGACTAAGTATCAAGAATGTTTATCTGCGTATCACGAGTTAAAGACGCGGATTGCTGCGATGAAGAGGAGCATCGACTCTAGGGATGCACAGTTGGTAGCTCTGCGTGAGTTCGCGACAACTATGGCTGGCTTGAAACTAGAAGCTAATGAACTTTCATCGATAACAAATGAGATTGCACGTTTATCAAGTGTTGAAGAACTGCGCGTTGCCGCTCAGTTAGCCTCTTCAGCCATTGAGGACGAAGAATCTGGCTCCCTGACCACGTTGGGTGTTGTCCGTAAGTCTCTCGATGTCGCCCGCAGCAAGGATCCGCAAATTGAAGATCTCTATCAAAGGATCAGTGAAGCTTTCTTTATCGTCGATGATGCAAAGAGTGCATTAGCCTCATATTTAGCTAATTTGGAGGCCGATCCCAACCGTTTGGACTTGCTCAATGCACGAAAGGCTTCGATTAACTCTCTCATCAAAAAATATGGAGGCTCGCTCTCTAGTGATGAAGAACTCAATATCTTGATTGAACGTTTTGATAACTCAAAAAACGCCATAGCCGATTTGGAAGGTGGCGATGAAAGACTCAAGGAGCTAGAGGGCGAACTCACAACTTTAAAAAAGGAGTTAGTAAAAGCTGCAAAGGATTTGACTTCACTTCGCCAAGAAAGTTCACAAACACTTTCAACATCAGTCACTGCAGAGATTCAACAGTTATCCATGCCACACACTTCATTCCATGCAGTTGTTGAAAGTGCCGACTATGCCGCGCTGAAAGAATCAGATTTTACTTCTCTTGGTTGTGATGAAGTAAGCATGTTAATTCAAGCCCACAAGGATGGCCCATTAGTTCCTCTTGCAAAAGGTGCAAGCGGTGGCGAAATGTCGCGAGTGATGTTGGCGCTGGAGGTTGTATTGGCATCGACACATCCCGTTGGCACATATGTCTTTGATGAAGTTGATGCAGGTGTTGGTGGTAAGGCTGCGGTTGAAGTTGGCCGCAGACTTTATGCGTTGTCCAAACATGCGCAAGTAATTGTCGTAACGCATCTTCCACAGGTGGCCGCTTGGGCCGACTCTCACTTTGTAGTCACAAAAAACTCTGATGGCTCTGTCACTGAAAGCAATGTCACAAAAGTGGCAGATGAACGACGAGTTGAAGAGATTGCGCGTATGTTGGCCGGCATGGAGGGCTCGACAAGTGCGCGAGAACACGCCACCGAACTGCTCGAACTGCCATTGTCGGCCCGCTAGCCAAAGCGATGATAGGTTCGTCTCCCATGGGCCAACCTCATGTAACTAAGCATTTATTCGTCACCGGCGGAGTCGCCTCATCACTTGGCAAAGGACTCACAGCCTCATCACTTGGCCGCTTATTAGTAGCACGTGGCATCCGCGTAACGATGCAAAAGCTCGATCCCTACCTTAACGTCGACCCAGGCACCATGAACCCTTTCCAGCATGGTGAAGTTTTTGTCACCGATGATGGCTCTGAGACGGATTTAGATATTGGGCACTACGAACGTTTTCTTGATACAAATCTTCATGGTTCAGCAAATGTAACTACTGGACAGGTTTACTCACGTGTTATTGCCCGTGAACGTCGTGGTGAATATCTTGGCGAAACTGTTCAGGTGATTCCACATATTACAAATGAAATCAAAGAGCGCATTCGCGCAATGGCAGCCGATGACATTGATGTTGTAATCACTGAAGTCGGTGGAACCGTTGGCGATATTGAGTCGCAGCCATTTTTGGAATCTATACGTCAAATTCGGCAAGAAGTTGGCAGAGATAATGTTTTCTATCTTCATATCTCATTAGTTCCGTATATCGGTCCATCAGGTGAGTTAAAGACCAAACCAACGCAACACTCAGTTGCAGCGCTTCGCAGCATTGGTATTGCACCTGATGCGATTGTTTTGCGCTCCGATCGCGAAATCCCAATCGGGGTTAAAAAGAAAATCTCACTTATGTGTGACGTTGATTTCGAAGCTGTTGTTGCAGCGATGGATGCTCCATCGATTTACGACATCCCTAAGGTTTTGCACTCTGAAGGTTTAGATTCATACGTTGTTAAGCGTCTAGATCTTGGCGGCCACGATGTGGTCTGGGGTGAATGGGATGCGTTACTTGAAAAAGTTCACCATCCAAAACATCATGTAAGAGTTGGCCTTGTAGGTAAATACATTGATCTACCTGATGCTTATCTATCCGTCTCTGAAGCATTGCGTGCAGGTGGTTTTGCTAATGAGACAAAGATTGAGATTGTTTGGATTCCAAGTGATGAATGCGAAACTGCGCAAGGCGC
>CAITQC010000078.1 GCA_903894425.1 uncultured Actinomycetes bacterium
ACAAATAAAAGGATCGCTACAACAAGTGCTGATCCAAATACGTGCCACCACACTGAGATGTTATTAAAGAGTGAAAGTAGATGACCGCTATAGATATTGATCAACGTAACCACAACAATAATGGCAACAAATAGGAAGAACTGCTGCTTGATGTAGTCCCCACCTAGGAATGTTGCTGAATAGTCAGAGAACTGCATTCCAAGAAGAGTATTCAGGAAGCTGGCTGCACCGTAACCCACAGATGCCGTTACTGACACAAGGCCAATTAAGTTAAGCCAACCGGTATAGAAACCAGCCTTTGCGCCACCTAATTTTGATGCCCACCAGTAGATACCACCAGATGTTGGATATGCAGATGCAAGCTCTGACATACAAAAACCAATGATGAGAATAAACAGTGATACAACGGGCCAACCAATTGAAATTGCAACTGGTCCGCCGTTGTTCCATGCCTGTGCGAAAGTTGTAAAGCAACCCGCAAGGATTGAAATAATTGAGAAAGAAATCGCGAAGTTTGAAAAGCCAGACCAACTTCGATTGAGCTCCTGCTTATAGCCAAGTTCGGCTAAGCGTTGTTCGTCGGTTAGTGCCAAGATGTTCTCCTCCTTGAGTCATTTGGGGTAATCTTTCTACCCCAGAGTGTGACTGAAATGGAAGAGGTTTTCTCAAAAATGTGCCGTCTTATGGGCTACGTGTCGCAGGCCGAATCCTCTTTTCCCGCACAAGTGGGCAAAGATTTCCAAGAATTCATCGCGCTTTCATCTGTTCACTGCGATGGATGGGGGATCTCGACAAATGATAGACAGCATGCACACACAGTGCTAGAGAAGAAAGTTGAAGCAGCGGCCGAGAGCGCAACCTTCCAAAAAATCATTGCTGACAATGAAGCCGATGGCGCTTTGCTTCATCTTCGCTGGGCCACAAAAGGTTTGCCTAATAGCGAAGATAATACGCATCCTTTTGTTTATGGTGACTATTCATTTATTCACAACGGTTCTATTTTCCCACCTGATTCATTCGCACAATTCATTGATGAGAAATTTAAAAAACTAATCATTGGCGACACTGACAGCGAACGCTATTTTTATTTGTTGATGGGTGAAATCGAAAAACATGGATTAGTTGAGGGAATCAAATCAACACTTGCAATTGTTAAAGAACATGGAAAAACAACTTCACTCAATTTTATGTTAATGAATAATGAAGTATTTGTAGTCGCAAGTGAACATGATTCAGAAAAGAAGCCTGATTGGGCACCAGATGATTACTATGTGATCAAATACAAGAAGAGTGATGATGGCGTTCTCTTTGCATCCAGCGGATGGAATCAACCGGGCTGGCATGTCCTTGAAAACCATCACGCTGCCATCGTGGATCGTTCAACATTTGAGATTGACGTAATCAACCTCTAGCCCTTGGCGTTACGATAGGCACATGACTCGCACATATGCCGTTGAAACGTACGGCTGCCAGATGAACGTGCATGACTCCGAGCGCATCGCTGGTCTACTAGATGGCGCTGGATTCATTCCGGTCGAGCCTGGTAACCAGGCAGATATTGTGGTCTTCAACACATGTGCTGTGCGTGAGAACGCCGACAACAAACTCTATGGAAATTTATCGTTCTTAGCCCCAATAAAAAAAGCTAATCCGCAGATGCAGATCGCAGTTGGGGGATGCCTTGCTCAAAAAGATCAAGCAGTGATTTTAAAGAAGGCCCCATACGTTGATGTTGTTTTTGGAACACACAACGTAGGTTCCTTGCCAGCTTTGCTAGAACGAGCGCGCATCGAAGAGGAATCGCAAGTTGAGATACTTGAGTCACTCGAGCATTTCCCTTCAACCTTGCCAGCACGTCGTCTATCTGCTTTTTCCTCCTGGGTATCGGTTTCAGTTGGCTGCAATAACACCTGCACGTTTTGCATAGTTCCAACGCTTCGTGGAATCGAGAAAGACCGAAGTGCGGCAGATATCTTGCGAGAAGTCCGCGCATTGGTCGAACAAGGCGTCATCGAAATAACTCTGCTTGGGCAAAATGTAAATGCATACGGCGTTGATTTTGGAGATCGCAGCGCATTTGCTAACTTGTTAAAAGAGTGCGGAAAGATTGATGGCCTTGAACGTGTTCGATTTATGTCGCCACATCCCCGAGATTTCACCGACGATGTAATTGAAGTAATGGCTACTACCCACAATGTGATGCCACATTTACATATGCCTTTGCAATCTGGCTCCAACTCCATTTTGCAGGCGATGCGTCGTTCTTATCGAACCGATCGTTATTTAGGAATCATTGATCGTGTACGTACCGCAATGCCACATGCTTCAATCACAACTGACATCATCGTGGGTTTTCCAGGTGAAACCGAAGCGGATTTCCAAGCAACGATGGATTTATGCACGCAAGCTCGATTTGCAGCGGCTTACACTTACCAATATTCAAAACGCCCAGGGACTCCCGCAGCAACAATGCCAGATCAAATCTCTGCCGAAGTAGTTGGTGAGCGATATACGCGGTTGCACCACCATCAGCAGGCAGTTTCCTTATCTGTTAACCAAGAAGCAGTTGGCAAGGTTTTCAAAGTTCTTGTTGGCGATTACGAAGGCCGCCGAGATGAAGCTCAGGAGCGCATGACGGGTAGAAGTGAAGACTTTAGATTGGTGCATTTCTCAAATAGCGCCGAAGCAAGACCTGGAGATGAAGTAGAAGTAGATATTACCGAAGCCTCAGCACACTACTTAATTGGTACTCCTGGAAAAGTTCGAGCTACACATGGTGGAGACGCGCATGCAGCAAGAACGGCGCAAAGAAGTAAATCGACTACTTTGCTCGGAATGCCCTCGATAAAACTATGAAATTAATCGTCATCTGCGGTGCAACCGCTACTGGAAAAAGCGATTTAGCGATTGCTCTTGCCACACACCTTGGTGCCGAAATAATTAACGCTGATTCAATGCAGACCTATAGAGGCATGGATATTGGAACTGCGAAACTACCTTTCCAAGAGCGCGCTGGGATCGCGCATCACATGCTCGATGTCTTAGATGTGACTGAAGATTCAACTGTTGCTTGGTATCAAGAGCAAGCACGTGCTGCGATTGCCGATATTCATGGGCGAGGCAAAGATGCTGTGGTAGTTGGTGGTACGGGTCTATATATAAAAGCGATCCTGGATGATCTTAATTTTCCCGATACCGACCCAGTCGTACGTGCCGGACTTGAATTAGAACTTGCAACGATTGGTCTTAACCCATTATTTGAGCGGTTGGAGAAATTAGATCCAGCCGCTGCAATAGCAATTGATCGTGCCAATGCACGCCGAGTAATCAGAGCGTTAGAAGTAATTGCAATTACCGGAAAACCTTTTACTGCAAATCTTCCCCGTGAAGCCAGCACTCGTTATCCAGATGCGATCCAGTTTGCTTTATCTATGGATCGCGATGATTTAACAACACGAATTTCACAACGTGTCGATCATATGTGGGATCTAGGTTTCGTTGCCGAAGTCAATCAACTTATAACTGCTGGAATCACCACTGCGCGAACTGCCCAACTTGCCCTGGGTTATTCACAGATTATTGCAATGAGAAACGGCATATTGAGTGAGGAAGCAGCAAAAGAGGATACGAAGATTGCAACACGCCAATACGCCCGCCGCCAAGAGACCTGGTTTAACCGAGACGAGCGGATTAACTGGATTTCACAGGGGCAGCCTCGACTTGAAACGGTGCTGCAACATCTTGAGCAGTTAAACTGATGACAATGATTGCAACATATGGCCACGGTACAGAGAATGATTTTGTGCTGGTATTTGATCCAAAAGATGAACAGTCGATTACTACTGCCCAAACTGCAGCCATATGCAATCGCTCAACAGGCGTTGGCGCAGATGGATTGATTCGAATTGTTAAACGGGATGAGAAATGGTTTATGGATTACCGCAACGCCGACGGCTCACTTGCAGAGATGTGTGGAAATGGAATTCGCGTAATGGCGCGTTACTTAGTTGAACGCGGACATATGCCCGAGGGAATCTTTGCAATCAATACGCGTGATGGAATCAAACATCTGCGAGTACCGATGGTTGGCGATATTTCAGTCAATATGGGGCAGGTAAGTAATGAAGATGAGGCCATCACCGCTTCGACAAATGGTCACATCTGGAATGGCTACAACATCAATGTTGGTAATCCGCATGCAGTTGTCTTTGTTGATGACATTGCCCAAGTTGGCGCACTCGATGAAGCTCCAATAGTTCGACCTAAGGATTCTTATCCTGAGGGAGTAAATGTTGAGTTTGTTCAAATTACTGGGGATCACGAAGTAGTAATGCGAGTCTTTGAACGAGGTAGCGGTGAAACTCGTTCATGTGGAACTGGAACATGCGCCGTAGCCTTTGCCGCGTCCCTACACTCAAATGAACGTTTGCCGGCTCACTGGGTGATCTATCCGCCTGGTGGACGTCTTGAAGTTTCAATCGATGGACATTCCAATGCAACGCTTATCGGTCCTGCTGTACTCGTGAAAGATGTAGATATATCGGAGTTCCTACTTGCCTGATAAAGATTTTGATGACGAGTTTGAAGCCCTGCTTGCCGAAAGTGCGCGCGTTGCTGCCGAATACGATGCCAGCGAAGAGGATGAGTTAGTTGATCCAACGCAGGAGCTTTCAGAACGCCACTCACTTCGCCGCGTAAAAGGTTTTTCTACGCAACTCCAAGACATTACTGAAGTTGAAAACCGTGAGTTACAGCTTGAACGTGTTGTTTTAGTAGGCGTCTGGACTGAAGGAACGTCAGAGATGGCAGAAAACTCATTGGCAGAGTTAAAAGCATTAGCTGAAACCGCTGGATCTGAAGTGCTTGAAGGAATTATTCAACGCCGTGATAAACCAGATCCTGCTACCTATATTGGTTCTGGAAAAGTTGCAGAGCTTAAGCAGATAGTTATGGCCACAGGTGCAGACACAGTTATTTGCGATGGAGAGCTTTCACCTTCTCAACTTCGCCAACTTGAAGAAAAGATTAAAGTTAAAGTCGTAGATCGCACCGCTTTGATTTTAGATATCTTTGCTCAGCATGCAAAAAGTAAAGAAGGTAAGGCGCAAGTAGAGCTGGCGCAGATTGCATATTTGTTACCAAGACTTCGCGGTTGGGGAGACTCACTTTCTCGCCAAGCAGGCGGACGTGCGGCAGGCGGTGCTGGTATCGGTGGTCGAGGCCCAGGTGAAACTAAGATCGAAACTGATCGACGCAAGATTCGTGACAAGATGGCAAAGCTTCGCAAAGAAATAGCGGAGATGAAGGTTTCGCGCGACACTAAACGCCAAGAGCGCCGTCGATTTAATATTCCTTCAGTTGCAATCGCTGGATATACCAATGCCGGTAAGTCCTCCCTTCTCAACAGACTTACCGATGCAGGGGTTTTAGTTGAAAATGCACTTTTCGCAACGTTAGATCCAACTGTACGTAAATCACAAACAAGTGATGGCCGTGTTTATACTCTCAGCGATACGGTTGGCTTTGTGCGTCACTTGCCGCATCAACTTATTGATGCATTTAAATCTACGTTGGAGGAAGTATCAGGTGCTGATGTAATCGTTCACGTTGTCGATGGTTCACACCCTGATCCATTTGAACAAATTCGTGCTGTGCGAGAAGTTATCGCCGAAATCGGCGGGGGAGAGATTCCAGAAATTATTGCAATAAATAAAGTTGATATCGCCAAACCCGAAGTTGTTATGGAGATTTTGCGTAAAGAGCCAAATAGCTATGCATTTTCAGTCCGCACAGGATTTGGAATTGAGGGTTTGGTATATGCAATTGAACGTTCATTGCCACGCCCATCAGTTGAAATCGATGTGGTGATTCCATATGAGCGTGGAGATTTAGTTCATGAGATTCACGAGCGGGGCGAAATCTTTTCCGAACTTTACGAAGAGGGTGGGACGCATATTCGAGCCCGAGTTGATGGCACTCTTGCCGCAGCGATAGAAAAACTGGAACTGAGGGGGGAATAACCCCGACACGCCGAGCGTTATAGCAACAGTAAAGCCCTACATGCGCCATGATGCGCCCGCAGGACCTAAGTAAGGTTTTTAAAGAGAAGAAACGAGGTGAGAGCTATGGCAACAGATTACGACACACCCAGAAAGACCGATGAAGAACTTCATGAAGAGTCGTTAGAAGAACTCAAAGCCAAACGTGTCGATGCTCAATCCGGCCAAATCGATGTTGATGAAGCAGAAGCAGCTGAAACTCTTGAACTACCTGGTGCAGATTTATCAGGTGAAGAGTTGGCAGTGCGAGTAGTTCCAAAGCAGGAAGATGAATTTACATGTTCACGATGCTTCCTGGTTCACCATATTACCCAGCTTGCTAAAGGCGAAGGTGCCAAAGCTGTTTGTAAAGAGTGCAATTAACTCTGCGTTAGCGCATTAACTAGTTGATTCGCCTTATTACTTGTTATTAACCAGTAAGGCGTTTCATCTCGTTGGTCATTGATCTCAATTTTTACTCCAGTGGATGACCAAAAACGAATACCTAAGAAGGCAGTTGGATCTGCATCTCGGCCTCTGATATTTCGCATGGACTCACTATCTAGACAAGTGGCAACGCCCACGTATTTGAGATCAATGTGCGCCCGCCCCACTCTCAAATTGTTTTCAGTAACCTCTATTACTAACCGAGAGCGAATTGCGATTACAACCAACAAGGCAGTTGAGAAGATTAGAACCATTAAAGCTGAGAAATTTCCGAGGGCGGCCCAAACCGAGAGCACAAAAGAGAGAAAAAAGAAGTAGATAAGGACTAAGAGCCAGATAGGCATATGTATCACTTCTCGATATCGCATAGGTCTTACGCTATCGGATACTCTTGGCCACATGAGCCGGATTGCATCGACGACGCCACCTGCGGGGGCGATGATTCCTGAGCGACATCCAAAAGCTCCACCTGTTGGTTCGCAGATCCCATCTCACTTTGGACATTGTTTTGGTTGCGGCGAATTACATCCAACTGGTTTGCACTTAGTGGCAATAGCTGGCGAAGGTGCAGATATCACGGCGCAATTTACTGTTACAGAAAATCACCAAGGTGCTCCCGGTTTGGCACATGGCGGATTACTTTCTTTAGCTTTCGATGAAGCACTTGGAAAGCTGATGTGGCTTCTGCGTGCACCTGCAGTAACCGCACGACTTGAAACTGATTTTCTTAAACCGGTTCCGATGGGTTCCACATTGCATATCACCGCAAAAATTACTGGCCAGGTTAATCGCAAAGTCTATTCATCGGCCGAAGGTCGCTTGCACACTCCTGATGGCGAATTAGCTGTTCGGGCAGCCGCACTTTTTGTCATCGTTCCGATGGATCACTTCTTAAATAACGCTCCTAAGGAATACCTCGATCACATATCTAAGAGCCCAGAGATTCTTGCCTTTGTCGATCCTGATTTCGAGATTAACCCTTAGATGCCACAGTTAAACGTTCTCATTAAACGCCTTGACCCATCAGTGCCGCCTCCAACATATGCAAAAGGCGGAGATGCAGGGGCGGATTTAGTCACAACTAAGGATTTCATTTTAGCTCCGGGGGAGCGTGCATTAATTCCAACGGGTATTTCAATTGCACTTCCTGATGGTTATGTAGCTTTGGTACATCCACGCTCGGGGTTAGCCATTAAGCATGGTGTCACACTTGTTAACACTCCAGGCACAATCGATGCCGGTTATCGTGGCGAAATCGCCTGCATTCTTATCAATCATGATGCTAAAGATTCGATCTCATTTTCAAAAGGAGATCGCATTGCACAGCTTGTGATTCAAAAAGTTGAACGCGCAAATTTTATCGAAGTTGAGGAGTTGCCGGGCTCAGGAAGAGGCAGTGGCGGCTTTGGATCAACAGGTGTGGCGTGAGCGAACATAACCAGGATAAAGACACAGTCATTAATGCCCTAGGTGGCAAGAAGGGTTTGATTGATTCAGGCCTACCGTCGATTATTTTTTTAGTTGTCTTTAATGTAAAGCATGACCTTCAACTAGCAATTTGGGCAGCGTTATCTCTGTCAATTCTTTTAGGCATTATTCGATTGGCTAAAAAGGACACAATTCAACATTCAATCTCCGGAATTCTAGGTGTATTGATCTGTGCCTACTTTGCTAACCGCACAGGCAACGCCTCTGATTTCTATATCCCAAAACTTCTTACCAACCTCGGTTATGGCACAGCATATTTAATAGCAAACCTTGTTGGTTGGCCCTTGCTGGGAATTGTTCTTGGCCCACTTCTGGGTGAAAACTTCGAATGGCGCCATAATCCGGTGCGCAAGAAGATGTATATCCGTGCAAGCTGGATCTGGGTCGCAATGTTCTTTGCGCGAATTGCTGTGCAGTATCCAATTTATCGAAGCGGAAACGTCAACTTATTGGGTACGGTCAATTTAGCGATGGGCTACCCGCTATTTTTTGCCGCTGCATATGGTTCTTGGCTGGTTATAAAAACTGCCCCGCCTGTAATTAAAACTAGTTAGAGATAAAACAGGATTTAATTCGCACCTCTGCATCAGCTGAGGCTACAAAGAGAAGTTCATCTCCGGCAGCAAAAACATCATGTGCTTTTGCAGTTATGACACGTCCATCACGAACAATTGCAGCAAGAGCTGCATCTTCTGGAAGTTCAATCTCTTCAACTGTTTTGCCAATACAGGAAGAGCCATCTGGAAGCGTGAGTTCAACTAGATTTGCTTGACCCTTTTTAAATGAGAAAAGACGGACAACATCGCCAACGCTTACAGCTTCCTCAACAAGGGCAGAGATGATGCGGGGAGTGGACACGGCAACATCAACACCCCATGAAGAATCAAAGAGCCATTCATTTTTTGGATGATTGATTCGGGCAACGACACGGGGAACTCCGTATTCGGTCTTGCCTAAAAGGGAAGTAACTAGATTTGCCTTGTCATCACCAGTGGCGGCTACTAAAACTTGGCACGTGTTTAAGTGTGCATTATCTAGTGAAGTAATTTCGCAGGCATCGGCCATGAGCCACTCTGCATCGGGAACACTTTCAAGTTTGAGCGCCTTAGGATCTTTATCGATAAGCAAAACTTGATGGCCATTATCTAAAAGTTCACGCGCAATTGCGCGTCCCACATTTCCTGCACCAGCGATTGCAACTCTCATCGTCGATCTCCATCGGGAGTATTGGAAAGAATCTCTTCTGTTTTGGCGATATCTTCATCTCCGACCATGACGTGGATAAGATCGCCTTGCTGCAGCACAGTGTGTTGATCAGGAATTAATCCGACACCAAGGCGTGTAACAAAGGCTACGCGCGCCGGAGTAAGTTCATCGATAAGAAGTATCGGCCGTCCATACCAATCGTTGTGAGGATGCATCTCACATAGTTGTACAGTTCCGCTGGCATCGCGCCATTCTGAGCGAGAACCTTCTGGCAATAAACGGCGCAGAATTTGATCTGTGGCCCACAAAACAGTTGCAACAGTAGGAATACCCAAACGCTGATAAATCTCAGCGCGGCCTGGATCATAAATTCTAGCTACTACGTTTTGAACTCCATAGGTTTCGCGAGCAACGCGCGCGGCCAAGATGTTGGAGTTATCACCGTTACTTACCGCTGCAAAAGCATCGGCATCTTGAATTCCTGCTTCACGCAACACATCACGATCAAAGCCAACACCCGTAACGGTACGTCCCTTAAAGTTTGGACCTAGGCGGCGAAAAGCTTCTCGTGCCTGGTCGATAACTGCAACTGTATGACCGGCAGCTTCAAGATCGGTGGCTAATGAAGAACCGACTCGACCGCATCCCATGATGACTACGTGCATATGTATTAACTTACACCCATAAGGTTAGTTCCGTGGCATCAACTATGAAAAGAACCCTTGTGGTCGGCGAAGTTATTGAAGTTGCGATTGAAAAGGTTGCCCATGGCGGCCATTTCATCGCTCGATTCGAAGGCGCCGTTATTTTTGTGCGCCATGCGATCCCGGGTGAGCGCGCTCGAATTGAAATCACATCAGTTGGTAGTTCATTTAATCGCGCCGATGTTGTTGAGGTTTTAGAGGCCTCACCGGATCGAGTTGTTGCACCATGTGAATTTTCCCATCGCGCCGGTTGTGGTGGATGCGACTTTCAGCATGTTGCCCCAGCGCGCCAGTTGCAATTGAAGAGCGATGTAATTACCGAACAATTCGCCCGAATTGCAAAGATGGATATTGCTGTTGATGTTGAAAGCGTTGGGGGTGAGCTTGGTTGGCGATCACGCATTACTTCAACAACTGATCGCAATGGCCACTTAGGTTTCATTGGCTCCCGCAGCCATACCGTTATTCCTATTTCGAACTGTCTGGTTGCTGCGCAAGGTATTGGTTTTGCAGAGCTAGCTAGTAAAAAGTGGCGCGGGGATATGCGAGTAGAGATTGCGGCTTCAAACTCTGGCGAGCGATCTATTTCACTTATTGCAACACGTGGTGAGACTAAATCTCGCTTGAGTGAAGGTCCGGCAGTCTTGCACGAAGAAGTGCTGGGCAAAACTTTGGAAGTTAGCAACGATTCATTTTGGCAGGGACATGTCAGTGCGCCAACGGTGTTGAGCTCTGTTGTGCAGGATTTTTCAGCGATAAAAGCAGGAGATCACGTTCTCGATCTTTATGGCGGAGTCGGACTTTTTACTGCGGCATTAATAGATGGAGTTGGCGAAAACGGGAGTATCGATCTCATTGAAGGAAGTAAGAGTGCAACAAGTGATTCTTCACGTAATTTTGCTGCACACAAGAATGTAAAAATAGTTACAGGAGATGTTGCAAAACACTTACCGCGAATTCAAACAGCAGATGTAATTGTCTTAGATCCACCGCGAGATGGTGCCGGCAAAGTTGTAGTAAATGAAATTGCCCGACTTTCTCCGCGCAGAGTTGTCTATGTGGCTTGTGACCCAGCTGCATTGGCGCGTGATACTGGTTACTTTCTAAATAATGGATATTCACTCACAAAATTGAGGGCTTTTGATCTCTTTCCAATGACACATCACATCGAATGTGTTGCACTGTTTGAGCCCGCTAAGGTATCTTGACGCTCAAGTAAGCGATGTTTCATAAGGGGAGCTAATGAGTAAGAACTCTTTTAACGCAAAGAAAAACCTAGAAGTTGCGGGCAAGAGTTATGAGATTTTTGATATCTCTGCAATCGATGGCGCATCCAATCTGCCCTTCTCGCTCAAAGTCCTTTTGGAAAATCTGCTGCGCACCGAAGATGGCGCTAACATCACCGCCGATCACATCAGCGCACTTGCTAATTGGAATCCAGCGGCAGAGCCTGACACTGAGATTCAATTTACGCCCGCACGTGTTGTTATGCAGGATTTCACGGGAGTTCCCTGCATCGTAGATCTTGCAACAATGCGCGAGGCTATTGTTGAACTTGGGGGAGATGCTTCAAAAGTAAATCCACTAGCTCCAGCCGAGCTAGTTATCGACCACTCAGTTATCGCCGATGTCTTTGGAACAAAAGATGCATTTGAAAAGAACACTGATATTGAATACGAACGAAATCAAGAGCGTTACCGCTTCTTGCGTTGGGGACAAACGGCCTTTGACGAATTCAAAGTTGTTCCACCTGGAACTGGAATCGTTCACCAAGTAAATATTGAGTATTTAGCGCGCGTGGTTATGACCCGAAGCGTTAACGGAGTACTTCGCGCATATCCCGATACCGTTGTGGGAACTGATTCACACACAACAATGGTCAATGGTCTTGGCGTCTTGGGTTGGGGAGTTGGTGGAATTGAGGCCGAAGCAGCTCTATTAGGTCAGCCAGTTTCGATGCTGATTCCACGCGTTGTTGGATTTAAGCTGACCGGCCAACTACCACTTGGAACAACTGCTACAGATATGGCTTTAACGATTACCGAGATTTTGCGCAAGCATGGTGTTGTCGGAAAATTTGTTGAGTTTTATGGTCCGGGCGTTGTTTCAGTACCGATGGCCAACCGAACAACTATCGGAAACATGAGCCCTGAATACGGATCAACATGTGCAATTTTTCCAATCGATGAAGAAGCACTTCGCTATTTACGTTTAACTGGTCGCAGCGATGATCAAGTTGCTTTAGTTGAGCAGTATGCAAAGCAGCAGGGTTTGTGGCATGACCCATCGGTTGAGCCACGTTTTTCAGAGCATGTTGAACTCGATCTATCGAGCGTTGTTCCATCTATTGCAGGTCCAAAGCGTCCGCAGGATCGCATCTCCTTAAGTGATTCAAAGTCAGCCTTTGAAAAGATCTTGCCAACGTATTACTCGGACAAGACTTCAAAGAGTGAAGTCAGCGCCGGCGCAACCCGTGTGAAAAACGGCGATGTTGTTATTGCTTCGATTACATCATGTACAAATACTTCAAATCCTTCAGTGATGATTGGTGCGGCGCTACTTGCCAAAAAGGCCGTTGAAAAAGGGTTGAAATCAAAGCCTTGGGTTAAAACAACACTTGCGCCGGGATCAAAGGTTGTAACTGATTATTATGATCGCGCAGATTTAACGAAATACATGGAAGCTCTCGGATTTAACTTAGTTGGATATGGCTGCGTTACCTGTATTGGTAACTCCGGGCCGCTTCCAGTTGAAATCAGTAAAGCTGTCAATGATGGGGATTTAGCGGTGACGGCTGTGTTGTCAGGTAACCGCAACTTTGAAGGCCGTATCAGCCCTGATGTAAAGATGAACTATTTAGCTTCACCTCCTTTAGTTGTTGCATATGCAATTGCCGGAACTATGGATCATGATTTTGAGAAGGATGCTCTTGGCAAGGATCTAAGTGGAAACGATGTCTACCTAGCTGACATCTGGCCAACTCCAGCTGAAATTCAATCTGTAATCGAATCTTCTATTTCTTCTGCAATGTTTACCAAGGATTATGCGTCAGTCTTTGATGGCGATCACCGTTGGAAGTCACTTGCAACACCAACTGGAAAGACCTTCGAGTGGGATGCCAAATCGACATATGTTCGTAAACCTCCTTACTTTGATGGGATGCCAAAGGATCCAACGCCAGTTGTTGATATTGCAGGCGCGCGCGTTCTAGCAATTCTTGGAGATTCAGTTACTACAGATCACATCTCACCTGCTGGAAACATCAAAGCAGATTCACCTGCCGGTAAATATTTAGCTGATCATGGAATCGATCGCAAAGATTTCAACTCATATGGCTCACGTCGCGGAAACCATGAAGTGATGATCCGTGGAACTTTTGCCAACATTCGCCTAAAGAACCTACTTCTCGATGGCGTTGAAGGTGGATTCACCCGAAACTTTGCAAGCAACGGCGAACAATCAACTATTTATGATGCATCAGTTGCTTATGAAAACGCTGGTACGCCGCTAGTTATCTTGGCCGGTAAAGAGTACGGCTCTGGTTCATCACGCGACTGGGCGGCAAAGGGAACTGCGCTGCTGGGAGTCCGTGCAGTGATTGCTGAAAGTTTCGAACGTATCCACCGTTCAAATTTAATTGGCATGGGCGTACTTCCGCTGCAGTTCAAAAACGGTGAAAACGCTGCTTCACTTGGACTCACTGGCGATGAAGTATTTTCAATTAGCGGAATCACTGCTCTCAATACGGGGGGAGTTCCTAAGGAGCTCACCGTAACGGCCGGCGGTAAGAGCTTTGTTGCAAGCGTGCGCATAGATACACCTGGTGAGGCAGATTATTATCGCCACGGAGGAATCATGCAGTATGTGTTGCGTTCGCTCTTAAACGCCTAAGCGCCTAAACTTATGGCCATGTTGAGCCAGATTAATTCCCCTGCCGATTTGGCAACCCTGACTCACGATCAGTTAATCGAACTGAGCGCTGAAATCCGTACATTGCTCGTTGAAAAAGTCTCTAAGACCGGTGGCCATTTAGGCCCAAACCTTGGTGTCGTTGAACTTACAGTTGCAATTCATCGCGTATTTGAATCCCCTAAAGATGTCATTGTCTTTGATACAGGTCACCAGTCCTATGTTCATAAAATGCTGACAGGGCGCGCACAAAGCTTCGACACCTTACGTCAGCGGGGTGGGATCTCTGGCTATCCAAACCGCGCCGAAAGCACTCATGATGTTATTGAAAACTCACATGCATCCACCGCTCTTTCATGGGGCGATGGAATTTCAAGAGGTTTTAAACTTCAAGGTGCAACAGATCGCCATGTAGTTGTTGTGGTTGGCGATGGTGCACTCACTGGTGGAATGTCTTGGGAAGCACTTAACAATATTGCGCCAGAACAAAAGCGAAACCTTGTAATCGTTGTTAATGACAATACCCGTTCGTATTCACCAACAATTGGTGGTGTGGCTACCTATCTCTCAACATTGCGCGTAACTAGCGGATATGAAAAGTTCCTTGACTGGGGTAAAGAGGTATTACATAAGACTCCAGTTGTTGGAGTTCCTATCTATGAGACTTTACATGGAATGAAAAAGGGATTTAAAGATATCGTTGCACCTCAGGGAATGTTTGAAGATTTAGGTCTTAAATACATGGGACCAATCGATGGTCACGATATTGCTGCCATGGAAAAAGCATTGCATCAGGCTAAAGAGTATGGCGCGCCAATCTTGGTCCATGCAATCACAGAAAAAGGGAAAGGTCACAAACCTGCAGTTGCCGATGAGGCCGAGAAATTCCATGCCGTTGGGGTAATTGATCCTGAAACGGGGGAGCCTTTATCTAAGAGTGGAACTTCCTGGACAAAAATTTTTGCACAAGAGTTAGTTGAGATTGGTAAATCCCGAAGCGACATTGTGGCGATTACTGCAGCTATGCTCGGACCAACTGGACTTGATCAATTTCAAGCGGCATATCCTGATCGCACAATCGATGTTGGAATCGCTGAACAGCATGCAGTGACTAGTGCTGCCGGTCTTGCATTTACTGGTTTGCATCCAGTTGTAGCTGTTTATTCAACATTTCTTAACCGCGCATTTGATCAGATGCTCTTAGATGTTGCCTTGCACAAGGCCGGCGTTACTTTTGTTTTGGATCGCTCTGGCGTTACTGGTGATGATGGGCCATCACATCATGGAATTTGGGATTTAGCTCTTACTGGAATCGTCCCTACGATGCATGTTGGCGCACCTCGTGATGGTGCACGGCTAAAAGAACTATTGCGAGAAGCAGTTGATATTAGTGATGCCCCTTCAATGGTGCGCTTTCCAAAGGGATCGGTTCAAGAAGATATCCCAGCATTTGAGCGTCGTGATGGCATCGATGTTTTATATCGCGGAGAAAGCGCAGATGTATTAATGGTCAGCGTTGGCGCAATGGCGGCTATTGCAGTTGAAGCTGCCTCATCGGCCTACCGCGAAGGTGTCGGCGTTACAGTTATTGATCCACGTTGGGTTAAGCCTTTGCCACAATCACTGATTCGTATGGCCGAGCGCTACAAGAGTGTTGTAGTTCTTGAAGATGGAATCCGTCATGCTGGAATCGGAAGTTCGATCTCAGAGATGTTGAGAGATGCAGGCGTCATGATTCCATTGCATTCAATCGGAGTCCCTCTTGAATTTATAGAGCATTCAAAGCGCGGTGAAATCTTGAACGATATCGGGATTACCGCTCAAAATATTGCGCGCAGCGTTGTTGAATGGAGCAGCTCTCTTAAGGCAGAGATGCAGCTCCCTTCGGATGAAAACGCTGACCGCAAGCAGCCTCGCTAATTCCTTCACGATCCAAGTAAGGCAAGATTCCACCTAGATGCATTGGCCATCCGGCACCCATCAACATACATAGATCGATTTCAGCTGCAGTTGATACAACGCCTTCATCGAGCATCATTCGCGCTTCAACTGCCAAAGCAGTTAGTGCACGGCTTCGGACTTGTTCGGCAGTTGATGGTGAATCACCTTTATGAATTAATGCGATAGCTGCAGGGTTAGCTCCAACGCTGCCATCTTCATTTTTGATATAGAAGTTTCGTACGCCTTCTTTAACCATTGACTGCATAGTTGGCGAGATTCGGTAACGATCACCAAGGTTTGCGTGCAAAGTTTGCGATACATGCAAAGCAACGCCAGGTCCAACAAGATCAAGAAGTTGGAATGGAGACATCGGGAAACCAATAGTGCGCATTGCATTATCTGCAACATCGGGGGCAGTTCCTTCATCTACGGCATCAGTGATCTCGCCCATGAAACGTGTGAGTAAACGGTTTACAACAAAACCAGGTGCATCTTTACAGATGATCATGGTTTTCTTGAGCTCTTTTCCAATAGCGATCGCTGTAGCAGTTGTTGCATCATCTGTTGCACTTGTCCTCGCTACCTCAAGAAGTGGCATAACAGCTACAGGGTTGAAAAAGTGGAAACCCACAACGCGCTCGGGGTTTTTTAACCCTTGGCTCATACGTTCAACAGAGAGTGAAGAAGTATTCGTTGCTAGCACACACTCAGGTGAAACTATCGCCTCTAACTTTTTGAATAGTTCCTGCTTAAGAGAGAGCTCCTCGAAGATAGCTTCAATAATGAAATCGCAACCCGCATATACGTTTTGGTCGGCAGATCCGCTAATCAATAGAGATAGTCGGCCGGCAGACTCTGCTGACATTCTCTTTTTCTCGACCAACTTTGCCAACTCATTCTTAACCCAGGCCACTCCTTTATCGGCGCGCTCTTGATCGATATCGGTCATAACTACTGGGCATTTTAAGTTTCGTAGAAGAAGTAAGGCCAGCTGCGAAGCCATTAATCCGGCACCAACAACTCCCACCTTTGTAACCTTGCGAGCAAGGGCCGGTTTAGGTGCACCTTCAACTTTCTTTCTCTTTTTCTGAATTACATTAAATGCATAGAGAGATGCTCGAAGTGGGTCGCTCATAGTTAAATCGGCAAGGGCTACATCTTCGGCATCGAAGCCTTGTCCCAAAGTATTGCTCTTTGCTGCTGCAATAAGTTCAAGTGCTTTAAATGGTGAAGCAATCTCGGCCCCGCCATATTTCTTTAACGCCGCAGCTTTACCAGTTGCAAGAGCAGCATCCCAAGCTGGATCCTGGCTGTAGTCCTTACGTTCGACTTTAGTTGAACCGTTTAGAACTGCGGCAGCAAAAGCGATAGATCGTTCAAGGAAATCTGATGGCTCAAATACGGCATCTGCAACACCAAGTTTGAAAGCATCTTTAGCTTTCATCATTGTGTTGTTATTGAGCGCATTGAGCATAATTACCTGAACTGCCCGCTCTGGACCAATTAACTTAGGCAGAATCGTGGCGCCGCCCCATCCAGGCACTAGACCCAAGAAAACTTCAGGCAAGGCAGTAAATGCAGTTGATGCCAGAGTGCGGCACTGGCAGTGCAAACCAACTTCAAGCCCGCCACCTAGAGCCAGTCCATTAATAAATGCAAAAGTTGGAATCGATGATTGACCTAAACGGCGGAAAACATCATGACCTAACTTTCCAATTGCAAGTGATTGCTCGCGATTCGTAATAAATGAGAGCGCCGATAAATCAGCACCAGCTGCAAAAATAAATGGCTTACCCGTGATTGCGATTGCCGCTGGTTTGCGTGATGTCGCTTCAGTTATTGCAGCATCTAGCGCAAGAAGTGATTGAGGTCCAAATGTATTGGGGCGGTTGTGGTCGTGACCATTATCTAGAGTGATCAGCGCAAGTGTCCCCTTAGCGCCAAAAGCACTTAGGTCGACATCGCGGACTAACGCCTGTGTGACAACCTCTTCTGGTGCACCTTCTGGAAGTTTGATATCTACGCTCATTTATTTCCCCTGACCATTAAATCGTGGGTTTTCCCAAATAACAGATCCGCCCATACCTAGGCCGATACACATCGTTGTTAATCCATAGCGAACTTCTGGATGATCCTCGAAAGATCGTGCGAGGTTGAGCATTAAGCGAACACCCGAAGATGCAAGTGGGTGGCCAACTGCGATTGCACCACCAAATGGATTAACACGAACATCATCATCGGCGATTCCAAAGTGCTCAAGGAAGGCAATTACTTGGACTGCAAAGGCCTCGTTGATTTCAAAGAGACCGATATCTTCAATTCTTAAGCCAGCCTGCTTTAGCGCTTTAATAGTTGATGGGACGGGACCAAATCCCATAACCTCAGGTTCGACACCGGCAAATGCATAAGAAACTAAACGGGCTTTGATCGTTAAACCAAGCTCTTTAGCTTTGTCTTCACTTGCAAGCAGGGCGGCGGTTGCACCATCGTTTAATCCAGAAGAGTTACCTGCAGTAACGCGACCTGCTGGTCTAAATGGAGTTTTCAAACCAGCTAAACCTTCTAGCGTCGTCTGCGGACGAGGTGGTTCATCAACAGTTGCAATAGTCCAACCAAGTTCGGCGTTGCGTGCTGCCATTGGTATTAAATCTCGTTGAATCAAACCGGCTTCATATGCCTTAGCGGTTTTAATCTGTGAGTTAAGCGCATAGGCATCGGCGCGAGCTTTAGTAATCGTTGGAAAGCGATCATGTAAACGTTCAGCAGTAGCACCCATCGCAAGTGCATCTTGTTCCACGATTTTTTCTGCTAGGTAACGCGGATTTGGATCTAAACCTTCACCGATTGGATGGTTTCCCATATGCTCAACGCCACCTGCGATAGCAATATCATTTGAACCAAATGCAATTGCTCCGGCGATTGTTGTTACCGCCGTGAGTGCACCTGCACACCAACGATCAACTGAATATCCTGGAACGGTATTTGGTAAACCTGCTAGCAATGTTGCACTACGGCCGATATTCATTCCCTGATCACCTGTTTGCGTGGCAGCGGCAATAGCAACATCATCGATGGCGCTGTGATCAACTAATGGATTTCGATCTAGCAATCCGCGAATTGCGCGCACAATGAGATCATCGGCGCGAGTACCGGCATACATCCCTCCTGATTTTCCAAAGGGAGTGCGAACGGCATCGACTAAGACAACGGTGCGAGACATAGTGATCCTTTACTAGGGCAGGTATAGCGGTTATGTTACCCGCCAGTAAGGGATTGCGACAGCGCTTATGCAGGTGTGAGTCGGCTGGCGCGTGGCTTTGAAAGATAGGGAACTAGGACTGCGACTAAGTAGATTGACCAGATTCCAAGTTGAAGCCAAGAGGTTGTCGTATCAAAGCCCACGGTTCCACCAAGGGCTGCAGCAATAAATGAGTCAGATGCAATAGTTGAGGAAAAGTCCCAAGCGTAGGAGTGATCTCCTGGAAGCCAGCCAAGCTCTTGAAACTCATGGACCCCGTAGGACAAGACACCAGCTGCGACAACAATGAGGGCAACGCCGGTGTATTTAAAAAACTTACTGAGGTTTAGATTAATGGAGGATCTATAGATTAAGTAGCCCAATGAAATCGCAACACTAAAGCCCAGCAAAAGCCCGATCGAGGAGCTCTTTGTATCGGCAACGCTCTTAAAGTTTGAATAGATAAAGAGTGCGGTTTCAAGGCCCTCACGGATTACCGCTAAAAAAGCTACTGCGCCAACTGCTATTGGCCCTGTTACTAAGGCTGAATCAACCTTTCCATGGAGTTCGGATTTTAAGAATCGGGCAGTGCGCTTCATCCAAAAAACCATCCATGTAACCAGGGCAACTGCCAAGATCGATGTAATG
>CAITQC010000079.1 GCA_903894425.1 uncultured Actinomycetes bacterium
AGTTTTGATACTAATACTTGCAATTCCATAGACATAAAACAAGATTTAGTTTAACTTTAAAACTCTATTTACGCCTAACCTCTATTCTCCTAAATGCCAACATTAATAAGCACCTCGCAAGATCTTACGGCTGAATTTGCCATCGCTACAGAACAGGTTAATCTTGAAATCCTGACTGACTTATTAGCTGAGAATGGTGAGTTTGAGATTCAGTCGCCTGACCTGGAGACCCTGGTCGTGAGTAAATACGAATTCCTTGAGTGGTATCGATTAAAACTTGCTGAGACTGAAATAACAGCTGTGGAGTATGACCGTTGTAGTCATTGCAGTTTTGGCAGTCGCGTGGTTCTATTTAATGGTGGAAAGTTCCCCCGTGTCATAAAAGATAATTCCGAGAGGTCAAGGACGGGAATCATGGTTGAAGCGAATGAGGGACAAATCACAACCTTAAAATTCTGCTTTGTGTTCCTTGAATCTGAAAATCCGTATCTCTTTGAATGCAACATCGCAGCTGCCAAAAAAGAAGATGAAGAGCTCGGAAGACCTTCGAGATTTACTGACCCATTTTGATCTCGCACACAACCTAACTAACCTTTAAACTGGCAATCCGTAACTGGCTTTTGCTACTAAACCTTACCTAACATTACTATGACCGCACAAAGAAATAGACTCTACCACGATGTTCAGTTTTTGACTGAACTGCGTCCATACCGCAACTACCTGAATCTCGAAAGTCTCGGGAAAGTTTGTGATTATATTAAAGAGGTCTTTGTTAACGCTGGACTGGAAATCGAAGAGCAGAAATGGATCGCCAATGGACAGGAATATACCAATGTCATTGGCTCATACAACAAAGGTGCTTCTAAGCGATTAGTCGTTGGAGCCCATTATGATGTCTACGGCGATCAGCCTGGTGCCGATGATAACGGAAGTGCAGTGGCCGGCCTGTTGGAGACTGCCCGACTAATTGGCGAAAATAAACCACACCTAGATTATCAGATAGACTTTGTAGCCTTCTGCCTCGAAGAACCCCCATTCTTTGGAACGACAAAAATGGGAAGCTACGTGCATGCAAAATCGCTTTCCGATAATAAAGTCGACGTGATTGGCATGATCTGCTACGAAATGATCGGCTTCTTCTCCGATGAGCCTAACTCACAACCCTATCCTTCAGAAGAATTGGCGAAGCTCTATCCAAGCACAGCCAACTTTATCATCGTGGTGGGAATACAAGACTATGAATCGTTTAATATTCGGGTTCATACATTGATGGCCGAAGAGGCCCAGATCGACGTGCAGGTCGTTAGCTATCCTTCGGGCGATGGACCAGCCGGATTGTCTGATCAAAGTAGCTATTGGCGTTTCGGATATCCTGCCCTAATGATCAATGATACCTCGTTCGTGCGCAATCCACATTACCACCTGGAATCTGATACCATCGAGACGCTCGATTTTGATAAGATGACCGAAGTGATCAATGGGGCCTATCATGCCATAGTAAAGATTGTCTAAACAGGATTATGAATACAACGACTTCTTTATACCAGAACAAATAACCATGGTGACGATCTACGACGAAGATGACTATCTTAGGGCATTAGCCCACTATAGCAACCTTGATAATAAAACAT
>CAITQC010000080.1 GCA_903894425.1 uncultured Actinomycetes bacterium
GTAACAGCATCGACTTCAACATCTATTACTTGCACAACTGGTGCTCATGCAGCAGGTCTTGTCAACGTTGTTGTTACTAACCCAGATACTGGTACGGCAACTGCAGCTGGTGCATATACATATGTAACCCCTATCTCTGCTCCAACAATCGGATCGATCTCACCGAAGGCTGGACCAATTACTGGTGGAACATCGGTCACGATCACTGGCACTAACTTCGTAGCAGGTGCAGCAGTTACTGCTGGTGGAGTTACTTGTGCAGTAACAGCATCGACTTCAACCTCAATTACATGCACAACTGGTGCTCATGCAGCAGGGGCCGTGGATGTCGTTGTTACTAACCCAGATACTGGTACGGCAACTGCAGCTGGTGCATATACGTTTGTTGATGGAACAGTTCAACTTGGACCTCTAAATGCAAATGCTGGTCTGGCACAAGGCACCTCCTTCGTGACGGTGGACGGTGTTCCTTATCAGATCAATATTGCACCAAATGGTGACGCAAACGCTATTCAGTTGACAGCAGCTGATTGGAACTTGAAGCTTCAAGCTAAGGGTGAAAACGGTCAGCCATTGGCTTTGGACAATCGGAATCGCATCATCGTTGATCCAGGCCTAGCAGCTGCGTTCACGGGAACTGGCTTCATGCCTGACTCGGATGTCTACGTCTATGCGTTCTCTAACCCAATCTTTATGGGTGTCATTCGAACAGATAAGAATGGAAACTTCTCAAGCTCATTGACTATTCCAGAGCTTGCAACAGGTGGTCACACAATTCAGCTCAATGGCCTCTCACCTAAGGGTGAAGTTCGTTCAGCATCAGTTGGTGTGGTGGTTCAACCTAAGAAGACAGTCGCTAGTGGCAAGGTCTACTTCGCTTACGCATCATCTGTACTGAATGTAAAAGCAAAGGCGGTCATTAAGGCAATCGCTAATAAGGCAAAGGCTGCAAAGGGCAATGTCTCAATTACTGTAGTTGGTTGGGTGCAGCCGACTACTAACCCAAAAACACACCTTGCCCTTTCAAAGGCTCGCGCAGCAGCGGTTGCAAAGGCTTTGAAATCAGCGGGAGTTAAGGGAACATATTCGATTTCTGGTAAGGGTCCTGCCAAATTGAACGTTCCAGCAAGCCGTTACTCAGAGATTACCGTCCAGGTAGCTCGTAAGTAACTCCACGCAATAAGTAGTTAAAGAAAGCCCCCACCGTAATCGGTGGGGGCTTTCTTGCTACAACTTTGCGATTCGTCTCAAATGAATTAATGCTTAAGTGTGAATTTTTGCATCCACTTTGGTGCCCACCAGTTGCGTTCACCAAATAAGCGCATCAGTGCAGGTACCAATAAGGCACGAACTATCGTTGCATCCAAGATCACAGCAAGTGAAACACCAAATCCCAGCATCTTGATTGATGTAACGCCGCTGGTCATAAAGGAGGCGAAAACTACAGCAAGCAAAAGTGCAGCCGCGGTAATGATTCGTGCAGATCTTTGCAGACCTACTGCTACGGATTCAATATTGTTCTTGCCGGCTAAATGTTCTTCACGAATACGTGAAAGCAGAAATAGTTCGTAGTCCATTGAAAGCCCAAAGACCACAACGGCTACCAGAATGACAGATCCGGTATCTAATGTGCCGGTTACTGTGAAATCACCAACCAACCATTTGAGATGACCATCGATAAATACCCAGGTAATCGCCCCGAGGGTGGCGACAAGAGATAGACCATTGAGAATCACTGCCTTAATAGGCAGGATGATTGAGCCAGTAAAGACAAAAATCAAAATCAGAACTGTCAGGGCAATCCATCCCAAAGCTACGGGTAATTTATTTGCGATGCCATCTTGTGAATCAGTGAAATCTGCAGCAGCCCCGCCAATAAGTGTTCCATCAGGTTTATCTAGATTTCGAATATCATGAATTACTTGCAAAGAAGAAGTACTGCGAGAGGGCTGTGAAGAGATAACTTGAACGCGGATATCTTTACCGTAGGTTTCAAGCACTCCGACACGGACAACGCCTTCAACGTTATTAACTTGCGCAAGGAACTTAGTAATTTCTGCTTCACGTCCAACGCCTTTAGGTACAACAACTTCAATTGGGCTGCCAATCAAACCATCAAAGCGAGTATCAACAATTTGTGATGCAATTGCGGCAGGATCTGAAGCAGGTAGCACCCGAGAATCAACTTGTGCGAAAGAGATATTCGTAATCGGTGCAGCAAGAATTCCTAGGACAACTAAACAAGCAAGGATCACAGGAACTGGGCGCTGCATTACGTTTCGAGCGGTTCGGGCCCATCGCCCATCTTCTTTGGGTGTAATTGCACTTTTTCGAACTATGCCCTTATCAACTTTTTCACCAAGGACTGCAAGTAATGCAGGTAGTGCAATAACTGCCCCCAGGACTGCCATCGAAATAACGGCGATGCCTGCATAACCAAATGATTTTAAGAACTCAAGCGGGAAAAACAGCAATGAAGCCATCGTGACGAAGACAGTGAGTCCAGAATAGAAAACTGTTTTACCTGCGGTAGCAACAGTAGTGATTACCGACTCTTCAACAGTGTGGCCATGATGAAGCTCTTCTCGGAATCGGTTCACCATCAATAACGCGTAATCAATTCCTAGCCCAAGTCCTAGACCTGTAATGAGGTTGAGAGCAAATACGCTGACATTGGTAAACAAAGTCAGTAAGTAAATAATGAAAAACGAGCCAAGAATGGCGGTAACTCCTACAAATAGTGGCGTTGCTGACGCAACAAAAGCGCCAAAAACAAAGAGAAGGAGTAGAAAAGTCAGAGGGATTGCAATCGACTCTGCAACAACTAAATCTTTTTCAATTTTGTGGTTGATTGCATGAGTAATAACGCCAGCCCCGGATGCGTAAACATGAATATTCTTATACTCGCCATCGAACTCTTTTTGTAATGCTGCTCCTAATGAGCCAAGAGCGTCCCAATCAAAGGCTTCCAGATCTGAATAGACAAGAATGAATCCTGCTTTTCCATCGGTAGATTTCATAGTAGGTGCACCGCCAGTTGACCAGTACGAAACAACCTTTGAGACACCTTTATAGTTCTGAATTTTCTTTTCTACTTCACTTGCAGTTGCGGCAACTTGCGGATCATCAATTGAAGAGTTTGCAGAGTCCACAACCATGACGGCGATCGGTTCCTCAGCGCCAAAAACATCGATGACATACTTAGCGGCTTTGGCAGATTCACTATTGGTATCTGAGTAACCACCGCTATCTAAACGTCCAAATGCTTGAGAACCGATTGCACCCGCAGCCAATGTCACCAGAATAAAGACCAGCAAAACAATCTTGCTGCGCTTAACGATGAACTTTCCAAGCTTCTCAAACACCCTAATTACCCCTTAGCGCTAGACTTAAAACCATGAGCGATCTCTTTCCTAATGTGACTTCAGATGAGATCGATCCTGAAGCCGCTGCCGAACAACTGCGCCGCGAAGAAGAGATGAAATCAGATAAGCCGCCACACCACGAGGATTAATCTGTTTTGGCAGCAGGGGCTGCAGCAGGAGTTGGTGCTGTCGTTGGCTTTGAACTTTCAGTAGAGGTCTTCTTAACTGCTGAATCTGTTTTATAAAAACCAGAACCTTTAAAGACAACACCTACGGCGCTATAAACCTTTCGGATTTCGCCTTTACATTCTGGGCACTCTGTCAGTGAGGCATCACTGAAAGATTGAAAAACCTCGAACTCGTGGGCACAGGCGTTACATGCATATTGATATGTAGGCACAGTCACTCCGAATCTTGGGCTAACACCCCACCGAGGGGTAGATGCCAAGTCTAAAGAAGTGAGACGATTGGCGCGAATTAGAGGCAGCGCTACGAAGGGGACATAAGTGAAAATCTCAAGGATCACAGGGTTCTTAGCAAGCGCGGCGATTTTTGGATTTATTGGCATGTCCACCGCCTCAGCTAATTCATTAATTACGACTTCTCCGATTAGTGGTTCAACTGTCACAGTGGCCCCAACATCGGTCACTCTCACAACACAAACTGCAATGCTGCCTGATGGAAATGAAATCGTAATTACAGATCCAGCAGGTGTACGTGTTGATGATGGAACCTTGATGGTCAGCGATGTAACGGCAACAATAGGATTAAAACCTCTCGCAGACTCGGGCATTTATCGCGTTTCTTATATTTTGTATTCCGAAGCCGATGTTCCACTAGAGGGTTCATTTACTTTTAATTTCTCTGCTCCAAGTGTTATTACTCCCAATGAACCAACGCCAACTCCAACGCAGTCTCAAAATCCGGCAAGCAGTAGTTGGGGCACAAATGTTTTCATTATCTTTATCTTGGTCATTGCCTTTTTCGTATTTATTGGTCTAGCACTTTATGCCCGAAAGTTATTTCGAGAGCGATGATTGCTTTAAGCACGATATTTAAATATCTATCCCTCATCGGCAGTTTTGCAGTAGTTGGAACTTTGTTAGCAATGGGTTTTTTGCTCTTAGATGTACATGGAAAACTCTCAACTTCTGCGCATAAATTGCGAACAGTTCTATGGGCCTCTGGGATAGCGTGGACGGTTGGCTCAATCGGAACAATTCTTTTTACATTGGCGACAATCCTTGATCAGCCTTTATCAGTTGCCTTAGATGCAACAGTGCTTCGGTCTTTCGTTACCCAGATAACTCTTGGCCAATACCTACTTTTCGAAGCAGCCGTCGCCCTCTTTGTCACCTTGGTTTCTATACGGCTCAAGAAGATTTTGACTGTAATTTTTCTACTTATTCTCACCCTTATTGGTTTAGTAGCGCCTATCTTCCAAAGTCACTCTGCTTCTAGCGGTTCGCATGCATTAGCGATCGGCTCTCTTGTAATTCACGTAGTCGCACTCGCGCTTTGGGTTGGTGGGGTAATTACTCTGGCAATTCTTGATCCAGAAGATCGACCAATTGCCGTGCCACGTTTTAGTATTTTGGCTTTATGGTCTGCGATTGCAGTTGTTATCAGCGGAACCGTAAACGCCTGGGCCCGCCTAGATTTCAAAGAGGCGTGGAGCTCTGCATATGCCCTTGTTGTATTAGGAAAAGTATTTCTCACCATTGTCTTAATTTCATTTGGCTACTTGCATCGCAAGAACTTGTCACATCGCGATTCAATTGATTGGAAAGGCTTCGCACGTTTGATTTTTGCTGAAAGCTTTGTCATGGTCATAACCGTTGCAATGGGAGCATGGCTATCTTCAAATCAAGCACCGTCTCGACCTGAACCTCTCACTTTTGATCCGGCATTAGCGGTGGCAGGCATCTCATCGCCACCGGCCCCAACTTGGAGCCGAATCTTTTTTAGCTACGAACCTGATGCGCTGATGATTGGAGTTTTGGTAACTGCCGTCGCCCTCTACATAAAAGGAGTTATGGTTCTTACAAAGCGTGGAGACAAGTGGCCTGTAGGGCGCACTATTTCATTTGCACTTGCAATCGCAACAATTGATTTTGCAACGAGCGGTGGCTTAGGTTTATACGCGCACTTCGCATTTTCGTATCACATGGTTGCGCACATGATTTTGGGAATGATCGCACCGATTGGAATAGTTTTGGGTGCGCCAATTACCTTGGCATTGCGTACTCTGCCTCAAGGTCGAAATGTTGAAGAGCGCGGTGTCAGAGGTTCACTCTTAGCGGCTCTTCATTCTAAGTTAGCAATTTTTTATACGAATCCAATAGTTGCCCTAGCTTTTTTTGACGGATCACTTTTTGCCCTGTACTTCACTGGTTTATTTGGCTCACTGATGCAGTCTCATGTTGGCCATCTTTTTATGAGCATTCACTTTCTGCTGGCCGGAATCCTCTTCTTCCACGTAGTAATTGGAATTGATCCAAATCCGCGACGGGTACCGCACCTCGTTCGTATTGTCATTCTTTTTGCCGCAATGAGTATCCACGCTTTCTTCTCGGTTGCATTAATGTCATCATCAACTCTTATCGATGCTGGATATTTCGCATCATTGAAATCGCCATGGCTTACAGATCTATTGGCAGACCAGCGCATCGGCGGATCAATCGGCTGGGCAATGGGTGAAGTACCGATTTTGATTGCTTTAGTTGCGGTTTTTATCAGCTGGATGCGCGATGATTCTCGCGAAACCAAGCGAATCGATAGGAATACTGCACGCGCCGCGGCGATGGGTCAGCCTGATGAGTTGGCAACGTACAACAAGTATTTACAAGATCTAGCCCAACGAGATAGAAATGAACCCTAATGTCGCATCTATTTGATATCCCTAGTGAGTACAAAGAGCTCCGTGCAAGTGTTCGGGCTTTAGCTGAAAAAGAAATTGCGCCATTTGCCCATGAAGTTGATGAAGAACATCGCTACCCGCAAGAAGCTGCCGATGCGCTACAAAAGGCTGGATTAGCTGCCGCACATGTGCCAACCGAATTTGGAGGCGATGGCGCCGATGCATTAGCCACGGTAATAATTATTGAAGAAGTTGCTCGTGTTTGTGGAGCTTCTTCACTAATTCCAGCAGTTAATAAACTTGGTTCTCTGCCCTTAATTCTTGGTGGAAACAAAGAGCAGAAGCAACGCTGGCTATCGCAGCTAGCTACCGGAAAAGGTTTTTCATACTGCTTATCTGAATCAGATGCAGGATCAGATGCATCGGCTCTTCGCACAAAAGTAGAACGCGATGGCGATGGCTGGATTCTTAATGGAAGTAAAAAATGGATTTCAAATGCGGGAGTATCAGAGTTTTACACTGTAATCGCCCAGGGCGACCCCCAATTAGGCTCTAAGGGAATCACAGCATTTGTTGTTGAAAAATCAGATCCCGGAATCTCATTTGGCGCTCCTGAAAAGAAGATGGGCTTTAGGGGTTCACCAACTCGTGAAGTCTATTTCGACAATGTAAAGCTGCCTGATGATCGCCGTATTAGCCAGGTTGGCGAAGGCTTTACGTTAGCTATGAATACTCTCGACCACACTCGAGTAACAATCGCCGCCCAAGCTCTAGGGCTTGCACAAGGCGCATTAGATGTTGCCACTAAGTATTCGCATGAACGAAAGCAGTTTGGCAAAGAGATTTTCGATTTCCAAGGGGTTCAATTTATGTTGGCAGATATGGCAATGAATGTAGAAGCTGCCCGACAATTAACTTACGCTGCCGCATCAAAGAGCGAGAGTGGCGAAAAGGATCTCCGCTTTTTCTCGGCGGCAAGTAAATGTTTTGCAAGTGATACCGCGATGAAAGTTACAACTGATGCAGTACAAATCTTGGGTGGCTACGGATACGTTTCGGATTATCCAGTTGAACGCATGATGCGAGATGCAAAATTAACTCAAATTTACGAAGGTACTAATCAAATTCAACGAATTGTGATGGCGCGTAATTTACCTAACGGATAAATCTGACAATTAACGAAGGTGTAGCGGCAGCATCTAGAGGTATGTCATGTGCTTCGCGTGGAAGTATCTGGCTGGTTAACTCACCTGCATGTACCAATCCGATTTTCCAGCCATTGATTGATGGCAATGCGCGATCATAAAAACCGCCACCCTGACCCATTCGATATCCATCTTGATCAATTCGTAGTGCGGGCACAACAACAGCGCCAACATCATCTAGATCAGTAACAGCTGGCCCAATCGGCTCGGTTAATTTCTTTGTAATTTTCAACTGGCTTTTTTCCCCGCTCCATTGCACCCACTCGATTTCAACTCCATTTACACGGGGTAGTAGGAGTTTCTTGCCATCTTTTAAAAAGGCGAGATTAATCTCAGTTGTGCTGGGCTCCTCGGCATATGAAAAATATGAACAGATTGCGCTGGCACTAAGAATTTCAGGGGATTTCAAAATCACATTGAAATTCGAAGGAATGAATTTTTGAACTCGCTCGCGGCGGTAGCGGTCTCGCAGCTCTTTCTTTACTGTGCTCTGATTCATCGCTTCCTTTCCGCTGATTCCCTGCTTAAATCCCAAAGATTACTAACTACAACAAGTATGGTGTGATTATGGCAGAGCACACGCGGGTAGATGAGTTTTTGAGTTCACTTCTCGCGATTTGCAAACCCCTTGATTCTTTTGACATGCCACTACTTGATGCTCATGGTGCAACGCTCTCGCAGGATATTTATGCGGGGGAGCGATTAGTGATGAAAGCCGGAATCCGAATCCGTTCGACGCAGATTGGTTTAGCCGCTTCAATAGGCCTGGATCACCTGCCAACTAGGCCTCATCCACGCGTAGTAGTTATGTCGGCAGGTCCAGATCTTGTTGAACCAGGAAAGCTTCTTAAAGAGGGTGAAGAGTTTGAAACAAACTCATGGATGCTCACTACTGCAGTGCGTGAAGTTGGCGCAGTTGCCTACCGTGTTCATTCGATTCCCAATGATGAGGCAGAGCTGCAAAATCTTATTGAAGATCAGTTAGTTCGCGCAGATTTAATTATCATTAGCGGTGAACGCCAAGATGAATCATTTGATTTGATCACTCGCACTATCTCAAATATGGGCGAAATAACCACGGTCGGTATGGCTATCGAAATGAGTGGGCGCCATAACTATGGAGTTATTGGTCCAGATAAGACGCCAATTGTAACTTTGCCCGGGGATCCAATCGCTTCTTACATTTCATTTGAACTCTTTGTTCGGCCAATGATTCGCACCATGCTAGGAGCAGCAACGATTCATCGACCTAGCGTTAAAGCAAAGCTAGAAAAAGCGATTGAATCAACTGAAGGCATGCGTTCATACATTCGCGCTGTGCTCTCAGAGGATGGCAATTCAGTCACCCCACTGAACAACCAAGAAGAGTTGTCAACGCTATCGGATGCAACAGCATTTATTGCCGTCGGTGAAAAAGATATCCAACTTAAAGCTGGCGATAAAGTAACAGTGGTCGTTTTAGAGCGTAGATACATCTAAATTTCATCATGACTTATTCATGGCCAGTGATTCTTAAGAGTGGCGATTTGCGCTTGCAAGCTCTTCGTCTTCGAGATCGTGGCAAGTGGAACAATGTTCGCTCCGAAAATCGCGATTGGCTGTCTCCTTGGGAGGCCACAATTCCAATTATTCCCGGTGGAACCCCAAGTGATTTAAGCCAACTACCCTCATATTTTGAAATGGTTCGAACTCTCAATTCAGAGGCACGCCACGGGCGCTCCTTTTCCTTTGCTATCTGGCATCAACGCAACTTGATTGGGCAGATTTCATTGGGCGGGGTAATTTACGGAGCAATGCGCGGCGGCCATATCGGCTACTGGATCGATAAAAACTATGCCAACCGGGGTTTTACCACCCAGGCAGTTATGGCAGTTACCGATTATGCATTTGCTCAATTAAATCTACATAGGATTGAAATAAATGTAAGGCCAGAAAACGCCGCTTCGAAGCGAGTAGCCGAAAAAGCCGGATATATCTTTGAAGGCGAGCGGCCAAGGTATTTACATATCGGGGGCACTTGGCGAGACCATGTTGTATTTATCAAGGAAAATCCCGCCGTTAAGTAGGCTCTAAATCCCAAGTTTTACACGTAATCTCCTTTATCTTTGCTCATCATGACTTCCGGAATTATCTATATCGCGATCATCGGCATGTGGGTCGCATATTTTGCACCCCGCTGGATTCATGACCGCAACGAATTTTCTGGAAAATCCATCGAACGTTTTAAGAGCGCACTTATTGTTGTTGCAAGTTCTTCACCGCACGGCGCGACCGGAAGCGGATCGCTGCATATTGATCTAGATCGCGAAGCAAAAGTTGCACAGTTACTAATGCGTCGACGAATCATATTTTTTATTCTTATCTCAACACTAACGACAACTCTGGTAGGTGGATTTATGAATTCGATGCCATTTATTTATGCCTTGGTCCCTGCAACAGGAATTTTGATCTATGTTGCAAGCGTTCGGCGCCAAACTGTCGCGGATAAGATTCAATACCGTCGCGTACAACAACTACACCGTCGCACTGCAGGAGTATCTGCAACTAATTTGGCCGATGTTGTTACGCCAAAGCCTTCACAAGAACATTGGATCCCGTTGTCAGAGCGTGAACTCAAAGGTGTTGTTATTTTGCCAAAAGGTAGCGCGCAGCTTCGCCAAACTTGGGAACCATCTGAAGTTCCTGCACCTAAATATGTAAGCGCACCGAAAGCGATCATCCCTAAGCGCGTAATTGATTTAACTATTCCTGGAGCTTGGAGCGATGAGCAGGAGCGACTAGAGCGTGAAGCATTGGCTGCAGCGTCACCTTCACGAGATGAAATATTTGATCAACAACTTGCAGATGAAGCGGTCGAACGCCTAAACCATGCACGAGCAGTTAACGAGTAATTAGATCCACGAAGTAAGCCACATACGAGCTAACCATGCATCGTATGTGATCGTTTCGCCTGTAAAAATCGGAAAGAAATAGAGAAAGTTCAAAAAGATAATAACCACAAATGCAGCAACTAACCCCTGCGATATTCCAGAATTCAGCGAGCCATCAAGGAGTAATTTGAGGCAATACACAATAGCCAGAAGCATAAATGGCTCGAAAATTACTGCATAAAAAGTAAATACGGTGCGCTGCTGAAAAAAGAACCACGGCAAGTAACCAGCGGCCATCCCAAGCACAATTATATTTAGAGCTGGATCTGAAACTCTGCGCACAAGTGAGCGAATCCAAAAACCAATCACGATTGCTATGGCGATAGTTCCTGCCCACCACAGCAGAGGTGTTCCGATAGCAAGAACTTCTGCGGCACAATTTTGATCTCCGCAGCCCTTGGGGGAGTCATAAAAAAATGAAGTTGGTCTACCCATAATCATCCAGCTCCAAGGATTAGCTTGGTATGAATGTTTTTGTGTTAATCCAGTATGAAAGCCCAACATCTCTGAGTGATAGTGAATCCAGGACATAAATAGGTTTGAAGACCACTGACGGTCCCATCCGCGGTTACCAAGAAACCAGCCGGTCCACGTGCTGATGTAAACAATGACAGGTAAGAATCCATATTGCAGAAATTTAGTAATGGTTGGCCGGATTAACTTTTTAGATGGGTGCTGCGAGAAAATTTTGTAGAGAGATACAAATAAAAGCGCTGCCAAGAAGTAAACCGCGCTCCACTTTGTTCCCATGGCTAAACCCACTGATATGGAAGCTAACCAATGTCTTTGTTGATGCCAAAGATAGATGGCCAATAGAACAAAGAAAGTTAGGAATAGATCCAGCAGAGCGGTACGTGAATGAACTAGCACTAAACCATCGCAAGCCATTAATAGGGCTGCGATAGCTGTTAACAGAGGAGAATAGAAGAGAACATGAGCCAATCGGGCAAATAGCAAAATCAACAAAACCCCGAAGATTGCTGTTGCAAATCTCCAACCGAACTCACTATCGCCAAAGAGTTTGATTCCAGAGGCAATCAGCCATTTTCCGACCGGTGGATGGACGATAAATTCGGGTTTGCTACCAGTTACTTCAACTCCATATTTGAGGAAATCTCTGGCCCCATCAACGTAGTAGACCTCATCAAAGACAAAATCTTTTGGAGTTGCCAGATTACTGAGTCGAATCGCAAGTGAGGCAATCGCAATCAAGATGGGGGCGATGGCGGCAATCATGTGCGCAATCGTATGCGCAAAGCTCAAGAAATAACTGAGATGATTGGCCCATGGCTTTGATATTGGCGGCAACTCCCCTGGGTAACCCAGCTGATGCAAGCGCACGTCTGAAATCTGCAATTGCCGACGCCACCATTATCGCTGCTGAGGATTCCAGAAGGTTTCATCGCCTCTGTTCAGATATCGAGGTTACTTTTACAGCACGTGTTGTTTCATTTTTTGAAGGAAACGAGGACGAGCGGACGCAAGAACTATTGGCAGCACTGGAATCAGGTTCGCACGTCTTAGTTGTTTCAGATGCCGGCATGCCAACAATTAGTGATCCAGGCTTTCGATTAATGCGCGAGGCCATCTTGCGTGGGTTAGAGGTAAGTGTTGTTCCCGGGCCCAGCGCAGTAACGATGGCTGTTGCGCTCTCGGGACTCCCAACGGATCGATTTACTTTTGAAGGTTTCCCACCACGCACAGCTGGTGCACGTTTAGCTACATTTGAAAAACTTCGGCATGAAGAGCGGACCATGGTTTTCTTTGAAGCCCCTCATCGCTTAGGTGACTCACTCTCTGATGCGCAATCAGTTTTTGGTAATGATCGCCGCGGTGCAATTTGTCGCGAAATGACTAAGCGATATGAAGAAACAATTCGCGGCGATTTAGTTCAGCTTTCGCAGTGGGCTGACACCAATGAAGTTCTTGGCGAAATTACTCTGGTGATCGAGGGTGCAACTTTTGATTCTGCATCATTGACCGCAGAAGAAATGGTGGCCCGTGTCCGCGAGTTTGAAGCTGCCGGCATGGATCGTAAGGGCGCCATCGCCTGCGTTGCCACGGAGTTTGCAGTAGCAAAGCGGTTGGTTTATGCCGCAGTGGTCGATGCGAATAAGATGAGCAAGTGACTAAATCCTTTTATCTAACGACGCCGATCTATTACGTCAACGATGCGCCACACATTGGCCATGCCTATACAACAGTAGCTGGCGATGTCTTAACGCGTTGGCACCGTCAAAAAGGTGAATCTGTCTGGTTCCTAACTGGAACCGATGAACATGGTCAGAAAGTTATGCGTACCGCTGAACAAAATAACGTTGCTCCGCAAGCATGGGTCGATCGTTTAGTTCAAGATGCTTGGAAACCCAACTGGGAAGCGCTCAATATTGCTAACGATGATTTCATCCGTACAACCGAGCCGCGCCATACCGAACGCGTTCAAAAATTCTTACAATCACTTAAAGACTCTGGCCACATCTATGCAGGCAAGTATGAAGGTCCTTACTGTGTTGGATGTGAAGAGTTCAAACTTCCTGGAGATTTAATAGATATCGATGGCAAGAAGTGCTGCCCGATTCACAGCAAGCCAATTGAATTAGTTGATGAGAATAACTGGTTCTTTAAACTCTCAGCCTTTGTCGAACCGCTGCTTGAACATTACCGAAATAATCCAGATGCATGCCAACCAGAAAGTGCTCGAAATGAAGTTGTTTCATTTTTAGAAGGTGGCGTTACTGATCTTTCAATTTCACGTTCTACCTTTGATTGGGGTATTCCAGTTCCTTGGGATACGGATCAAGTGGTTTATGTCTGGTTCGATGCTTTGCTTAACTATGCAACTGCAGTTGGTCTGACTGATTCACCGGATTCTGAAGGTGGCAAGAAGTTTGCTCAAACATGGCCAGCAGATGTCCACTTGGTAGGCAAAGATATTTTGCGCTTTCATGCAGTTATTTGGCCGGCGATGTTAATGGCAGCGGGCCTTGAAGTACCTAAGAAGGTTTTTGCTCATGGCTGGTTGCTAGTTGGCGGCGAAAAAATGAGTAAGAGCAAGTTAACTGGAATTGCACCAAAGGACATCACTGATCACTTTGGAGTCGATGCATTTCGTTATTACTTCCTTCGTGCGATTCCATTTGGTACTGATGGTTCATTTTCTTGGGAAGATATGAGCGCACGCTATACATCTGAGCTAGCCAATGACTTTGGTAATTTGGCCTCACGGTCAGCGGCAATGGTCGAAAAATACTGTGGCGGGGTACTGCCGGCAAAGAGCAGCGATACGGGCCTTGAAAATGCGCTTACAGAGTGTGTAACTAAGGCCGATGCAGCAATCTGCGAATTAGATTTCCAAGGTGGAATTGTTGCGATTATGGATTTCTGTAAGAAAGTTAATGGCTACGTAACCGAGAAAGAACCATGGATTCTGGCTAAAGATCCTGCAAACCAAGAGATTTTGGAAGATGTTTTATACAACACTGCAGAATCACTACGAGCACTTGCCGTTTTGCTTAACTCAGTGATGCCACAGACATGCGAAATTTTGTGGCAGAGCTTAGGCGCACAGCCAACTCTTGGCGATCTTGGTTTACAGAAAATCAGCGATGTTGCTACATGGGGTCAGTTATTACCGGGTGCAATAGTTACAAAGACGCCAGTTCTTTTCCCTCGCTTAGAAACCACCGCTTAAGAAATATGGCTGATCGCCACAATCGCGATATCGATCGTCCTCGCGCACCATTACCCGAACCGCTTCCAGTTCCAACTGTTGATGCTCATGCTCACATGGAGATCATCACAGACACTGCCGCCGATTCAGTTGAAGTGGGGCAAGTCATTGCGCAAGCTAAATCAGTTAATGTCGATCGCATCGTTCAAGTTGGATATTCAGCCGAACAATCTGCATGGTGCGTTGCGGCAGCTGAAAAATGGAATACGTCTGTACTTGCTGCAGTTGCACTACATCCCAATGAAGCCCCAGTAGTTAAGGATTTAGAAGCCGACTGGGCCATTATCGAGAAATTGGCCCAGCATCCGCGAGTGCGCGCAATTGGCGAAACCGGTTTAGATTATTTCCGCACGCCGCCTGAACTTCGTGCCCGCCAACAGGAATCCTTTAAATGGCATATTGAATTAGCAAAGAGAACTAATAAAGCCCTTGTCATTCATGATCGTGATTCGCATGAGGATGTTTTATCTGTGCTCCTTGAAGTGGGAGCCCCTGAAAAGACCATCTTTCACTGCTTTTCAGGTGATTTAGCTATGGCTAAGACCTGTGTAGAGCGCGGCTATGTACTTTCCTTTGCCGGCACTCTAACTTTTAAAAATGCACCAGCGTTGCGTGAGGCGGTAAAGATTGTTCCTATCCAACAGTTATTAGTCGAAACCGATTCGCCATTTTTAGCTCCTATGCCTCACCGCGGTGCGCTCAATACCCCTGCACAGATTGCACATATTGTTCGAGCAATGGCCATCGAACGCGATGCCGATCTTGGAGAATTAGCAACTGCACTTGGCGATAATGCCGAACGCCTATTTGGTTCATTCGCGCCATGACACTCTTAGGCGCGGCACAGATTCGCGAATTAGCGGCAGCGTTAGATTTAAAACCCTCCAAATCTCTTGGCCAAAACTTTGTTATCGATTCAAATGTTTGTACAAAAATCGTACGCACTGCAGCAGTTGGTCCAAGTGATATTGCCTTAGAGATTGGCCCTGGTTTAGGGTCGTTGACTCTTGCTCTACTTGAAGTAGCGCAATCAGTTGTGGCGGTAGAAATCGATCCACGATTAGCCGAACAACTTCCAAAGACCGTTGGCAATCTCTTTGCACATCCAGAAAATCTCACAGTCCTTAATAAGGATGCGTTATCAATTCAGAGCCTGCCAGCTGATCCGACGGTTCTTGTTGCAAATTTGCCTTACAACGTTTCAGTTCCAGTTCTATTGCATCTGCTAGAGAAATTTCCAACGCTTCGGACAGGTGTTGTAATGGTCCAGGCCGAAGTCGCTGATCGATTAGCTGCCAAACCAGGAACTAAGGATTATGGAATCCCTTCAGTAAAAGCTGCATGGTGGGCAGAAGTTAAAGGTGCGGGCTCAGTCTCACGCTCTGTATTTTGGCCAGCTCCCAACGTTGATTCCAAGCTAGTTGGATTCACGCGCAGACAAACGCCAGGTGATGAAGAACTGCGTAGAAAAGTTTTCACAATCATTGATGCTGCTTTTGCTCAGCGCCGAAAGATGCTGCGGTCAGCACTTTCTGGCCTCTATGGTTCATCATCTGCAGCCGAAGAGATTCTCCTTCGCGCAAAGATTGACCCAACACTTCGCGGTGAAGCTTTAGAAATCGGTGGATTTTGTTCCATCGCAGCAGTTGCACCTGACATTTTCTAACTAACACATTAAGGTCAACTCATGCCAGTAAAGAGCGTAACTGTTCGGGTGCCCGCAAAGGTTAACCTGCAACTCTCAGTTGGCCCTCGCGAAGATGACGGCTTTCATAGCCTTGTTTCAGTATTTCAAGCGATTTCGATCTACGATGAAATCACTCTTTCGTTTTCTCAACCAAAATCGGGTGTAACGGTTTCAATTACTGGTGAGCAGACACATGGCGTACCCGCTGATGCAAATAATTTAGCAGCACAAGCGGCAGCTTTAGTTGCAAAAGAATACGATCTTGAAATCGACGTACATATTGAAATAAAAAAATCGATTCCAGTTGCCGGTGGCATGGCTGGTGGAAGCGCCGATGCCGCAGCCACAATCGTTGCAATCGACTATTTGTATTCACTCGGAATGAGCCGTGAAGAGATGACAGATATCGCCGCAAAGCTAGGCAGCGATGTTCCGTTCATGTTAAATGGTGGAACGGCAATCGGAACTGGTCATGGAGATCAATTAACTTCAGCGTTATCGCGCGGTACTTATCACTGGGTGTTAGCTCTTTCTACTAATGGTTTATCAACGCCAGCTGTATATAACGAGTGCGATCGTTTACGTACCGGTCTTGAAATCGTTGAGCCGCAAACCAATGAGGCGTTAATGCAGGCACTTCTTGCCGCCGATGCAGAATCTGTCGGCGCGGCGCTGGTCAATGATTTACAACCAGCGGCATGTTCTTTGCGCCCTGCACTTCGATTAGTCCTAGATGTTGGCCAGGAGTACGGAGCACTTGGCGCGCTAGTTTCAGGATCTGGCCCAACTGTTGCATTTCTAGTCGCCGATGAAGAAGCGGGCCTTGATTTAACTGTGGCGCTAATGGCCAGTGGTGTAGTTGGTAGCGTTGTGCGTGCATATGGCCCAGTTCCAGGGGCAAAAGTAATCTCATAAGGGCTTGGCAATGTGGTCATAACCATCCCCATTTATGAGGGAGAATACGGGTTCCGCCATTGTGTAGTGGCTAGCACATGGGCCTTTGAAGCCCAGGGTCCAGGATCGATACCTGGTGGCGGAGCCACCGATAGGATTCACTCGTGACCGTACAAACCGTGATCGTTCTCGCAGCTGGCGAAGGAACACGGATGAAATCGGCAAAAGCCAAAGTTCTCCATGGCGTTGCAGGACGTTCGTTACTAGGACATGTCTTGTACGCCGTCGATCAATTAAACGCTCAAGAAATTCGCGTTGTTGTTGGATCCGGTCGTGAATCAGTTGAGGCACATATTTCGCAGATAGCACCGTTAGCTACAACGGTATTTCAAGAACATCGCGGTGGCACTGGACATGCTGCACAGTTAGCGCTCGCAGGTACAAATGCGCAAGGAACGATTTTAGTTTTAGCTGGAGATACTCCGATGCTTACCGGCCAATCACTGGCTGCCTTTATCGATGCCCATAACGCAGGAAAATTCACGGCATCTGTATTAACTGCCGAACATCCAGATCCAACTGGCTATGGCCGAATTATTCGCGATGAATCCAATGAACTTTTAAAAATCGTTGAAGAAAAAGATGCCAGTGATGATCAAAAATTTGTCTTTGAAATTAACTCGGGCGTCTACGCATTTGATGGCGCAGCCCTAACCGCATCGATTGGCAAACTCACTAATGCAAATGCGCAGGGCGAACTGTATTTAACTGATGTTATCGGGATTTTAAAGAGCGAAGGCGCATCAGTTGCCGCAATCATGATCGATGATTTCACTGAAATCCTTGGGGTTAACGACCGAGTTCAGCTTGCAGAGTCTGCGGCGCTTTTGCGCGATCGCATTAATGACCACTGGATGCGCGAAGGTGTAACAATTATCGATCCAACAACTACGTGGATAGATGCCACAGCTTCAATTTCAAATGATGTAACTATCCATCCGGGCAGTGCAATTTATGGAACCACAACAATTGCAGCTGGCGCAGTTATTGGCCCACGTACAACCCTTACAAATTGCCAAGTAAAAGAAGGTGCTGCCGTTCTTGAATCGATAGCCACTGACACTGTTATTGGCGAGGGCTCGACCGTTGGCCCATTTACTTATTTACGAGCCGGAACCGTCTTAGGTGATTTAACGAAGGCGGGAGCATTTGTTGAGATGAAAAACGCAAGCGTCGGAAGTGGATCAAAAGTTCCACATCTTTCATACGTTGGCGATGCCACTATCGGTGAGGGCAGCAATATCGGCGCTGCAACAATCTTTGTTAACTACGACGGCGTAGACAAGCACCACACCACTATCGGAGACCATGTCCGAATCGGTAGCGACACAATGTTGGTTGCGCCACTTACCGTGGGTGATGGGGCATACACCGCGGCAGGTTCTGTTATTACTGAAGATGTTCCGGCCGGCGCGATTGGTGTTGGCCGAGCAAAGCAGAGAAATGTATTAGGTTGGGTCCTGCGCAAGCGCGCGGGTAGTAAATCAGCACTGGCCGCCGAAGCAAAAAATAAGAAGGGCTAATAAATGAGCGAGATCCGTTTATCTTCTGAAAAGAGATTGCGTCTGTTTGCAGGCCGCGGATTTCCCGAACTAGCCGATGAGGTTGCTGCAGAGCTGGGCATTCCACTAACACCAACATCTGCTTACGACTTTGCTAATGGCGAAATCTTTGTTCGCTTCGAAGAATCAGTTCGTGGTTGCGATGCATTTGTAATTCAAAGTCACACAACACCTGTCAATAAGCAGATCATGGAACAACTCATCATGGTCGATGCATTAAAGCGCGCATCTGCAAAGCGCATCACTGTTGTTGCACCGTTTTATGGCTACGCACGCCAAGATAAAAAGAGTCGCGGACGCGAGCCAATCACAGCACGTTTAATGGCCGATCTCTTTAAGACTGCTGGAGCAGACCGCCTGATGTGCGTTGATTTGCACACTTCACAGATCCAAGGTTTCTTTGATGGTCCCGTTGATCATTTGTTTGCTCTACCGATGCTTGCTAACTACGTTGGTAGCAAAGTCGATCGCACGCGATTAACAATTGTTTCACCAGACTCAGGTCGTGTGCGCGTTGCCGAACGCTGGTCAGATTTACTCGGTGGATGCCCAATCGCATTTATTCATAAAACTCGCGACCCACGTATTCCAAATGAATCCACCACCGGTCGCGTTGTTGGAGACGTACAGGGCCAAACATGCGTTGTCATCGACGACATGATCGATACCGCTGGAACAATTACCAAAGCCGTCGAAGCACTCTTCGATGCAGGAGCTGCCGATGTCATCATCGCGGCAACACATGCCGTGCTCTCTGGCCCAGCCGTGGATCGCTTAAAGTCATCTCGCGCATCAGAAGTTGTTGTTACAAATACTCTTCCGATTTCTGAAGATCAAAAGTTCGATAACTTGACCGTTCTATCGATCGCCCCACTTCTTGCCCGCGCCATCCGCGAAGTATTTGAAGATGGGTCGGTCACAAGTCTCTTCGACGGGCATTCTTAAGCAAATCCTGCGGAATTTCTTGCAGGACAGCTCGTTCACTGCTTCGCCTTTACGTTCACTACGCTTGCCCTGACTGCAAAATTCCTCGAATTTGCCTTAAATAGCCCCTCGAAGATATTGTTCGCTTTGTTCCGGCGAGGGTAAGAATTTACTTCCGTAATCGACGGTGTGGGTTAGTAATCCTGCTGGGACTTTTGTGAAGCAACCGAAAGATTCCTAGAGGAGATTAAAATGGCAGAAATCAGCATCAACGGCGTACGTCGTACCGAATTTGGTAAGGGCGCATCTCGTCGTGCACGTCGCGATGGCTTGGTTCCTGCCGTTATCTACGGTCACGGTGAAAAGCCACAGCACATCACACTTCCAGCACGCGAACTCGGCGTTGCACTGAAGCAGTCAAACGTTTTGCTCGACATCACAATCGATGGAAAGTCTGAGCTCACACTTCCTAAGGCGATCGTTCGCCACCCACTCAAGCAGATCCTTGAGCACGTCGACCTAGTTCTTGTTCGTCGCGGCGAAAAGGTTGTTGTTTCAGTTCCTGTTCACGCAATCGGAGAGCACGATCGTGACGGAATCCTTGAGCATGTTAATAACACCATTGAAGTACGCGTTGATGCATCAGCTATTCCTAGCTTCCTAGAAGTTGATATTCAGGGCATGCACTCAGGTGAGTCACGTTATGCATCTGATGTGAAGCTTCCAGCAGGAACTGAACTTGAATCAGATCCAAAGACAATCGTTGTTCACTTGTCAGAGAAGGCAACTGCAGCAACTGAAGAAGCAGCGGCAGCTCCAGTAGCAACTGAGGCAGCAGCACCTGCAACAGAGGCTTAACCCTTACTCTTATCGTTATGACGTGGTTGGTAGTGGGCCTGGGTAATCCAGGAGATAAATACGCTGCCACCCGTCACAACGTAGGGCAAATGGTGATCGATGAATTAGTTCGACGCCATAACGTTAAATTATCGTCACACAAATCCCGCACTCATATCGCAGCCTTTAAGTTAGGCGTTGGCGTTGATGCGCATCCAGTGATTGTTGCAAAATCACATTCATATATGAATGAAACCGGTGGGCCAATCAAAGCCCTTGCTAATTTTTATTCAGTTGAACCACAAAAAATTATTGCGCTGCATGACGAACTCGATATTCCATTTGCTGCCATCCGTACGAAAATCGCTGGTGGCGATAATGGCCACAATGGTTTGAAATCAATGACTTCGGCCTTTGGCACTGCAGAGTATTACCGCGTACGCCTTGGAATCGGTCGACCAATGGGTGAACAAGAGCCAGCTGATTTTGTATTAAAGGCTTTTTCGAAGGTCGAACAGAAAGATCTCGGCGAATTTATTGTTCGTGGTGCAGATGTTGTTGAATCTTTGATTAACGATGGCTTAGAACGTACGCAAACTCGTTACAACTCCTAAAAATCAACCGGTATTTCGAAGGCCTGCGGCAACGCCGTTAATTGTTAGCAGTAATGCACGACGCAGAATCGGATCGGCAGAATCGCCGGCATCACGAACTCGCTTGAGCAAGTTGATTTGCAGCAAGTGAATCGGTGAAAGATAAGCATCACGGACTTGCAAAGTGCGGGCCAGAATCTCTTGATCACCAAGCACCGATTTCTTGCCAGTAAGCATCAAGATCTCAGCAACGGTTAAATCAAACTCAGCTTGGATCTGATCTAAGAAGTGGTGCAGCTCTTTGGGAACAAGGGTCTCAACATAACGACGGGCAAGGACTAAATCAGTCTTAGCTAAAGTCATTTCAACGTTACTAATAAATGTATTGAAGAAGTGCCATTGGCCCAACATCGCCTTTAAGACATCGCTTTTGCCAGCCTCGCGTGCAGCCTTAAGGCCTGAACCAACACCAAACCAACCAGGCACGATCTGACGGGACTGAGTCCAACCAAATACCCATGGAATCGCGCGTAATGAACCAAGGCCTGCCGATGCATCAGGGCGACGTGATGGACGTGAACCAAGGAAGAGATTACCTAACTGTTCAACAGGAGTTGATGCATAAAAATATGCTGGTAAATCTGGATGATCAACAAGTGCGCGATAAGAAGTAAATGAACTATCGCTGATTAGCTGCATGCAATCGTTCCAGCTAGCTAAATCTTCAACTGGTTGACGTGGTCCTCGATTGAGCACGGTTGCTTCTAATGATGCAGCAAGAGTTAATTCAACATTTTCACGGGCAAGAGATGCCAGCGAGTACTTGTCGCTAATAACTTCACCTTGTTCGGTCATTTTTATTTGTCCATCAACTGAACCCCAAGGAAGTGCAACGAGTGCTTCATATGTTGGACCGCCACCGCGACCAACAGATCCACCGCGACCATGGAACAAACGAAGTTTGACGCCATATTTCATTGCAACATCGCGCAGTGAGCGTTGCGCGCGATGGATTTCCCACTGACTGGTTGCGATACCTGCATCTTTATTGGAATCTGAATAACCCAACATAACTTCTTGCACATCACCGCGAAGTGCAACAAGAGAGCGATAGGCAGGGTTGCTTAATAGTTTCTCAAGAATTTCACCGGCAGCGCGAAGTTCGGCAACGGTTTCAAGTAAAGGAGCAAATCCGATACGTGCCTTTTTGTTTTTAAGGTTGACTAGACCTGCCTGCTGGGCGATAACAACGGCTGCTATTAGATCATCAGCACCCTTAGTCATCGAAACGATATAAGTCTCAATAGCTTGAGAACCAAAGCGATCTATGAGATCTGCGATAGCAAAGAAAGTATCAAGAGTTTTCTGCCCTGCAGGATCTAAACCGGCGATGTTTACATTTGTATCGGCAGCAAGGAGGGCGGTAAGGATTTCAAACTTATCTTCATGAGATTTTTCAATGTACCCAGCTATACCGGTGGCCTGAGCCAAGACATGGTGATGAGCATCAGAATGTTCGCGAATATCCATAGTTGCATGGGTAATACCAAAAGCTGCAACGGTGCGAATAGTGCGCTCAAGTAGGCCAGTAGCAATGAGTTCGCCTTTATGCGCAAAGAGGGAATCACGCATCAACGTTAAATCTTTAATGAGTTCGGCAGTATCTGAATAATCACGGTGCTCAACATGTGCGGCACCCTTTGCATGGCGATCACGCGTTAAGGCAAGGCGATGCACGATTGCAGTGGCCTTCAAGCGATAAGGCTCTTGTGCATTAAGGCGCAGGAAGCGTGGTTCAAACTCGGTTATGTGCTTTAAATCCTGCTCAACTGAGGCGCTGAGTTCCGGTGTTGCACCGATGATGCGGGTAGAAATTGAAAGCATTTGCCGCAAAGCATTCATCGCATCGATTGTCACTCGGATTGCATGACCAACTTGTAGCACCATCGCATCGGTTGTTACCTGCGCAGTTACATTCGGGTTACCGTCGCGGTCTCCACCGATCCAACTGCCAAAAGATAATGGACGGGCAGTTACCGGCACTACAACATCGATACGTTTCATTTCGCGGGCAAAGTCATTGAGAACTTCAGGAACTGTTTGGCGAAATAGATCATCTAAGTAATACAGGGCGTTCATTGCTTCATCAAGGGGTTCAGGTTGGCCAACGCGAAGTTCATCGGTCTGCCACAGCAAATCAATGGTTTCTGCCAGACGTTCACTTTGCGATGGGTTGCGTGAATCATCAAGAAGATCTGCAACACGGCCCATCTTGCTTAAGACAGAACGGCGTGCAGCTTCAGTTGGATGCGCGGTAAAAACTGGGCGCACAGACATTTCATTTATCCACTGCGAAATCTCTTCAACGCTTAACTCATGCCCAGGAGTTTGAGTTTTTAATGCAATCTCAATTTTATCAACAGCGCGGGCAAGCCATGAGCCACCGTCGGCACGTGCATCAGCTAGGACGCGTGCACGGTGAACTTGTTCGGCGATATTTGCTAAGTTGAAATACGTACTAAATGCACGCACCAACTGCACAGATTCTTCAACTGAAAGTGAAGCTAGAAGTTCTACGCCATCACCTTCGCGAACAGCCTTACGGACTTTTTCTACAAGGGCCAGAAGTTCTGGACCTTCTTGGCGCACCAGAGTTAAACCAAGTAAATCGCCAAGTTTGCGGACATCGCTGCGAAGTGCAGCATCATCTGCTGCAACCGCTCCACCAAATCCGCTCAATTCCATTGGCCAATCCTCTCAGGTCGCCGAAGGTGGTGTGAACAAATTACACTTGGAGCTATTAGCCCCCTCCCTTTTGGGAACGGGGCCTTACGGCGTTTACGGGAGGTGGCACGGATGCGTGGTCTGATTTCGCTTCTGCCTACAGCCAACGATGCATCTCATATCGTGGCACCGCTGCCGACATATCCATTTTTACTTGCCCAGAGATCGCACAATCGACCACTTCTTGTCATTACAAGTTCAAGTCGAAGCGCTGAAGATTTAGTCAATGAACTTCGTGAACTACATAGCAACGTATTGGAGTTTCCAGCTTGGGAAACCTTGCCGCATGAACGATTGAGCCCACGCAGCGATACTGTGGCAAAGCGAATTCAAACTCTGTATGAATTAGAAAAACCACAGGCAACTTATCCAATAGTTGTAACTCCTGTGCGCGGGGCAATTCATCGCATCATTGCCTCCCTCGGTAAAGGCGAGTTATTAAAGCTAGAAATCGGTAAAGAACAATCACTTGATGAACTAGTCCGCCATTTTGGGGCCCTTGCCTACTCCCGAACAGATTTAGTAGAACGCCGGGGCGAATTTGCAGTTCGCGGTGGAATCGTGGATCTCTTCTTGCCGCTAAGTGATTATCCAATCCGCATCGATTTCTTTGGCGATGAGATTGAGGATATGAGCTTTTTTGAAGTTGCAGATCAACGAACTTTTAAGCCAGTTGTTGGATTAATTGAAATCTATCCGTGTCGCGAGCTACTCATCACTAAAGAGATTAAGCACCGCGCTATTGAGATCAAAGATTCACTACCGGCAGCAGCAGAACTGCTTGAAAAGATAAGTGAAGGAATTGTTTTTGAGGGCATGGAGTCTTTGATTCCACTATTAGTTGATGAAACTCAAACCCTTATTGCACGTATGCCAGAAAATACTCAAATTATTTTTATCGATGAAGAGCGCATTAAATCCAGGGCCGCAGATTTATTGGCAACCAATGAAGAGTTCTTAAATGCATCATGGAGCAATGCCGCCCATGGCGCGGTTGCACCAATCCATGATGGCCAAGGCACTTATATGTCATGGACCGAACTCATGGCCGAAATTAATGATCACAAAGTTACAACTGGATCCCTATCGCCATTTGGAAGTGATTTAGCCCAAGATACTGAGTTCCTTGATTACACCGCTATTGATCCAATGCGTGGGGATATTGAGCGCACAATCGAGCAGTTACGCACTGCGGTCCATTCACATTTCACAGTGGTCTTTGCAACTCATGGTCATGGAATGCTCGAACGCTATGCCGGAATTTTTCGCGCAGCTGATCTGCCGGTACAGATTAGTGAAAAATTACTAGCAGTGCCTACTAAATCCTCAGTTCATTTAACAACATCGGTTATTGCACATGGATTTGAGAGCGCTACCGACCAGATCTACTTTATGACCGAACGGGATTTAACGGGCAGCAAGGGCAGTGTTAAAGATTCAGAGCGCATGCCCAGCAAGCGCAAAAAAGCTATTGATCCTCTAGAGCTTAAATCTGGAGATTTTGTTGTCCACGAGCAACATGGAATCGGCCGATACGTGGAATTACTCGAGCGCACCGTTGGCGGGGTTACCCGCGAATATCTCATTATTGAATATGCACCTGCAAAGCGCGGTCAACCTGGGGATCGGATCTTTGTTCCAACGGATGCACTTGAACAAGTTAGTAAGTACGTAGGTGGTGAAACTCCTACAGTGCACCGCATCGGTAGTGGTGAATGGCAAAAAGCCAAGGGCCGTGCCCGCAAAGCAGTGCGCCAAATTGCTGGCGAATTAATCCGTTTATATGCAGCGCGAACAAGTTCACCTGGTTTTGCATTTTCACCTGACACACCATGGCAGCGCGAACTTGAGGATTCCTTTTCATACATTGAAACTCCAGATCAACTTTCAACAATCAATGATGTTAAGGCCGACATGGAACGCCCATATCCAATGGATCGCATTATCTGTGGCGATGTTGGTTACGGAAAAACAGAAATCGCTATTCGCGCAGCATTTAAAGCCGTGCAAGATGGCAAGCAAGTTGCAGTTCTAGTTCCAACAACGCTGCTGGTACAACAACACAGCAAAACATTTGCCGAACGCTATGCAGGCTTTCCATTAAAGGTAGCTGGACTATCACGGTTTAATACGGCGAAAGAGGGTAAAGAAACTTTGGCAGGGCTTGCCTCGGGAACCATCGACGTGATTATTGGAACTCACCGAATTCTTTCAAATGATGTGCAGTTCAAAGATCTTGGCCTTGTTATCGTCGATGAAGAACAGCGCTTTGGTGTCGAGCAAAAAGAGTCGTTAAAGAAGCTTCGAACTACGGTTGATGTGCTGGCAATGTCGGCTACTCCGATTCCGCGAACGTTAGAGATGGCAGTTACTGGAATTCGTGAAATGTCTACCATCACAACGCCGCCAGAAGAACGCCATCCGATTCTTACCTATGTCGGTCCAGCTGAAGAGGCACAGATAACGGCTGCAATCCACCGCGAACTTTTGCGCGATGGTCAGATCTTTTA
>CAITQC010000081.1 GCA_903894425.1 uncultured Actinomycetes bacterium
GATGTCTTTGGCTGCAGATATCGCCCAGAACTTTGAAGATGTTGGCGCTCTTGAGCGGGGTAAATACAAAGTCGTACTACTTGATGAGTATCAAGATACGTCGCAATCACAGGTTCGAATGCTCTCCTCGCTCTACGGCAATTCAGTAATCGAAACTGGCCACCCAGTAATGGCCGTGGGCGACCCGTCGCAGGCTATTTATACCTGGCGCGGAGCATCGGCCGGCACGATGGCCTCTTTTGCTAAGTATTTTCCTAAGAATGCGGGCCAATCAGGCAAAGCGCAGTTCTCACTACCAACGACTTTTCGTAACGATGAAATGATCCTGGCAGTTGCAAATCGCATCAGCGGTGAAATCAAATTAGCAGGTGGGCAACAAGTTGTTGAACTTCAGGCCCGTCCAAAAGCTGGCAAAGGCGAAGTCGCATATGGAATCTTTGAAACAATCGATGCCGAGGCACAAGCAGTTGGCGAATACATTGCAAAAAACTGGAGCCCTGATTCTGGCAAGACCGCTGCAGTATTAGTTCGAAAGCGCGCGCAGATAACTGCAATCGAAAATGCTCTACATAACTTGAGTCTACCTGTTGAAGTAATTGGAATCGGCGGCTTGATTCATGTTCCAGAAGTCGCTGATGTTGTAACTATGTTAAAGATAATTACAGATCCAGATGCAGGTTCGGCCGTGATGCGACACTTAACTGGACCACGAATTAACTTAGGCCCTCGAGATATCGCAGCGCTTGGTAGTTTTTCCCGTGATCGCGCCAAAGCGTTGCATGTTGATTCAAAGACATTTATTAAGAAAATTGCAGCTGGTAACCCAGATCAATTAGAGGCCGATGATCAATTTGCAGGTTCGATCATCGATGCCTTAGATGAAATCGCCGATGCAAAAAACTTTGGGTTTAGCGATATCGGTTACCAGCGACTTCTACGATTTGCTGGAGATCTACGCCGTTTGCGTGCGCGCGCCGGCGGACAGATCACAGATTTAATTAGCGAAATCGAAAACTACTTAACTCTTGAAAGTGAAATAACTCTGCGCGATGGTTCACAATCTGGCCGCAGACATTTAGATCGCTTCCTTGATGAAGCGGCAAAGTTCGAACGCAGTGGCGGAACTATCTCGGCATTTCTTGATTGGCTCGATGTCGCCGCCGATGAAGAGGGTGGCTTGAAGGCCGGCGCCCCTGAAATTCGCAGTGATGTCGTGCAGATTTTGACGGTCCATATGGCAAAAGGCGCTGAATGGGATGTTGTTGTAGTGCCGGGCTTAGCTGAAGGAACTTTTCCTGGGGTCAATAAAAACGATCCCGATAACTGGATCAAAAATGAAAAGCACGTGCCCTTTGAACTTCGTGGTGATGCACACGAACTTCCACATTTCTCCCTACATGGAATTACCAAGAACAGTGAAGCGGCCAAAGCTATTAAAGCCTTTGCCAAGGAGTGCGTCGATAACATCAAGATGCGTGAAGAGATGCGCCTTGCCTACGTTGCGGTCACCCGTGCAAAGTCTCATCTACTGTGCACAACATCGTGGTGGCGCGATGGATCGCAATCAGTTGCACCAAGTGAAATCTTTGCAATGATTGCAGGAGCGGCAAGTGGCCTAGGTGGATTACTAATCAGCGATGTGGCAGCGCCTCAAGATGGTATTGAAAACCCAACAACACAAAATCCAATCTCTGCCCAGTGGCCACGAGATGCATTAGGCGCAAGACGTGCAGAGTTTGATGCAGCGGTGCAGTTGGTTGAAGCAGCGCAGCCACATTCTTTACAACCAACTTCCAATCTTGAACTCGATTCCTGGCTTGC
>CAITQC010000082.1 GCA_903894425.1 uncultured Actinomycetes bacterium
ATTAAGAGTAGCCACTTAGGAGATATTTTAAAGTGCCTAGTGCAAACCTATCCAGTCATTATTTTAGCAAAAGGGGGTCGGCCCAGACTGAAGTCTGGGCACTGATTTCTTATCACCACGCAATTTATGCCTAATTGAAAAGAGCTATCCAACGTACTCAACAGTATCGCTCTGCTGAACCTTTACGGTCGCACTCACATTGACATCATCATCAGTTCTACAAGCCAAAACATAATCTCCACCACCATGAATAAACTCTCCGCCAAATGCCTGAGTCGATTGATATCCGGAAAATAAAATGAAACTTGAATTTACTGTAGTTCCCGAGCGCTGGTCGCCAATAAAACTATCCATCGGTATAATCTGACACTTCATTTGGCCGGACACTTTGGGGCTGTAATTAATCATAGATACTTCAAGCCGGTACCAAGTCTTGCCTGCGGTAAACATCGAGGAGCGAATCGGAAGAACTGCGGAATACAGTGTGGGGCTCGTTAAAAGCCCTACGCTTGAAAAAGTAGTTACAGCTTTAATTGGACGACTCGCGAATTGCGAAGTTCCTTGTGGCCCTTGGGGACCTGTTGCCCCGGTATCACCTTTAACCCCTTGCGGTCCTTGCGCGCCCTCTGTGTTTTTACTTGCACCCATATCTAAAGCCTTTGTGCCTGAAGGACAACTTAATTTATTGGTATAAGTCACTGCTTTTGTTTTTGGATTTACACACAATAAATACCCATTTTCGGGAGTTTTATCCGGGTCGGGGGTTCGCGTCCCTCACAACCCACTTATGTAGGTGAATCCGAGATCTGTGTCCAAACCTTAGGTCTGGTTTGTGCCTATTTACCCATGTCGGGTGTGCAGCTAAACAGCATCAAGATGAGCAGGAATCACAATTTCGTTGTACTGCAAGAAGCCAGGTTTAAATGGTGGATCAAAACGGCAGATACGCGTTTCATCAGAGAGCGCGATGTTAACTTTAGAAGCGCTTATGCGAAGCTCTTGAGTTATCTTTCGTGAAAGTTCATCAGTTGCTTTTCCGCGGAATGATTTGGCAACACATATTTCGGTATCTAATTCGCGCAATGTCACTTGTGAATCATTGGGGTGTGGCAAGTGGCCAAAGGTGCTTCCTGAAGGCATTACAAAAGAGACGTACCATTCGGCGGTTTCCGGTGTATCTGCTTTTTGGGCGGTGATTACCGGTGCAGTCATCGCGATTTTTTGAGAGGACTTATTACCCTTAGAAATGTAATTAAATAATGTAGAGAAAGCGCTGCTTGTTGAAGATGAATATTGGGCAGAGACCTTGACCTCTGCGATGACGCAAGGCAGATATTCACGAAGCTCAAAATCCTCATACGTTCGTAGCACTCTAAATTCTTGACGATCAGACATGAGATTATTCTACTCTTGTACGGTCCTAGAGGTACCGCGCACATTAATTACTCATAGACACAGGGCTAAGTACGATAAACCCGCCGTTGTCCTGTCCGATTCTCAATTAAATAATCAAACGTTAGAATCGATTAAGATAAGTAATTTTTACTCTTTTCGATAATTCAGTGTCAAGAGATTTAAATAACAAAACTAATGTCTGAGTGTCAACACTCTCAGAAATAATTACAGGAAATGTTAATATTTTCATGCGGAGAGAAGTTCTCGAGAGTAAAGGAAATATCATGAGCACCAAAGATTTAGTCCATAAGAGTCATGAAGATCCTAATAATTTCTTCAATTGGCCAGTGCAAATGGATTGGTTGGATGAATTTGTACCTCGGCTTAGGTTTCCTAAGAACTTCGATTTGAATTCAATTAGAATCGAAGAGTTTGTAAAAGATGGAAAATTAATAATAAAAGCTGAGATGCCTGGGATAAATCCAGACAAAGATATTGATGTTTCGATTCATGATGGATATCTCACTATTCGCGGCGTGCGGGAAGAAAGCATTAGTGATGAACACCGCTGTGAGTTTCATTATGGAAGTTTTTCAAGAAGCATTGCACTTCCTCGTGGATATGATGAAAAAAGTATCCACGCAGATTATAAGCATGGAATTCTTGAGGTAACTATGGATATACCTTCAAAAGTTCATGAAGGTCGCAAAATTCAGGTTAATAAATCCCTCTAAGAATTTACTGCACACCCATCGTCCGATGCTAATGCCGTAGTTACCGCAGGCTTCTAAGCAAAAGCTTCGGACGGTGGGATTTGTGAGCATGTAAGTGGAATCGGGAAACAGAAAGAGGTTAGAAATGGAAGGAAAGTTTGTTTATGCAGTTATTTCTTTAGATCACGCACTAGTGTGGAAAGATTCCTTGGATCCGGGTACTAAACCCATTCTTATAGAAGAAAGTGAAGATAATCCGCAATATCGTAAGCAACATAATGCGAAAGTGGGCGATCGGGATCGGTCAATCTTGGACCCTAAATTTGCAGATAATTTATTTGCCGAAATTAAAGATTCTCAATATATTTACTTGGTCAGTGCTGGTACCGGTAAAGCGAATAGTGCCCACCAATTTGCCGATTATCTAAAAGGAAAACATCCAGAATTGCTCAAAAGAATCCTTGGTACCGGAACTGCTGATGTTAACTCACTATCAAATAATCAACTCCTCGAACTGGGTCGTGATAGAAGAACCAGACTCATGCAAATGGATTAATCGGTTTGCCTATTTGCGCGCAAGGGTCAAAGTGTCTTCATGCTTATTGAGGTGATGATTTGGGCCATTTTTAATGTGCAGATGCTTATGTCTTTCAGGGACATGAATCTTCTCGGGCTTTGCGCCTTAGTGAACTTCAGCTCAACTTTATTGCGTGAGAACCATTGTGCTTAGTCCTGGCACGCTAACTTTGCTTGCCGAGACTGATTCAATCGTCTTAACTCCTGCGATTACACCCTTTACGACTACTGCCCACTTTTTGGCATTAGGTAGCGTCATTTTCACTGGACCAGGATTTGGGTTATGAAGAACAACAATGGTGCTTGCCTTGTCCTTAACGGCTTTACCGTTTATTGAATACCCAATCACATTATCAGTTGTCACAAGGAATTTAAGGTTTGCCTTTATTTGGTCGGTAGTTGTCATACGTAGCGCAGGGTGTGCCGCACGTAATGCAATCAGTCCTTTGAAATACCTGGTGGTTGCCACATATTTAATCTTTGTTGACCACTTTAGTGAATTCGTCGCATCGTCTGAGTTGTAGCTGTTTTCATTCCCATTTTTGGATCGAAGAAACTCTTGACCCGCTTGGATAAAAGGTACTCCTTGGGAAAGCAACACTACTGAAGAAGTAAATTGACTCAGTTGGGCAACTTTGGCTGGTGTTGCACCCTTCACGCTGGCAGAAATTTTGTCAGCCAGCGTCAAATTGTCATGCGATTCCACATAGCTAACTGACTGGGCTGGAGAAGTTGTAAGCCATTTTGTTAAGAATGCAGGACTGTAGTTTGTATTAGCAACAATTCCAGTCATCACATCAGCAGAAGAACTTGCATTTCCTGTAGCCCAACCGATATCCGTTGCGTTAAAGACCGAGCCCTTTAACCCATCACGGATTTGATCATTGAAATGCGCAACGTTGTTTAACTTTGAAATGTTAATTTGATTGGCACGTACATCAGCTGGCAATGTGCCCATATTCCAGCCTTCGCCAATAACAATAATCGTTGGATCGATTGCTTTCAGTGCGGCAGTGACATCATTAATTGTCTGAATGTCCATCAACCCCATAAGGTCAAAACGGAAACCATCTAAGTTGTACTCGCTGGCCCAGTATTTAACTGAATCTACGATAAATTTACGAACCATTGGACGTTCAGAAGCGACATCGTTTCCACATCCGCTTCCATTAGTTAACTCGCCATTTTCATCTGTTCGGAAGAAATACCCGGGAACAATTAGCTCTTCGCTAAAACTACCCGCGTTGTAAACATGGTTGTAAACAACATCCATGTTCACGCGTAATTTTTGATCATGCATTGCCTGAATCGCCTGTTTTAACTCAGTTATACGTGCCGTTGGTTTAGTTGGGTCAGAGCTGTAAGAACCCTCTGGAACGTTGTAGTTCATTGGGTCATATCCCCAGTTAAACGTTGGGGCTGCCTCATTTACGGATGCGTAATCAAATATTGGAAGCAGTTCTACGTGAGTTATTCCAAGATCTTTAATTGCCGATACTCCAGTCTTTTGTCCATTGCTACTGGTGTTTAGATCTGTGAAAGCTAAAAACTTACCTTTATGTGCTGTAGGAATTCCGCTAGAGACATCCATCGAAAGATCACGCACGTGTAGTTCATAAATAACCGCATCCGTGGCTTTGCCACTAAAGACAGGCTTGGATCTCTTCCAATTTTTAGGATTTGTCGCCGCTAAATCAACAACCACTCCCCGAGCGCCATTAATTGTGGTTGCACGTACATAAGGATCAACTGCCTCATTTGTTACGCCATCCAACGCCACACGGTAGTTATAGATTAACCCCTGCTTATCCCCCGCTAACGTCAAAACCCATGTTCCATTGGCATCTGCAGTCATGGGTGATTCAACCCCTGCCAATAATGCTGCATCAGCCCCAGCATAAGTAACTAAAGAAACCGATTTTGCAGTTGGTGCCCAAAGGCGAAACTTCGTTGCCGATTTTGTATATGTATTGCCTAGATCGTCTCCTGTATAGGTGTATTTGGAAATAAAGTCGGCGGAACCGTAGAGTTTTGCAGCCTTATTTGGAATTATGTCAGCGGCTGGACCAGTTGGTTTTTCATAGTAGATAACAGGATCGTTTTGGCGTAACCAAATTTCTGCGGTTCCATCTGCATTAAACTTAGTTATAAATCTATCCGCGCTGACGTCTTTTGAATCCCAAGCACCTTTGCGAACTATTATTCCTATACTCTCAAATTTGTCCATGCTGTCAATCGAAACAACGGCGACTTTGCCGAAATCATCGTCAGCAGTAAAAAGCACACCATTTTTTTCAACATCTGAATCAGTTCCAGTTGTCACATTTCGCCAAAGCCACGCGTTCCAGTTGGCATAATCTGCGCTTGGACGCTGGTAGTGAATTGTTAATTTAACGACAGCTGGATTTGCAGCTGTGGCAATTGCTGGTAAACCAACTGCAATTACTACCGCTATTGAAACTAGCGCTAAGGCCCTACTCCAAATACTAATATTGGTCGTTCGTGACGAGGAAAAGGGCTTCTGATTCATAGTTTGCATGGAGACAAAATACTCGAGAAAAACGTAATTAGGAATGCAATACCGACTGAAACCGATCTCGTACTTTCTTAATCAGCAGCGAGATTATCAACAAGGCCATACCGCCCATAAGCGCACAAACTGAAGTTACTAAGAGGTTTCCGTCAGGCTGAGTCTTTATTGCGATTACACCTGAAATCGCCCCAATTAGGAAAAATACTCTGTTGCTTGCTCCCTGCTTCTTAAGCCAGTTCATAACCGCACTCTATTGAGTCAGCTTTTAACCTTTGGGCCATCTCTGCCATTGCAGTCACAAATTCAGGTGAGTCAATTTGTGTCTTCCATCGACCAGTGGATGCAAGATCACGGCTCATCTTTTCCTTATGAAATGCTCTCATCGCAGCTTCATCTTGGATTTCAAGAAACTCTAATATTTGTTTATAACTTTGCTGGGCGGCATTGCCGACTAGATCTTCTAAATTAATCGTTAAAAGCTGACCCTTTGGAATAAAGCTTTGTCCCTGATTATCTGCTCGTAATCTATTTTCGATCCATTCAACTCCTTCAAGTGGTGTTGAAGGGCCCCAGTCTTTAGTCAAAAGCGAGGCGATAACATCTCTGGGATCGCGTCTCATAACAATAAATCGTGCTTGGGGGTATATCGCAAGAAGATGGCGTGCATAGGAGATATTCATTGGCGTGGTCTCTGCCCAATATTTCTCGTTGCCAGAGGAATCAACCTGGGCGGAGATAAAGGTATTCATAAAATCGGTGCCTGCATTTGTTGGATTTCTGGTCAGTGATTTTTCAAAGTTAATAAGCATGTGGGTGAGCGCATCTTTCTTTATCCCAGCATGAAGACCCGGGCCGTGTGGAGGTTTGGCATCAATCTCCCACCATTTCTGCCAGAGTTTTTCTCGAAACTCTTGAAACCGAAGCAATCGCATCTGTGAATCGCGACGCTTTCTATCTCGATATGTTCGATAGTGCAGTACCGAGATTTTTTCGCGCTCTAAAGCTTTGGAGCTCTGGGTTCCAAAAATAACATCGAGCAGTCCCCCACGGTTTGAAAGAAATTTGATCTCAGTGGGGTTACTTGTTCTGATCTGTGAATGCTCATTGAGCAAATCCCCAAGAATGGTTGTGCCACTGCGCCCCGTCCCCCCGATAAAAAGGGGGGTTACTTTGTGAGTTCTCCGTGAATGTGCCACAGGGGCAGGTTATCGTCACGTATGAACAAATCAAGGCTTACGCTAAGAAAATGAGCGGAGATTTCATTCCAGTTTTTTCAGGAGGTACGGGAAGAAGTGGCACGACAGTAATTGCCAACGCTCTTCACCGACATCCAGATTTTCACTCAAGCATGCCCCGTGAAATCCGTTATCTGACCGACCGTGCAGGATTGCTTGACCTTAACTTTGGAAGGCCGTTAGCGTTTGAATCAACAGCAAAAGAGCTTAGAAATAGATTGCTATTAAATATCTACCTCCTCTTTGGCAAAAGTAAGAAAGAGATTTTTAAAGAGCGAATGCACCAGCAATGGTGGAGCCAGATGGGTAAGAGCGGAAATCCTCGTGGGCTTGTGCAGGCAATTTCTTTAGATCAGCTAGATGTAGCACTCGACAACTTTGACCGTATGTCTTCTAAAGATTTTCTCACCGCCTCCCAAAATCTATTTTTTGATTTATCTCGCGCTCAACTTAAAGGTAAAACTCTCAGATATTTCGCTGACTCAACTCCACTCAATATTCAAAGCGCTGATCGCATATCTGCACTTCTACCAGGTTCACTCTTTATCAATATGGTCCGTGATGGGCGCGATGTCGCACTCTCGGTAAGCAAAGAAAAGTGGGGGCCCAATACACCTGAAGCAGCACTGGATTGGTGGAAGGGCAGAATCGAAAAATCATTTTTAGCCTTAAAGAAAATTCCGCAAGAAAACCACATCACGATTCGCTTAGAGGATCTAATCGTGCGCGATCGTGAAGCCACATATGCCAAGGTTCTTGACTTCTTGCAGCTTCCAGAAAATGAGAAATTACGGAAATATTATGAAGAGTTCTTAACCCAAGAGAAGATGTCACAAGGTAATTGGAAGACTGGGGTTAAAAACCCTACGGCTTTTCACCGTAGATATGTGAAGATTCTAGATGAGCTTCTGGCCCAGGGGATTGAAATCAAGCAGTACTACTAGTTTGATTAGCCGATTAAAATGCGATAACCATTAATTACAATAATCGCTAGTGCAACAAAAAGCCCGAGTTTTTTGCGCGGTAGATTTCTTACTATACGTGCAGCTATCGGCGCCATCAATGTCCCACCCAGTGCCAATCCACCCACCACGCTCCAGTCAATGTCAACTCGATTGATATTGATAAGAAAACCCACACTTGCTGCAACGGCAACAATGAACTCTGACGCGCTAACAGTTCCAATTACTTTTCGAGGGTCCGTACTTGTAGTGGAAAGCAGTGTTGGCGTGACTACAGGACCCCATCCACCACCGCCTGCAGCATCAATGAACCCGCCAGTGAAACCAAGGTATGTAAGAAATCGCGGATTTTTAATTTCAACAACATTTACCTGTTGATTTGCGAATAGATTTCTATAAAGCAATAAGAAGCCTAAGAATAAAAGTAGAGTGGAAATAAATATCTTTCCATTTGCTAAATCAATAAAGGATAAGAAAGTCGCTCCTAAAAATGCACCAATACCGCCCGGAATAGCTAAGCGGATCAATACATTTTTATCGATGTTTTCGGCATGCCAATGCGATGCACCAGATGCCAAAGTTGTACAGATTTCGGCGATATGAACCGCAGTTGAAGAGAGAGCTGCCGATGCACCAAGGGTAAGCAAAAGTGTGGAGCTAAGTAATCCAAAGCCCATTCCTAATGTGCCATCAACTAATTGAGCTATCGATCCAGCCAGGGCAAAGAGAATCCAGTTCATTGAATGAGCTCCATTATTAGTTTCACTGATTCAAGTAGTGGCTTTGTGCCATCTATGACAAGTTCGGGTTTGCTTGGGATTTCATACTCTTGGCCAACCCCCGTGAAATTGGGAATCTTTCCTCCGTCGGCTTTTTTATAGAGTCCCTTAGGATCGCGCGCGCGACAGATATCAATTGGGGTATCAATAAAGATTTCTAAGAACTCACCCTGCTCAACCAAGCTGCGCGCTCTTTGGCGATCTGATTCAAATGGACTTACTAAAGCTGTAATAACAATTAACCCTGCATCAACCATCAACTTTGCAACTTCTGACACTCTGCGAACATTTTCTGCTCGATCTTCAGGAGTAAAACCTAGATCCATAGTGAGTCCAGAACGTAGGTTGTCTCCATCTAGAACATAGGCATGTGCGCCTTGTGCAAAGAGCTGCTTAGCTAACTCATTAGCGACTGTTGATTTACCGGAGCCAGATAGCCCAGTGAGCCAAATTATCTGTGCTTTTTGTGATTTTTGAAGTGCACGATCATTGCGGCCAACTTCATAGGCCTGTTCGGTAATATTGCTTCCTCTGCGAAGAGAGTGTTCGACCATTCCCGCACCCACTGTTTGCTGAGTCAGTCGATCGACAATAACAAAGTTTCCATACTGACGAGAATGGGCATAAGGCTCTAGAGCAATCGCACGATCTGTTGCGATCTCAACTAAACCAATCTCATTAACCTGCAGATTCTGTGCTGGTTTTTCTTCACCGCTAACTACATCCAATGCATATTTAATTCTCGAGATGGTGACTGGAACTTGCGTTGGGCCTGAGATTAAGAGGTATGAACGGCTATGAATCAGTGGATCTTCATGCAACCATACGATTTTTGCTTGATAGCGATTTGAGATCTCTAGTGGGTTATCGCTGTTAACAATGACATCGCCACGTGCTGCATCAACATCAGGCTCCAAAACTAATGTGACTGAATCTAAATCACCGGTAGTTGCCTTCTCATTTTTATAAGTAATGATCTTTGCAATTCTTGCCTTTTGCTTAGATGGAAGCACAGTAACTTCATCACCAGAAGCAAAGCCAGCACCATGAATGGTTCCAGAAACTCCGCGAAAATCTTCGGCTCGAGAAATGAGTTGAACATCCATGCGTGTGTCATTTCCAACTAAAGCCGGTGGGCTCCAACCTTGAATTGCATCCAGCAAAGTTTCTCCGGCATACCAACTCATCGCCGAACTCTTGGTTGTGACGTTGTCGCCATGCAGAGCGCTCATTGGAATAAATCGAACATCACTTATCCCTAACTTCGTAAAAAGTGGACTTAGCTCACTAAGAATCTGCTTGTAAATTTCTTGAGAAAAACCCACTGCATCCAGTTTATTAATTGCAACGATAATTTGTTTAATTCCCATAATTGCGCAGATATTTGAATGGCGCAGTGTTTGCGTACGTACTCCTTTGGTTGCATCAACTAGCACTAAACCGATATCAGCACGAGAAGCAGCCACC
>CAITQC010000083.1 GCA_903894425.1 uncultured Actinomycetes bacterium
CATCCATCTAGATCTGTAATTACTTACAGATTCAAGCAACCTACCCGTTGACTCGAGCGAGCAGCTCTCAAGCGCCAACTGCATGGTCTTGCTCCAAGTGGGGTTTACATAGCTAACTGCATTGCTGCAATTACTGGTGGTCTCTTACACCGCCGTTTCACCCTTACCTTTTATTTCTAAAAGGCGGTTTGCTTTCTGTTGCACTAATCCCGCGGATTGCTCCGGGTGGGCGTTACCCACCACTTTGCTCTTTGGAGTCCGGACTTTCCTCGGTGCCCTAGAAATTAATCTAGAAGCAACGCGGTGATCCGGGCGACTCTTCTTAGGCTAAGGATACTTGAATATTCTGGTACAAAAACAGGTGCTGGTTTATAGTCAGAGTATGAGCTCCCAAGCGGCCATATCTTTGAACCACCTTACAAAAAACTATGGCAAATCACGCGGAATTGTAGATACCTCTTTTGAGATTTTCCCGGGGGAGGTCTTTGGATTTCTCGGCCCGAACGGTGCGGGTAAAACAACAGCTATCAGAACGCTAATCGGCTTAATCGATGCCACATCAGGATCAGCTGACATTCTCGGCAAAGATGCATTGGTCTCAAATCCAGAACTTCGAGCGCATATTGGCTACCTTCCTGGGGCGCTTAGTTTGTATCAAAACTATACAGCGGCGGAACTCTTACGCTTCTTTGCCAAAATGCGGAACAGGAATTGTGATGAAGCCATAGCAGATTATTCTCGTCGACTAAATTTAGATCTTGATAAGAAAATCTCCGAACTATCTAAAGGTAATCGACAAAAGATTGGTGTTGTACAGGCATTCATGCACCAACCAGAAGTCCTCTTCCTTGATGAGCCCACAAGCGGACTCGATCCACTCGCCCAGCGCGAGTTTGAAACGATACTAGATGAGGTTAAGCAAAGAGGTGCTGCTGTAATGCTCTCCTCGCATGTCTTAAGTGAGGTCGAGCATTTAGCAGACCGTGTTGCCATTATCAATGAGGGCCAACTACTTGTAGTCGATCACATATCTTCCCTGAAGGATAAAGCCTTACGAACAATTGATTTATATTTCGAAGCTCCTATATCTCCCGAATTTTTCACCTCTATTGCGGGAATAAAAGATGTCGTGGCAAGAGGAAACGCTATTACCTGCACGGTTATTGGTTCCGAGAATGCCTTGCTTAAAATTGCCGTAGATAATCACGTTGTAACTGTACAAACTCACGAACCATCCCTGGAAGAGATCTTTTTGAATTTAGTTGAACAGGCGGAAGCATAATGCGAATCGTCTTATTTAAGAAGATGTTTAGAGACCATTGGAAATCATTACTTTCTTGGGGTTTAGTAATAGTGTTCATGGTAACCGTTCAACTTTCGGTATATCCTTCAATTGTAAAATCTGGTAATGCCGCCAAGCAATTTATTGATGCCTATCCTGAGGCATTTAAGAAGATTTTTCGAATGACAGATTACACATCTGGTTCTGGATTCTTAAGTACCGAACTTTTCTCACTGATGCTTCCCCTGGTCATGATTGGAGTTGGAGTTATTTGGGGCTCAAGTGCAACTGCTGAAGAAGAAGAAAAGGGCACCGCTGACCTTCTATTTTCACTCCCTATTAGCCGCCGGAACATCCTCTTAAGCAAGATGGCATCAACAGTTGTAGCTCTTGTTATCTTGGCCACAATCACATTCTTGAATGTCTATCTGTTAATGGGTTTTGTTGATTTAACTCTTAGTACAAAAAATCTTGCTCTTGCATGTCTATCGCATCTATTTCTTGGAATCTTTTTCTCTGGAATTGGCTTCCTCCTTGGTTCAATCACAGGAAGAAAAGGACTAACCATAGGAATCGGATCTGGACTTGGGTTAGTTTCATTCCTATTCTTTTCACTAGCCCCCTTAGTTTCTAATTTTAAGTTTACAAATCCAATCAATCCTTTCCAATGGACAATTGGCAAAAATATCTTGGCTGAGGGATTAGATGCTGCCGGGCTGGCCAAGTTAGTTATATCTAGTCTCATACTTTACTTAGCGGCGCTCATTCTTATAGAGCGACGTCAAATTCATTCTTAAATCAAACACAGGTATTTGCTATCCAAGAGTATTTTTAAGCGATATTCTTGGAACATGGGCAATGTAACCATTGCGTTTCTAGGGGCTACCGAGACAGTTACGGGCAGCCGTTTTCTGGTTACTAGCGAGAAAAGCAAAATACTTATTGATTGTGGCATGTTTCAAGGCATAAAAAGTGATCGTGAAAAGAATTGGCAGCCTTTTCCTGTCGAGCCTGCAACTATCGATGCCGTTATTCTTAGTCACGCACATCTAGATCATTGTGGTTATCTTCCAGTCCTAGCAAGAGATGGATTCAAAGGCCCAATTCTTGCAACTAAATATACCCATGATCTTGCAGCTGTTATTTTGCATGATTCAGCACGACTACAGACTGAAGATGCAAAATATGCACTGAAGAAGAAGTTTTCAAAACACGATCCCCCTAAGGCTCTCTATGAAACCACCGATGTTGAAAAAGTTTTAAAGCTATTTGAAAACGTTGAGTTCCGCACAAGAACTCAATTAACGGAGGATGCCTATCTGACGCTATTCCCATCTGGGCATATATTAGGATCCTCGTTCATACTTCTAGAGGTGGCAAGTAAGAAATTCCTCTTTACTAGTGATCTTGGTCGAAATAACCATCCCTTGCTTTCAAACCCAGATGCTCCCCCAAAAGATGGAATTGACGTAGTAGTTACCGAATCAACATATGGGGATCGCATTCATGACACTCCCCCCGAGGAATTTGCAAGAGAGCTCAATGCCGCTTTCAAACGGGGCGGACATGTTCTTATCCCTGCCTTTGCTGTTGATCGGACTGAAGTGATCTTGATGGCGCTTCGAGATTTAATTGATTCGAAAAAGATTCCGGCTGTCCCAATCTATGTTGATTCACCAATGGCCTTAACTGCTCTCAACTTTTACCGAGAAGCTATCAATGGCGAATCTGATGAAGTCAGAGATGGTGTTCATCAAAAGTGGCATGGGGTAGATCCATTTGACCCTGGCAATCTGCGTCAAATGCTGACATCTGCTGAATCAATCTCTCTCAATGATATTTCCGGTAATTCAATAATTATCTCGGCAAGCGGAATGGGTACAGGTGGACGGGTGGTGCACCACTTGGAACACATGCTCCCAGATACAAAGAACACCGTGATTCTTGTTGGTTTCCAAGCCGCTGGCACACGTGGGCGATCTCTTGAAGAAGGCGCGGATAAAGTCAAAATGCATGGCAGCTGGATTCCGGTAAAGGCACATGTGGCAAAGGTCAATAGTTTTTCAGTTCATGCCGATAGTGATGAACTTCTTGAATGGTTAAAACAAACAGCAGCACCAAGTCAATGTTTCGTTGTTCACGGTGAACCTGATGGACAACGCGCTCTGAAAGAACGGCTCGCGAACGAACTCCATTGGAATGCAATAATTCCTAAATCTGGTCAGGTTTTCTCAATCAGCTAGCGCAGTAAGCGCCCACAAAATGGCAATAACATCGATTATTTCTTGAGTAACTGCGCCTTGACTTGGCGACATAACACCCAGTGCGCCGGCAATCATTGCAATGAACGAAAGCCCCATACCTACTCCCGCGGCTTGAATCGCTTTGTTACGCGAAGTTTTAGCAATTTTGATCGCAATAGTGAGCCGATCAATTGAGTCTTCAACAATCACCACATCAGCAGCCTCACTTGCCGCCGAGGCTCCACGTGCTCCCATTGCAACGCCAACATCTGCTGCAGCAAGTGCCGGCGCATCATTAATTCCATCTCCCACAACCACAACTGAGCCCACTGAGGTTTGCATCAAACCTCGAGTGATTTCTAATTTACCTTCTGCGGTTACAGATGAATATACATTTTCGATTCCAATTTCTTGGGCAACTTCACGCGCAGTTGATTCGCGATCCCCCGTAACTAAGGCAACATATTTCACTCCTGCTGCTTTTAAATCGCTAATTAACATGCGTGATTCTGGACGTAGTGGATCTTTAAGGCCAATAGCACCGATAAGTTGATTGTCCTTTGACACCGCAACAATGAGTGGAAGATCTAAAGTCATCCAACTTGGTCGTTCTTGTGTCAGCTGTCCAACCGTAATCACTGCTCCACCACATTGGCCTTGAATCCTATGACCTGCAACTTCAGTGACATCCTCAACTGCTTGCAATTTATGGCCGGCTGCTTGTGCCGCACTTACTAATGATTTTGCAACCACGTGCGTTGAGTATTGGTCAACAGATGCCGCAAGAGTCAATATCTCTTCGGGCGTGTAACCCTGCGAACATTGGATCTCACTTACTGCAGGCCCACCATGGGTAAGTGTTCCTGTCTTATCAAGTAAAACAACTTCAGTGCGACCAAGTAGTTCCAGAATCGCACCGCCCTTAATGATTGCGCCATGTTTTGCTGCACGCGATAATCCAGATACAACTGCAATCGGAACAGCAAGAATTAATGGACAAGGCGTAGCTGCAACAAGTACCGCGATAGCGCGGTGAACGTCGCCGGATACGAGCCAGGATCCGCCAGAAAGTATCAATGCAATAGGCACAAAACGTTTGGCCCACCGGTTAGCAATTCTGATTCCGGGTGAATTCTTTGCTTGTGCAGATTCCACTAGTCGAATAATCGCGGCGTAAGTGCTTTGCTCTGAAGTATTAGTGGCTAGATATTCAAATGGAGCACCTGCATTCACGACACCACTATCGATTGGTTCGGTGATCTCGCGATTAACTGGAAGCGGTTCACCAGTTAACGCCGATTCATCCAATGTCGCGGCGATAAGAAGTTCACCATCGGTAGGAACGATTTCTCCGCCCCGAACTAAGATTCGATCTCCAACAATCACATCTTGAATTGGTGTTTCTTGAATCGTTCCATCTGCGCCAATGCGATGAGTGATGCGGGGAACTCGTGCAAGCAAAGCCTTTAGTTGACGTTCGGCCTGGCCTTCGGCCCATGACTCCAACAAACGACCACTGGCTAACATAAAAGCTACAACGGATGCGGCAAATAACTCGTCGGTAAATATTGCACCGACCAAAGCAAGCACTGCTAAAACATCTGATCCCATGGTGTGTTGACGCAGATCTTTTATTACCCAAATAATCGCGGGAATAATTCCGATTATTCCGCCGATAATCCAAATTCTTTCAACACCAAAGCCAATAACCAGCGCTAGCCCAGAGGATATAAATAGCAACCAATTTCCCCTACGCGACGACATAGTTACAGGGTACTTCTTCCTCTACCATTGGGGCTATGAGTGCAGCGCAATTACCCCTTGATCCCAAATGGATGCGTGCTAACTCTTTATTTCAATCACACAATCCCAGCGCAGATTATGCATTAATAGGGGTGCCGGCTAATCAAGGATCTATTACACCTACCAATGCAGATCAAACTCCCGATGCAGTACGCCAGGCATTGGCACGATATTCAACGTATTCAACTTCAACCAATATTGATTTAGCCGGAAATACATTTACTGATTTAGGAAACGTGCAAGCACCTGACGGCCCCGAAGGTTTTGCCCGTGTGCACGCTGCAGTAAAAGGTTTACTGGATAAGCACAAGCTTGTCGTAGCCCTTGGTGGAGATAACTCAATCACTTATTCCCTAGCTTCAGGCTTATGGCCGAATCTTTCAAATATTGGCCTCATCACCTTTGATGCACATCATGATTTACGTGATGGAAATTCAAATGGTTCACCAGTTTGGCAGTTAATCCAAGCAGGCTTGCCTGGAAAGAATATTGTGCAGATTGGTATCGCTGATTTTGCTAATAGCGCCGAATACAGTGCGCGTGCAAAAGAGAATGGAATAACCGTTATTTCACGCACCGAACTTCGCACTCGTTCGATGGCAGATGTTGTTAAGCAAGCACTAGAGATCGCAGGAGCAGGTGGACGCGAAATCTATGTTGATCTTGACGTCGATGTTTGTGATCGCAGCGTTGTACCTGCATGCCCTGCAGCGATGCCCGGTGGAATCACTGCCGATGAATTACGACAGGGTGCATTCTTAGTAGCGGCGGATAAGCGTGTGCGCGCAATCGACATTACAGAAATCGACGCATCAATCGATACAGCAGATCAACGTACCGTCCGACTTGCAGCACTTCTTGTATTAGAAGCAGCTGCAGGCCTAGCTACTAGATAAGTTCTTTAACAACTTCTTTGGCTGCAGCAACTACTGCGCCAGAATTTATAAGAGTTGTCGCAGCTTCTAGTTCAGGAGAAAGAAAACGATCTGGGCCAACTCCCCCAACAACTGTGCGAAGCTCTTTAACTACACGGGCAGTTGCAGGTGCTGGGGTTAGGCCAGTACGCAATTCAATTGCCCGCGCAGCAGTTACGAGTTCGATTGCAAGGATTCGCGCCAAATTATCAACAACCTTGCGCAATTTGCGTGCTGCAGACCAACCCATAGAAACATGGTCTTCTTGCATGGCAGATGATGGAATCGAATCAACACTTGCCGGGGTAGAAAGACGTTTATTTTCACTGACTAATCCAGCTTGTGTGTATTGAGCAATCATTAAACCTGAATCAACGCCTGGATCATGTGCCAAGAATGGTGGCAGGCCAGCAGATCTATGTTGATCAAGTGCGCGATCAGTGCGGCGCTCTGCCATAGAACCTAGATCAGTTGCAGCGATTGCAAGGAAATCTAAGACATAGCCAACAGGTGCTCCATGGAAATTTCCATTTGATTCAACACGGCCATCAGGCAAAACAACTGGATTATCAATTGAACTAGCTAGCTCGCGGGTCGCAATAGTTGATGCATACGAAATAGTGTCACGAACGGCTCCTGCAACTTGAGGTGCGCAGCGCAGTGAATAAGCATCTTGTACACGTGAATCATTTTCTCGGTGTGAAGCAACAATCCCTGAATCTTTAAGTAGTGCATAGATATTTGCAGCACTTACTGTTTGACCAATTTGTGGGCGAAGCGGGCCATGTAGATCTGGCGCAAAAACGCGATCTGTGCCCAATAAACCTTCGATACTCATGGCCGTAGTTATGTCGGCAACCATGCATAGTTGCTCAAGATCAGCACAGGCCATAATCAACATTCCAAGCATTCCATCGGTGCCGTTAATTAGAGCAAGTCCTTCTTTGGCCTCTAACTCAATTGGTTTAATTCCAGCTGCATTCAATGCCAGCATAGTTTCCATCTCGATACCGTTGGCATCGTGCACACGGCCTTCACCCATTAGAGCAAGTGCGCAGTGAGACAAAGGTGCCAAATCTCCACTGCAACCCAATGATCCAAACTCTGGAACAACCGGTGTGATGCCTTTGTTTAAAAAATCAACGTAAGTCTGTGCCAGAGCAACGCGCACACCTGTGCGACCAGATGCCATGGTGCGAAGGCGCAAGAACATCAGCGCACGAACAACTTCGCGCTCGATTGCAGGGCCGACGCCCGCTGCATGCGAGCGGATTAAAGATTTCTGCAGTTGGACGCGATCTTGCACGTCGATATGACGATTAGCTAGTGCGCCAAAGCCAGTGGATACGCCGTAAACGGGGATTCCTCCAGCGGCATAACCCTCAATGAATTTTCGCGATGCGTTCATTGCATCGACTGCTGCAGGTGATAGTTCAACCTTTGCATCATGGCGTGCAACATCAATTACATCGGCGAATGTGACACCCGAAGTCGAAAGCGTGACAGTCTTATTTGATTTGGAGGCCATCGCGCCACACCTGTTCTATAAGTTGAACACCTGGACGATATGCCAAGTGAATATGTGAATCTGCATTAAGAATTGAAAAGTTTGCACGGGCACCTTCAAAAAGATGTCCGATGTCATCACGGCGCAGCGCTTTGGCCCCTCCCATAGTTGCAGACCACAACGCTTGCTCTGGTGAAAAATGCATTTCGCGTACTGCAACTGCAATTATAAAAGGCATGCTAGTTGTATACGAACTTCCAGGATTGCAATCAGATGCAAGGGCTACGGTGATGCTTGCTTCTAGCAATGGGCGAACATCGGGATAAGCAGAGCGTGTTGAAAATTCAGCACCTGGCAAAAGCGTTGCAACTGTCTTAGAAGTTGACAGCGCTTCGATATCTTTTTCACTCACATGTGAAACATGATCAACCGAGGCTGCATCAAGTTCAACACCTAATCGAATCCCCTGACCTTCTTGTAATTGATTGGCGTGCAATCTCGGCAACAAACCCTTAGCCATACCTGCTTTTAGAATCGTGCGGGCATCATCGGTTGAAAATGCACCTTTGTCACAAAAGACATCGATCCACTTTGAAAATGGAAGTACTGCATCCAGCATCGGACCAGTAACAAGATCTACATAGTCTTTCGGGTTCTTCTTATATTCAATTGGCACAACGTGAGCACCTAAAAAAGTCGTTTCATCGCTAAAGGATTGAGCAATTTCAAGAGATCGGCGCTCATCATTAACGGTTAATCCATACCCTGATTTGATTTCAACTGTTGTAGTACCCGTTGAATACGCCTCATTTAATAGGGATTGGGCGTTAGATTTAAGTACTTCATCACTTGCTGCACGTGTTTGTTCAACTGTATGAGCGATTCCGCCGGCGATATAGCTTTCGCCAAGCATGCGTGCACGAAACTCTTTACTGCGATCTCCCGCAAAAATCATATGTGTGTGACTATCAACAAAACCTGGAATCACAGCACAGCCATGGGCATCAAAGCGGCGCTTGATGTGATGAGTAGGTGCATCGCTATCTGGACCAGCCCAGGCAACAACACCATCTTCAATCAGAAGTGCTGCGTTTTCTATAACACCTAACTTGGTTCCATCATGTTGAGAATCATTTGTAACAAGTTGGCCGATGTTATGAACAAGTGTGCTTGTCATTCAATATCCAGCATTGGCACATGTACATGGCGTTCTTTAGCAGTATCGATGGCTAAGTCATAACCAGCATCGGCATGACGTATGACTCCCATGCCAGGATCATTTGTTAAAACGCGTTCAAGTTTTTGTGCCGCTAACTTTGTGCCATCTGCAACAGATACTTGTCCGGCATGCATCGAACGGCCCATACCTACTCCGCCACCATGGTGAATTGAGACCCAAGAAGCACCGGAAGAGATATTGATCATTGCATTAAGCAATGGCCAATCGGCAATCGCATCTGAACCATCAAGCATCGATTCGGTCTCACGGTAAGGAGATGCAACAGAGCCGCAATCTAAGTGATCGCGACCAATAACTATCGGTGCAGATACTTCACCACGTGCAACTAAATCATTAAATGCAAGGCCCGCTTTATCGCGTTCGCCATAACCTAGCCAGCAGATACGTGCAGGCAGTCCTTGGAAAGCAACTTTTTCCTGTGCCATTGTTATCCAGCGATGCAGGCCTTCGTTGTCTGGAAATAGATCAAGCACAGCTTTATCGGTGCGATAGATATCTTTAGGATCTCCAGATAAAGCTACCCAACGAAATGGGCCTTTTCCTTCACAAAAGAGGGGGCGGATATAGGCAGGAACAAAGCCTGGAAATGCAAAGGCCCGTGAATAACCACCTTGGCGGGCTTCATCACGGATTGAATTACCGTAGTCAAAGACCTCGGCGCCTTTATCCATAAAGCCAACCATCGCTTCAACATGCTTTGCCATCGATGCCTTAGAACGCTTAGTGAAATCTTCAGGATCATCTTTTGCCATACGTGCTGCATCATGAACATCTACGCCGACCGGGACATAAGAGAATGGATCATGGGCCGAAGTTTGATCAGTGACAATATCGATTGGAACATCCATAGATAGAAGCAGAGGAAATAGTTCGGCAGCGTTACCAACTAAGCCAACAGATAATGGCACACGTGCATTCTTAGCCTTTAGAACTCGCTCGATTGCTTCATCAACGTTGTCTGCGATCTCATCTAAGTAGCGGGTCTCAATTCGCTTTTCTAAACGAGACTTATCGATATCGATTATTAGGCAGACGCCACCATTCATAGTTACGGCAAGTGGTTGTGCCCCACCCATTCCGCCACATCCACCAGTTAGCGTTAAGGTCCCTTGAAGCGTTCCGTTGAAGCGTTTTTGCGCAACGGCAGCAAAAGTTTCATAGGTTCCCTGCAAAATTCCCTGTGTGCCGATATAAATCCAAGAACCCGCGGTCATCTGGCCATACATCGTTAAACCAAGTTGTTCTAACCGACGAAACTCTGGCCAGTTAGCCCAGTCCCCCACAAGGTTTGAGTTTGCGATTAATACACGCGGGGCCCATTCATGAGTTTGAAAAACTCCAACAGGTTTTCCTGATTGGACTAAAAGTGTTTCGTCATCTTTCAAATTGGTAAGACTCTTCACAATTGCATCAAAAGATGGCCAGTTACGCGCAGCTTTTCCAGTGCCGCCATAGACAACAAGGTTTTCTGGATGTTCGGCTACGGCTGGATCTAAATTGTTGTGCAACATACGAATTGCAGCTTCTTGTCCCCAGCCCTTGGCTGTCAGATTCGAGCCCGTTGCGGCATGCAAAATACGCGGTGTAGATGTCATGGGGTGAACACTATCGGGGCAGGCGCAGCCTTGGAAAGAGGCTAATTACGCAGGCTTTGTGCCCACTCTTGATACTTAATTGATAACTCATTTACTTCTGCAATCTCTTCAATTTTAGAACGCTCACCATTTTTTGCCGCATAAAGATCGGCGATAGTTATCAAATGATCTGGCATTGAAATAATCTCTATTGAATCACCTGCAGAGATTTCCCCCTCTTGAATTATCCGTAAGTAAGTGCCGGGCTTTCCTGCAGCCATAAAATCTTTAATCAGCGAAGGTCGCTGCCAAAATCCTGCAAAGACCCGACATGGAATTCGAGGCTGGGAAACTTCAAGAATTGTTGTGCCAATTCTCCAACGTTCTCCAATCAAAGCCTGATTAACATCGATTCCAATGGTTGTTAAGTTTTCACCAAATCGCCCATTTGAAATCTCTTGACCGATTTCCTTTTCCCACCAATCGGCATCTTCCCGTGCATAGGCATACACCGCCTGGTCATACCCGCCATGGTGATTTCGATCAACGATTACATCGCCGACTACTTGTTCATTGGCAAAACGCACTGGTCCAACTGCGGCCCGTTTATCAATTCCTGTTTTGCCTTCACTGCCGGTCCATTGGCCTTCGTGTACGACGCCAGTGATATTGACTGACAGAATGTGCATGTACCTAGGGTACTAGAGGCGCCTGCTAATAATTGAAAGTAGCTGCCGTCCAGGCTGGTCCTAATTCGGCAAACTCAGTATTGATGTCACCACCAATTCGGCCCGTAAACCACTTATCAATATCCCAGCGGGTCTGCGTTTTAAGATCGCCTAAAGCTAAGTTATATCCGCCGTGCGGGATTAAGTAATCACCTGTGACATAAAAAATATATTGCGAACCATCTTGATACGGGTATGAATCAGATGTATCCCAATCAGGTGAATTAAAGAAATAACTAGTTGAAGGCGAACCGTCGTAGTTGCCTTTCATAATCGCATCATGGCTAGTGCTTTGAACGCGCGTATAGAGAAAAGATTCTTGATCTAGGCCAATGGGATAGTACGAAGATTGGCCATCGCCGGCGTACATCTTTATCTCTTTGCCTTGCTTCAACAGATAAATATCGCCTTGGCGCTCAAAAAGTATGTCTTCACCATTAGCTGCGAAATAGGGCATCGAAGACTCTGGTTCACCTTGAGTCAGATAAGTTTTATTGGCACCATTGATTTTCATGGTGACCAATACGCCATCCTCTTTGTAAATAATGATCGATCCATCGGGTGAAAACTTTGGATCCTCATCGCGAGCGCCATTTGGTCCCGTTAAATTGATGGGCTCTTCCCAGAGCTTGCCATTCCAATGAGCGGTAAAGACATCCCATTCGTTTTCATCAAGGCCAGCAGATGAGCCCATAAATGTGATGGTCTGTCCATCTGCAGAAAAGTGGGCGTTAATGGGTGAAACCATCGTGCGCCACTCTTTGTTGACCTGCACCTGATTGCCCGTAGCTAAATCGATACTCCACATCGTTGCATCCCAGGATTGGTAATCGGTATAGCGGTGATAAATGAGGGTGCCCGACAAGCTGGCTTTATCTCCATGGACGAATGTAATAAGAATGGTGAAAAGGGCGATTGTGCTAACGGCTATAAACGCCACGACAGGCTTTTTCATAATTCCCCCGCTTAGCCCCTTGACCTGCTCGGATTAATCTGTAAGGTAACCTAACACAAAGCGGTAGGTTTCCTAACACAACGGCGTGGGCTATTTGTGGACTTACCCAAGTAAGTGACAGGAGAAAAGATGATGAAGAAACGCTTGTTCGCATCATTGGCAGCAACTGCTCTAGTAGCGGCCAGCATGATCGCGGCAACCGGAGCAGCGCAAGCTGCGCCACGTGTAGTGACAGTTTGGTCGCCTTATCAAGGCGGAAATCTAGCAATGTGGGATGCAGCTATTAAGCGAGTTGAGGCTGCCAATCCAGGTCTAACAGTTAAGTCAGTCGGAAATATCGACATGGCTAAATCCCTTGCAGCAATTAACGCGGGCAATGGTCCTGATATCTCTGTTTCAAATGGAAATGGAAACCTTGGCTGGTTCTGCGGAACCGGTGCTTGGCAAAAACTCAATACATTGATTGCTGGCAAGAACGGCATCGATATGAAATCTACTTTCAATGCTGCATCTGTTGCATCATCGATCTCAAATAACAATCGATGTGCATTGCCTCTTTACTCTGAGATCTTTGCATTCTTTTGGAATAAAGATGTTCTAGCTAAGGCTGGTTACACAGCACCACCTAAGACAACGGCTGAACTTCTTGCTTACTCACAGAAGCTAACAACTTTTAACGCAGATGGCAGTATCAAGACTGCTGGCTTTGTTCCTTGGGCTGGCTACTACGGATTCGATATGGATTCAATGTGGCTTGGTCAAATGTTCGGTGCGAAGTGGTACGGCGGAGATCGCAGTGCTGCATTTGCATCTGATGCAAAATGGGCTAAAGCATTTAACTGGCAGAAAGATTTCATCGCCAAGGTATTTGGCGGCGGAAACTTTGATAAGGGCTCAAAGCTACTTACAAAGTTTGTTGCTGCTCGTGGCGGTGAATGGGGAACAGACCATGACTTTATGACAGGTCGCGTTGCTATGAAGTGGGATGCAAACTGGATGGCACCTATGTATTGCACAGGTGATGACTGGGCTCTTGCAGACAAATGCACATCAAAGGTCAACTTTGGAATTGCAGGATTCCCTGTATCTCCAGATAACTTGGCCGCATATGGC
>CAITQC010000084.1 GCA_903894425.1 uncultured Actinomycetes bacterium
AGTCGCAGTGATTGGCTACGTGATTTCTTCTATGGCGTTGATGGACAGCCAGGACTCAATGAATTATCGGCTGATTTAGGCGTTATTGATGCCCGTGCAACTAACACGATGAATCTCTCCCCTGAGATTGAAATCCGTGTTGGTCGCTATGGGGCATACCTGCAACAGAACCTGCCAGGAGAAGAGCGCAAGCTAGCAAACATTCCAGAGTCCCTTGCCCCAGATGAGTTAACGCTTGCTAAAGCAATTGAACTACTAGAAGCACCTTCAGGTGAGCGCGAGCTAGGAATTGATCCAGCAACCAACTTGCCGATCATCGCTAAATCTGGACGCTTTGGTCCCTACATCACCGAAGTTTTGCCAGTTATAGAACCCGAACTAACTGCATCAGGAAAGAAGAAAAAGAAGAAAGCCGATGCGCCGAAAGCTAAGACAGCATCACTTCTTTCAACGATGACCTTAGATACCGTCACATATGAAGATGCACTCCAACTTTTATCTCTGCCGCGCACCTTAGGTACAAATTCAGCAGGTGACGACATCACCGTTCAAAATGGACGTTACGGACCATACTTAAAGGCCGGCGTTGATAGCCGCACACTTACATCTGAAGAACAGTTATTTACAATGACTTTAGATGAAGCTCTAGAGATTTATTCAAAGCCAAAAGAGCGCCGCCGTGGCGTTGCAAAGCCTCCGGTAAAAGAGCTTGGTATCGATCCAACTACGCAAAAGCCTTTGATTATTAAAGATGGCCGCTTTGGAATGTATGTCACCGATGGCGAAACTAATGCAACGCTTCGCCGTGGTGATACCGCTGAAGGCATGACTTTAGAGCGCGGACTAGAACTACTTGCAGGCCGTCGTGCATGGGAAGCCGAAAATGGCCCATCGCCCAAGAAGTCACGCAAGAAAGCTGCTGCTAAACCTAAAAAAGGTGACACTGCACCAACGCTTACAAAGAACGTTGTGAAAAAAGCAGGAGCAAAAAAAGCAGCGAAAAAAGCTGCCACAGGCAAAGCTAAAAAGAAGGCAGAGTAGTTACTTCATTCCGGGAGAAATAACTTTAATCCCTAATAATTTGGCATTATTAATCATCTGCTTATCGTAAGTAATTAGACCTTCAACGGCCCCTTCTAATGAAAGTACGGATGCAACATGGATTGCATCTAAAGCACGAAGGGTTACTTTTGTAGAAAAACTCTCTGCAATTGTAAGTATTGAATTTGAGAGAGGGCAAAAGCTAAATTTCTTGAGCTCTTGATTTGCCTCCATAAGTTTTGTTGGTGCTAACCTGACTACAGCACGTCGAACTTCAAGTTGTGAAATTCTTGACGAGGTTGACTGTGAAGTAAGCACAGCGAGAAGAGCCGATCTCTCTTTTTCATCGAATATAGTTTTGAGAATTGCAGAACTATCCAGATACCAACTCAATACCGTTCCTCTGCTCGTAACTCCATGAGTACCTGTGTTGAAGTTTTGTTGCCTTTAACTTTGATTGGCTTTGAAGTTGGGCGCCAATCTGGGTTCTCTGCTGGAACTATTAATCCAGACTCTATGTATTCCTCATAAAGAGATTTTGTAATTGGAACTAATCGTGCAACAGGAACACCATGTTCAGTTATTTCAACCGCTGCACCATCTTTGACTTGATCCAAAATTTGCGATGCTGATTGACGTAGTTCTCGCACACCCACAGAAGCCCTTTGAACCTTAACTTTTTTGGATGTGGTCATGGTCGAAGGTAGCACAAATAGTTAATTGTGCTACACCCGCTAAATGTAAAAATATGGCTGTTTCCGTTGCTACTGGCCCAGTTTGTATGCCCCGATAGACTCTTCCAATGGCTAAGACGCTCCCCAACCCTGCCGCCCCTGCGCAGGATCAAACCCGTGGAGTCTTAGCGATCCGCCCGTTTCGCAAACTCTGGAACTCGATGGTTTTTTCATCCCTTGGCGATTGGTTAGGTCTTCTTGCAACAACTGCAATGGCCCAACAGCTTTCAGGTGGAGATTATGCAAAAGCTAACTTTGCAATCGCTGGTGTTTTCATATCCCGCCTGTTGCCCGCTGTTTTTCTTGGACCACTAGCCGGAGTAATCGCTGACCGCTTAGATCGTCGCAAGCTAATGGTCTTCTGCGACATCGTGCGTACTGCTCTTTATGTTTCAATTCCAATTTTCCATAACTATTTCTGGCTTTACACCGCAACTATTTTGGTTGAATGCGTAACTCTTTTCTGGTCACCAGCAAAAGAAGCCTCGGTTCCTAATTTAGTTCCTCGCGAAAAACTGGAATCTGCAAATCAAGTCTCGCTTCTAGCGGCCTATGGCACAGCGCCAATTGCAGCTCTGCTCTTCACATTTCTTTCACTTTTCACCACTGCATTAAATGCCGCATTTAATATCAACTCAACCGCTGTAGATTTCGCGCTCTATGTAAATGCTTTAAGTTTTGCTTTTGCGGCATTTACCATTTGGAACCTTCGCGAAATCCCTAAAGGTGCCGCCGCAAAACACGCTGCCGATACAGGAATTTTAAAATCTCTTCTTGAAGGTTGGAAATCCGTTAGTGGCTCCAAAATTATCCGTGGTCTAGTTTTCGGAATGGTTGGTGCTTTTGTTGCTGCCGGCGCGGTAATTGGCTTAGCCCGAACATTTGTTGGCGATCTTGGCGGCGGTGAAGCTGCATATGGTGTGCTCTTTGGTTCAGTATTTTCTGGTTTAGCTCTTGGTATCGCCTTTGGTCCTAAGGTCTTTGCGCAGTTTTCACGCCGACGTTTATTTGGCGCATCCCTAACTATCGCCGGGCTTTTCTTAGTTGGCTTAGCTGCCATCCCAAACCTTGTCCTAGCGGTCTTTACTGTTATCGCCTTAGGTGCATTTAGCGGAATCTGTTGGGTAACAGGGTTCACGATGCTTGGTATGGAAGTAGCCGATGATGTTCGCGGCCGTACTTTTGCCTTCGTTCAAAGCTTGATCCGCGTGGTTTTAGTGGCCGTTCTTGCCCTGGCTCCACTTATTGCCGCAG
>CAITQC010000085.1 GCA_903894425.1 uncultured Actinomycetes bacterium
CGCAAAGCTTCGCTTCCGCGTCACACTGAACACTGATAACCGACTTATGAGTCAGACATCAATGTCCTTTGAGATGGAGGAGGCGGTAAAGGCCTTCGGATGGGATTTTGCCGAGCTCCAAAGGGTCACTATTAACGCAATGAAGAGCGCATTTATCCCTTATCCAGAGCGGTTGAAGATCATCGATTCGATCATCAAACCGGGATATGCCAAGGTCTCATCTGCTTCATGATTGATTTTAACGACCCACACTTTGTCGCAGATCCGTATCCAGCGCTTAAAGGGTTACGCGAAGCTCCAGGACCTGTATGGCATGAAGGTATGCAGATGTTCCTGGCCGCTCGTCACAGTGATGCCAATGATGTTTTTCGCAACAAATCATTAGGAAGAATCTTTAAGGAGAAAACCCCAGAGTTTGAATGGGAGATTTTCAATTGGCTACATGCAGATTCTATTTTAGATAGTGAGCCACCTAAGCACACACGCTTACGCTCTTTAGTTGCAAAGGCGTTTAATCGTCAGAAGATTGAAGGAATGCGTCCGGCGGTTGAGCGAATCACGGTGCAGTTGCTTGATGCAATTGAAGAAAAAATTAAGGCTGGTCAAAATTTTGATCTGATTGCTGATTACGCCGAACCGTTGCCGGTAAAGATCATTGCAGACTTACTGGGCTTTCCTGAATCTGAAGAACATCTGCTTCGACCATGGTCACAAGCGATTGTAAAGATGTACGAGGTTAATCCTTCAGTGCAGTATCAAACTGAAGCAAAGTTAGCCGCCAAAGAGTTTGCTGATTATGTTCGAGATCTTGCTGAAAGCCGTAAGAAAACTCCTGGGCAAGATTTGATCTCGGATTTAGCAAGTGTTGAAGAAAATGGTGAAAAGCTCAATATGCACGAGCTAGTTGCTACATGTGTATTACTTCTTAATGCCGGCCATGAAGCAAGTGTTAATGCATTTGGAAATGGAATGGTTGCTGCGCTGCAAAGACCGGATCAAGTAAAGCTACTTCGCCAAACCCCTCGTGAAATTACCAATACCGCCCTAGAAGAGTTCATGCGATTTGATGCACCTCTACATCTCTTTGAACGCACCGCCACGGCAGATACCGAGCTCGGGGGAGTGCAGATCAAAGAGGGTCAAAAGATCGCAGCGCTGATTGGCTCTGCAAACCGTGATGAAACAGTGTTTTCAGCCCCTGAAACCATGGATTTAACACGTGATCCCAATCCACATATTGGCTTTGGTGCAGGTATTCACTTCTGTTTAGGTGCACCACTTGCACGATTAGAGATGAGCGTTTCATTACCCGCCTTGTGGGAAAAGTATCCATCGATGCAATTGGCGGCGGAGCCGGTTAGACGACCTACCTTTGTGTTACGTGGTTACGAAAGCGTCGCTATCTCTGTTTGATCTGGATAAGAGGATTGTGCACCTTTTCGAGTCACACTGAGCGATGCGATTGAGACACCAAATTTCATAGCATCAATCGGAGCTTCTCCACTTGCTAAGGCGTACGCAAAACTTCCA
>CAITQC010000086.1 GCA_903894425.1 uncultured Actinomycetes bacterium
CAGATCTGCGACACCGTTTACTAAAGGAACTTCAGGGCCTACAACAACTAAATCAACGTCGAGTTGTTGGGCTAGATCAATAATTGCTTGATTATCAGAGACCATTAAAGGATGGCAGGTTGCAAACTTGGCAATTCCAGGATTACCTGGTGCAACATGGAGCTCGCTACATTCAGGATCTGCCTGTAGTCCTAGTCCTAAGGCGTGTTCACGACCGCCGCTTCCGACTAGGAGGATTTTCATTGCTTAGATGAAATCCTTTACGACAATTGTTTCATCGCGCCCGGGGCCAACTCCGATTGCACTCATCGGGGCACCCGAGATTTTCTCTAGAAATGCAATGTAATCCTGAGCCGCTTGTGGAAGATCGCTGAGCTTTCGGGCTCCTGAAATATCTTCTTTCCACCCTGGCATATATTCATAAATAGGTTTCGCATGGTGAAAATCTGATTGAGATGAAGGAAGCTCTTCTACGCGTTTTCCGTCGATTTCATATGCAACGCATACTGGAATCTTTTCCCAACCAGTTAATACATCTAACTTCGTTAAGAAGAAATCGGTGAGGCCATTAACGCGAACTGCATATCGGGCGATTGGTGCATCGAACCATCCGCAGCGGCGGGCGCGGCCAGTAGTAACACCAACTTCTCCGCCGATACGTCGTAGCGCTTCGCCATCTTCATCAAAGAGTTCTGTTGGAAATGGTCCGCTACCAACACGGGTTGTGTACGCCTTGATGATTCCAATTACACGATCGATTTTTGTTGGTCCAATACCAGAACCAGTACAAGCACCGCCTGCCGTTGGATTGCTTGAAGTTACGAATGGATATGTGCCGTGGTCAACATCAAGCAATGTGCCCTGAGAACCCTCAAGAAGCACACGCTTTCCAGCCTTTAACGCCTCGTTAAGAATTAAAACTGTGTCGGCCACATATGGACGAAGAATTTCTGCATATTCCAAATACTCATTGAGAACTTCATCAACTTCAATGTTCTTGCGATTGAAGACCTTTATAAGAACTTGGTTTTTATCGCGCAATGCGCTTTCAATCTTCTGCCGCAAAATTGATGGATCAAATAAATCTTGAACACGAATACCAATACGGTTGATCTTGTCTGCATAGGCTGGCCCGATTCCGCGACCAGTTGTACCGATCTTTGATTTGCCTAAGAAGCGCTCTGAAACCTTGTCAATGGTGCGGTGATAAGGGGTAATCAAATGGGCATTTGTTGATATGAGTAATTTGCTGCAATCGATACCGCGTTCAGTTAAACCGGCGATTTCCTGTAGCAATACACCTGGATCGATAACAACACCATTGCCAATTACTGGAATTACATTTGGAGAAAGAATGCCAGATGGTAATAAATGAAGTGCGTACTTTTGATCACCGATAACAACAGTGTGGCCTGCGTTGTTTCCGCCTTGATAGCGAACAACGTAATCGACACGATCACCGAGTAAATCGGTAGCTTTACCTTTGCCTTCGTCGCCCCATTGAGCTCCAAGCAAAACTAGTGCAGGCATAGGTAAAGCCTCTCCGATTACGTAGGTTGATTACTTAAGGGATGAAGTTCCAGTTGAACGAAGATCTTCGCAAGCACGTGTAACACGAGCAGCCATGCCCGCTTCTGCGGCCTTACCCCATGCACGTGGGTCGTAAGCCTTTTTGTTTCCAACTTCGCCATCAATCTTTAATACGCCGTCATAATTCTTCAGTACGTGATCAACAACTGGGCGAGTAAATGCATATTGAGTATCTGTATCAACGTTCATCTTAATTACACCGTAATCAAGTGACTCGCGGATCTCTGAAAGAAGTGAGCCAGAACCACCGTGGAATACCAAATCCATAGGCTTGCTTCCTGCAGGAAGACCTAGCTTGGCAGATACAGCTTCTTGAAGTGTTGCCAAAATCTTTGGCTGCAACACAACATTACCTGGCTTATAAACTCCGTGAACATTTCCAAATGTTGCAGCTACTAAGTAGCGCGCATTTGCATCTGTTCCAAGAGTTTCAATTGTCAATAATGCATCTTCAGGTGTTGAGTACAGCTTGGCATCATGCTTTGCTTCGATGCCATCTTCTTCTCCACCAACTACACCGATTTCGATTTCAAGAATTGTCTTTGCAGCAACTGACATCGTTAGCATCTCTTTAGCGACGCGCATGTTTTCTTTCATATCAACTGCTGAGCCATCCCACATGTGTGAATTAAATAGTGGGCCCTTGCCAGATTTAATGCGATCGGCACCAAATGCAAGTAGTGGGCGCATGAAGCCATCGAGCTTTTCTGCTGGGCAGTGATCTGTATGAATTCCGATATTTACTTTGTAGTTCTTTGCAACAACGTGTGCGAACTCCGCGAGCGCAACTGCGCCGTCGACCATGTTCTTAACGGTTGAACCTGAAGCGTATTCAGCCCCGCCCCAAGAAAATTGGATGATTCCATCTGACTCTGCTTCGGCAAAACCACGAATTGCAGCGATGAGTGTTTGTGAAGATGAAACATTGATTGCAGGATATGCAAAAGCGCCCTTCTTGGCGCGATTCAACATATCGGCATAAATTTCAGGGGTTGCAATTGGCACTTTGACTCCTAGTGGCTTGGTGTAAATCTCTAAAAGCGAGTGCTTCGTTGAACCGTCTAGAGGCTTACGGCCAATCCTCTCACCTTGGCCCGAATCTCACAAAGGAGGCGCGAAAAAGCCCCTGGTCGGGTGGGCCAGGGGCTTTTTCACCAGATTTGCCTACATGAAGGCCTTATAGATCGATCCGATAAAGCGGAACAGGGCTGAGACCAATGTGGCGTTGCCGAAGAACTTAAACATCAGCAACAGGACGGATGAAAATCCCATGTGTAACCTCCTTTCATTCCGGGCATTCTCAATGGAGAAGAAGTGTGAGAACCACCCCTAAGAAAACTCTGTTGATAACCGACACAGAGAGGTAATCTCACTCGTTATGAGCCAAACCCATGAGTCTTTAGAGAACTTACTGACCGAGGATCGACATTTCTCGCCCAGCCCTGAATTCGCAGCTGAAGCAAATGCCCAGTTTGATGAATATGCCCATGCGAATATGGATCGTCTGGCTTTCTGGGAATTTCAAGCGAGCAATCTTCAATGGGAAAGAAAATGGGATTCTGTTCTTGATTGGCAACCTCCTTACGCAAAATGGTTTATCGGTGGAAAGTTGAATGCATCAGTAAATGCTCTTGATCGCCATGTCACCGAAGGGCGAGGAGAACGCGTTGCATTTCATTTTGAAGGCGAACCGGGCGACACGCAAACAATTACTTATGCTCAATTGCTTACCGAGGTCAAAAAAACAGCAAATGCATTAATTGAATTAGGAGTTAAAGCAGGAGATCGTGTTGCCATCTATATGCCAATGATTCCCGAAGCCGCAGTTGCAATGTTGGCGTGTGCTCGAATTGGAGCGCCACACTCAGTTGTCTTTGGTGGATTTTCGGCCGATGCGTTGTTATCACGAATTCAAGATGCTGATGCAAAGTTGGTAATCACTGCCGATGGCGGATTTAGAAAAGGTGCTGCTTTTGCACTAAAGCCGGCGGTGGATGAAGCGCTAAAAGGTCAACACAATGTTGAAAAAGTTTTAGTAGTTCAACGAACAAAACAGGAAACTGCCTGGACCGATCGTGATATTTGGTGGCACGATATCGTTGGTCGTCAATCAGAAGAACATGTTGCCGAAAGTTTTGATTCCGAGCATCCATTATTTATTTTGTATACATCGGGCACAACGGCAAAGCCAAAAGGAATTTTCCACACAACTGGCGGATATTTAACTCAGGTCGCGTACACCCACAAAATGGTCTTTGATATTAAGCCTGAAACTGATGTTTATTGGTGCACAGCCGATGTTGGCTGGGTAACTGGCCATTCATACATCGTTTATGGCCCACTTATTAATGGTGCCACGCAGGTTATGTACGAAGGCACACCAGATACTCCACATAAAGGACGTATCTTCGAAATCATTGAAAAGTATGGCGTAACGATTTTGTATACAGCGCCAACATTGATTCGCACCTGGATGAAGTGGGGCGATGAATTTCCTCTAGCTCATAACCTGCAATCACTTCGTCTGTTGGGTTCAGTTGGCGAACCAATTAACCCTGAAGCGTGGATGTGGTACCGAGAAATTATCGGCGGCAATCGCTGTCCAATTGTTGATACATGGTGGCAAACTGAAACTGGTGCAATCATGATTTCACCATTGCCTGGAATCACCGCTACAAAACCAGGATCAGCAATGCGTCCAATTCCAGGTATTAGCGCGAAAGTTGTTGATGATAACGCTGTGCCAGTTGGCGATGGACACGGTGGATATTTAATTCTCGATCAACCATGGCCATCAATGCTTCGCGGAATTTGGGGTGAGGATGAGCGATACAAGGAAACATATTGGTCGCGATTTGAAGGGATTTATTTTGCTGGCGACGGAGCAAAGTTAGATGATGAAGGAGCGGTCTGGTTGCTAGGTCGCGTTGATGATGTCATGAATGTTTCAGGCCACCGTATTTCAACAACTGAAGTTGAATCAGCGTTGGTTTCTCATGAAGCTGTTGCTGAAGCAGCAGTTGTTGGTGCGGCAGATCCAATGACAGGTCAGGGAATCGTTGCATTCGTTATTTTGCGTGGAGGTATCGAACATGCAAATGGGGAAGAACTCAATACACAACTACGCAATCACGTAGCTAAAGAGATTGGTGCGATTGCAAAGCCGCGTCAGATCTTGATAGTTAATGAACTTCCTAAAACCAGAAGTGGCAAGATCATGCGCAGACTTCTTAAAGATGTGGCTGAGGATCGTGTTGTTGGGGATGCCACAACGTTGGCCGATCCAAATGTCATGAAATTAATTTCAGCTGGATTACAAGGCGCAAAATCTGAAGATTAAAGCTTTACCCCTAGATATTTAGAGGTCAAAGTGATGAGCTCAATCTCATTTTTCAGCGAGCCAATATGTTTATAAGTCACGGTGCCATCGGCTGCAATAAACCATGTAACTGGAACACCCATCCCGAAATAGGCCCGTGATTTGCCGTCGGCATCAAAGAGGTTGGGCCAGGTGATGCCATTGTCTTTCACAAAGCTGCGGCCATCTTCAATCGATGCCTCTTCGACATCTACGCCAATAAGAGCAACATTTCCCTTCGCTTTTTTGTAGAAAGAGCGAAAAATGGGCATCTCCTCTTTGCATGGGCCGCACCAAGAACCCCAGACATTAATTATCGCTGGACCTTTGAGGCCATCAATTGACGCACCACTAGATCCATCAAGACAACCTAAATAAATAGATTTCGCAGTTGTAATGCTCGTGATGCTTGAACACGAAACTAGTTGGCCGGAAATTTTTTCAGCAGGTGACGAGCAGCCGGCAAGAAGCAGTAACGCCACTGCGATTATTAATCTCTTCATCGAAAATCCTTATCAGTCTTAACAAGCAACATTGCCTTGGCACTATCCATTTCACCGATGCCAACGCTAGGGCACATCTTCGCAATTGGGCATGCACCACATGCAGGTTTGCGTGAATGACAGATACGGCGGCCATGCCAGATCATTCGTTGCGACAGATTTGTCCACTCTTTTTGCGGAATTAATTCGCCAACTATTCGTTCAACTTTTACTGGATCAGTTTCTTTAGTCCAACCAAAGCGACGTGATAAGCGACCAAAGTGCGTATCGACAGTAATACCAGGAATATCAAAGGCATGCCCTAAAACAACATTTGCAGTCTTGCGCCCGACACCAGGCAATGTAATTAACTCGTCCAATGTTTGCGGAATTTTCCCACCAAACTCAGTTAAGAGTTTGTCCCCTATCCCCCTTATGTGGCGGGCCTTTGCGCGATAGAAACCAGTTTGATAGACCAGCTCCTCTAGATCGTGAATATCGGCTTCTGCATATGCCTTAGCAGTTTTGTATCTCTTAAAGAGTGCAGGAGTGACAGTGTTAACTCTCTTATCTGTGCACTGAGCGCTAAGGACAGTCGCAACAATTAACTCAAGCGGATTCTTAAAATCTAATTCGCAGCGGATATGCGGGTAAGTCTTGGTCAAAATTCGATAAATAGCCCGCGCCTCTTTGCGGCTTTCATTATCGACGGGCATGGCGCTAAAGTACTACCCGTGACCATAGATCTAGATGCAGTACATAGAGCCCCACTATTCACCGCCCTTGATGAGGCAGCTTCTGCTTCACTGCGCGCGAAGATGGATACAGTCAAAATCTCAAAAGGCAGCATCCTTTTTGCTGAAGGCGCTGAAGGCGATCACCTATATGTAATCGTAGAAGGAAAGCTCAAGCTCGGAACTTCTAGCGGTGACGGTCGCGAAAACCTTCTTTCAATCCTTGGACCTGGCGAAATGTTTGGCGAACTCAGCCTTTTTGATCCAGGCCCACGTACATCAACTGCGACTGCGGTTACTGATGCAAAACTTTTAAGCCTTGGTCAGGAAAAACTTCTTCCATGGCTTCGCGAAAATCCAGATGTCTCACTTCAACTATTAGCTCGATTGGCACAACGCCTTCGTCGAACAAATGAAGCTGTAGGCGATCTAGTCTTTTCAGATGTTCCAGGTCGTGTTGCAAAAGCACTTATTGATCTTGGTGAGCGCTTCGGAAAGAAAACCGATGAAGGTTTGTACGTACACCACGATTTAACACAGGAAGAGCTTGCTCAACTTGTTGGCGCATCTCGCGAAACAGTTAACAAAGCCCTTGCAGATTTTGCAGGACGTAACTGGTTAAAGCTTGATGGACGTGCAGTACTAATTACAGATTTCGAACGCCTATCAAAGCGCGGTAAGTGAGCGTATTTAGTCTGTAATCTCTACCGTTAATTCGATTTCAACTGGTGAATTCAACGGCAACTCTGCAATTCCAACTGCGCTACGTGCATGCTTTGCGCCATCGCCCCAAATCGCTAAAAATAGTTCGCTAGCGCCATTAACAACTACTGGTGCATTGATATAGCCAGGAACGCCATTGACGTATCCAACTACGCGAACAATCTTTGTAATCTTGTTTACATCTGCAACGGTTTCAACTGCAGCTAATGCGTTGAGTGCACAAATCTGCGCTAGCTCTTTTGCACGCTCTGGCGTGATTTCACCATCTACTTTTCCAACGCCAGCCATTTCGCCATTTACTAATGGAAGCTGACCTGCTGTGAAAACTATATTTCCTGTGCGGATCGCTGGAACATAAGCAGCAACTGGCTTTGCAGCAACTGGAAGTTCTAGGCCAAGTTCTATTAACTTTGCGCGGACATCTACCGTGTTCATGCGATCTCTCTTTTCATGTAAGCAACTAGCTGTTCGCCAGTCCCTGGAGCGGGCACAACTTGAACGAGCTCCCAACCATCAGAACCCCATGTATCTAAAATCTGCTTTGTTGCATGTGAGAGAAGTGGAACTGTTGAGTATTCAAATTTCTTCGTCATTTATTTAACGCCGCTTTCACTAGTGCAGAAACAACGCCGCCATCGGCCTTGCCTGCGATCTTTGGCTTAACTGCGCCCATTACTTTGCCCATATCGGCAGGTCCTGCGGCCCCTGTTGAGGCAATCGCTTCAGCGATAATTGCCGCAATATCTGCTTCGCTTAACTGAGCTGGAAGATACTGTGCAATAACTTCGCCTTCGCTTTTTTCGAGCGCCGCCTTATCTGTACGACCAGCATTTTCAAATGCTTCAGCGGCTTCACGGCGTTTCTTGCCTTCGCGAGAAAGAACCGTTATTACCTCTTCATCACTGAGCACGCGTGCTTCTTTGCCGGCAACCTCTTCATTGGTGATTGCAGTTAGAACCATTCGAATTGTGCCCGATGTGATTTCATCGCGGCCACGAATTGCTTCAGTTAAATCCTTCTTCAGCTGCTCTTTAATACTCATGCAGTGAACTCTACTGCCAGTAGTTCGGCGATCTGTGCAGTGTTTAACGCTGCACCCTTACGAAGGTTGTCTCCGCACAAGAACAGATCAATAGATTTCTTATCGTCCAATGACTGGCGAACGCGACCAACCCATGTTGCATCTGTTCCAACTGCATCGTTAGGGGTAGGAAACTTCTTGTTTTCTGGATCATCGAGAAGAGTGACTCCAGCGGCTTTTTCTAGAACCCTTTGAGCAGCTTTACGGGTAACTTCCTTTTTAAATGTTGCATGAACAGCTAATGAGTGTGTTGTAAGCACCGGTACTCGGACGCACGTTGTTGAAACTTTTAGCTTAGGCATTCCAAGAATCTTGCGTGATTCATTGCGAACCTTTAGCTCTTCAGATGTGTAACCGTCTTCCTTTAGCGAACCGGCCCATGGCACGACATTAAGTGCAAGCGGTGCGGGAAATGGTCCAGAGTCTTTAACGAGCTTTCGAACATCGCCAGTTGCTTCACCGGCGCTTGTGCCAGCTACAAGTGAAATCTGCTCGCGCAGGGAATCTATACCTGGCTGACCAGCACCTGACGCTGCTTGGTAAGAAGCAACAACCAACTCTTTTAAATCAAATTTCTTATTGAGTGCACCCATTGCAACAATCATTGAAAGTGTTGTGCAGTTTGGATTAGAGATAATCCCCTTGGGGCGCTTCTTAGCATCCTTTGGATTAACTTCAGGAACAACCAAAGGAACCTTTGGATCCATTCGAAATGCCCCAGAGTTATCAACGACCACTGCTCCATGTTCTACAGCAATAGGTGCCCATACTTCAGAAATCTCATCTGGAACATCAAACATCGCAACATCGATGCCATCAAATGCTTCAGGTGTTAATGCAACAACGGTTAATTCTTCGCCGCGACACATTAATTTCTTTCCAGCACTTCGTGCTGATGCGATTAAGCGTATTTCGCCCCACACATCTTTGCGTTCAGACAAGATGCTCAGCATCACCGTGCCAACGGCGCCAGTTGCTCCAACGACTGCCAGAGATGGCTTCTTTGCGCTCTTCTTACTCATCGTCCAGTACCTCCATATACAACTGCTTCATCGCTATTAGCATCAAGGCCAAATGCAGCGTGTGCTGCCTTTGCTCCACGTTCTAAATCAGATTCACGGCAGATAATTGAGATGCGAATTTCAGATGTTGAAATCATTTCTATATTGATGCCAGCTTCTGACATGGCACCGAAAAAGGTTGCCGTGATTCCTGGATGTGAACGCATTCCAGCACCGACTAATGATAATTTGCCGATTTGATCATCATATTGAATTGAAGCAAAACCAACTTCGCCTTGAAGCTTCTGCAGAATTGCAGTCGCATCAGCGCCTTCGGCTTTTGGCAAAGTAAATGAAATATCTGTTAAACCAGTTGCTGCGGCAGAAACATTTTGCACAATCATGTCGATGTTAATGTCGGAATCGGCAATTGCTTGGAAGATACGTGCGGCTACGCCAGTTCGGTCAGGCACCCCGACAATCGTAATCTTTGCTTCGCTCTTATCGTGCGCGATACCCGCGATGATTGCTTGTTCCATGTCTCCTCCTTCAGGGTGATCTTTAACCACCCAGGTTCCTTCATTGGTTGAAAAAGATGAACGTACGTGAATTGGTAGGTCATAACGGCGTGCATACTCAACACAACGCAAGTGCAATACTTTTGCTCCACTTGCTGCGAGTTCTAACATCTCTTCGTATGTGACTGTTTTTAATTTACGTGCCGTTGGAACCACACGTGGGTCAGCGCTAAAGACACCATCTACATCTGTGTAGATTTCACAAACATCGGCCTCGAGTGCAGCGGCTAATGCAACTGCAGTTGTATCACTGCCACCACGCCCAAGAGTTGTTACATCTTTTGTATCTTGCGATATTCCCTGAAAGCCGGCAACGATTGCAATTGCACCTGCGGCTAGCGCTTCTTGAATACGACCGGGAGTCACATCGATGATGCGAGCGCGACCATGTGCAGAAGTTGTAATCACACCAGCTTGGCTTCCAGTAAATGATCTGGCCTCATGACCCAAATTTGTAATAGCCATTGCAAGAAGGGCCATAGAAATTCGCTCACCCGCAGTTAGCAACATATCGAGCTCGCGCCCGGTAGGAATCGGCGTGATCTGTTTTGCTAAATCAATCAATTCATCGGTTGTATCGCCCATCGCTGAAACAACGACTACGACCTGATTTCCATCGCGCTTTGCCGCCACAATCCGATTAGCTACACGCTTCATTCCCGCGGCATCGGCAACGGATGAACCGCCATATTTCTGAACAATGAGTCCCATGGCTCAATGGTGGCGCATAGATTTAATTGATGCGAACCGTTTTTCAGATTATCTTAAATAATGAGACGAGGGGCGTATCACATAACGAGATTAAACGTCGCGACGGCCCTCAAATGCTCGCCCGAGCGTAACTTCATCGGCATATTCAAGATCTCCGCCAACTGGCAGGCCGCTGGCAAGGCGAGAAACTTTAATTTCAAGCGGCTTAATCATGCGCGATAGATAGGTAGCCGTTGCTTCACCCTCAAGGTTGGGATCGGTA
>CAITQC010000087.1 GCA_903894425.1 uncultured Actinomycetes bacterium
GGGAAGTTTGTAAGCATTCCGCCTAACCAACGCTCAGTCACTGTTGGCATACCAACGCGCGCTGCTTGTTCGATGATTGGTTCCTGTGCTTGCTTTTTTGTGCCAACGAACAAAACATGTCCGCCCTTAGCAACTGTGTCTTGAACGAATGCATAAGCGTTATCGATAAGTGCAAGAGATTGCTGGATATCGATGATGTAGATGCCATTGCGCTCAGTAAAAATAAAACGCTTCATCTTTGGATTCCATCGACGAGTCTGGTGTCCGAAGTGGACGCCGCTGTCGAGGAGTTCTCGCATTGTTACTACTGCCATTTCGGCATACTCCTTCTTAGGCTTTTTTTGTGCGCAGCACAATAAAAACCTCTCGGTTTTGGCCAAACAATTTGTTGGGCCCGTCGCACTGAATGTCATCTACCGATTTAACGGACCGAGATGATTCACCAACCAATTGGTTAGGCAGTGCTGAGATGTCACCGTTTGAATTGCTTCAACTGGTGCAGGCTCAATCTTACCTGAGCCATGAGCGTGCGAATTACCGCCCAAATATGCGCAAAAAGCCCCAGGCGGTGATGCGCAGTACCGCTTCGGCGGCGATTTCAAAGCTCATCTTGCTGACCCCATGTTCGCGCTCGATAAAGGTTATGGGGATTTCAATGATCGATCCTCCCCTGGCACGTGCCCGCCGAGTCATCTCTATTTGAAAGCAATATCCCTCGCTGGCAATGCTCTGAATATCCATTTTCGCCAGCAAAGCGCCGGAATAAATTCGAAAACCAGCCGTTGTATCGGCAACATCAAGGGATAAAAGCAGATTGGCATATCTATTAGCTGCTTTTGAAAGGAGTTCACGGAATTTGCTCCAGTTGGCAATTTTGCCCTTGGCCACCCAACGAGATCCAATGAGTAAATCTGCTGTACCGATTTTTTCCATCATCTTTACTAAATCACTTACTCGGTGCGAGCCATCGGCATCCATTTCGATGATGTTTTCATAACCACGATCAAGTGCGATCTGAAAGCCAACACGGTAGGCACTGCCCAAACCTTGCTTTCCGGCACGTTCGACTACTTCGACCCCATGAGTTCTGCACTTCTTTGCAGTTCCATCGGGGGAACCGTCATCGATGATCAATACATCAACTTCTAACTGTGATAACTCTTCCAATAATGAGCCAATACTTTCGAGCTCGTTATATGTGGGTATAACCACCAAAGATTTTTTCATGCCCGTGGATGCGCCTGTTTAAATGCTTTTTGTAAGCGCTCTGTTGATACGTGTGTATAAATCTGAGTTGTGGCTAACGAAGCATGACCAAGGATTTCTTGCACTGTGCGCAAATCTGCGCCACCTTCAAGTAAATGTGTAGCCGCCGAATGACGCAACGCATGCGGACCCATTCGATCGATTCCTTCAATGGCCGAAAGAGCTTCATATACAACGGTGCGCACAGCGCGCTGATCAATTCTTTTGCCTCGCGATCCAAGAAAAACCGCTTTCTCTGATTTTTCATTTACGAGTAGCTGGCGACCTTCATCAAGCCATTTTCTTAATGCACGCATCGCAGGGATTCCTAAGGGAATCACGCGCTCTTTATTTCCTTTACCTAAAACTTGAATTGTCTGACGGTTGTAATCAATATCGCCAAGGTTTAAGCCGCAAAGTTCGGCAACGCGCGCACCAGATGCGTACAGCATTTCTACCATTGCAACATCACGCAATGACATGGGGCTTTCTTCTTCGGCGGCACGCATTGCCATTGAATCCATGGCAATCTTTGCATCCTCGATTCCAAGAACTTCAGGCAGGGTGCGATGACCCTTAGGTGTTGCAAGGGATGCGCCGACATCGGTAGAGATATATTTATTTTTCAACGCCCATTTTGTAAATAATCGGATAGACACAGCTCGACGTGAAATTGTTGTGCGAGAAGCACCCTTCACCGCCTGATTTGCCAGCCACGATCGCAGATGTACCAACTCAAGATCGGCGATTGAAGCGAGTCCGAGGCTTTCAAGATGTTCCAAGAGCGAAGTTAGATCCCCCAGATATGCACGGATTGTGTGTACCGAAAGATTCCGCTCAACTTCTAGATAGCGCTGAAAAGTGGTTGTTAACTTTTCAAAGGAATCACTCACGCACCAACTTTACGTGAGTAATTGCCCCTTCTTGCTCAGAATCTCAGGCTCAAACGATTACAAATCACCCTTTTTACCCCAACTTGGGTCCGTGTCTGCGTGGACATTGTCCGGACAATGACTATAGCCTCTGGCCGTTAAATGTTTCTTTCGCAGACGTAAACCTCACCTCACCAACAAACATTGTTGCAAGTGGTGGCTCCGTTGCTGGTTCAATTAAAGCAACGTTTACAGCTTCTTCAAATGCTGCCGTAGGACAAACCTATACGGCAAAGGTTTACAGCGATGCTGGCCTTACTACCCAGGTGGGTTCAGACATTAGCAATTACGTGAGTGGAACAGACATCACTGGTCTTACCGGTGGAACTACTTATTACGTAACAATCACGGCTGATGCAGTGATCCGCCAAATACGGGCCGATTGTTCGTCAGTACTAACTGCGTAAAGGTCAACAGGATGCGTGAAATTCACTGCACTAGTAGTTGAAATTAAATAACCGCCAAATCCGCCTACATCATTAGTTGTCGCAAGACCGAAGCCACCTACTGTAAAAGTTGTAATCCGATCAGTAAGATCTGTTCCGGCAGGAACTGTTATCGCAACAGTTTCATTAACTACATCTATTGTTGAAGGTCCCACTTGACCCGCAACGGTAAAAGTAGTAATAGAATATTGATCAGGCGCCGCTTGCGCTTGTGATGCGCCGATAGCACCAATCAACATCGCGATAAACACTACGGATAAAGCACGTAATGTTTTCTTAATAAAATTTCCACTAAATAAATTATTAAAATTAATATGTAACATGACTTCGACTCCGGACTAAACATCAGCCAATTGCTGACTAATGACTTCGAGGAAATTGTGATTTAAATGTGAGGAAAGTTTCGGACAATGTTCGGTCATGGGCCTGTCAGGATTACAACAAAGGGTGATAGCACCGGCAGCAGTTGCGCAGAGTGCTAACACTTTGATTAAGTAATGTGAAGTAATTCATTAACTTCCAGGCTCGGTTTGGACGGTATTGGAGTGTTAACCCTTTTGTTTTCCTCATGGAATTTTCTGGCCAGGGCTAGGCTGAGCGCATCAGGTGAAACTGATTGCGATGGATGCCCCAAAGGCGCCCACAACCTAGGAAAATGAATGGATTTCCCGTGTTTTTGCCATATGTATCAGAGTTTGTTGAGTTCTTATCACTTAAAGATCACACACTGGAAGAGATTCTTGGCCACATGGTTTTGCGTGTGCTAACCCCTCTTGATGCAACATCGGCATTTCTCTTTGAGCTCACGAAGGAAAATCGCGTCGAAAGTATCGCCCGCTATGGAGCCAGCCCTTTCCTACGAGAAAAATACCCAAACTCATATGACTTACGCGAGCGAAACCCAATCACCGACTGTATTAAGTCGCGAAAAGTTGTGTGGATCAACACGCTACCAAATTGGCCAGATGAATATCCCACTTTGCAGGAGATTCGATTTATAGAGCCAGAAAGAACTTTTATCTGCTTCCCTATCGAAAAATGTGGAACCCCGATTGCCGTCCTTGGAATCTTTTGTTCCCCAGTCATAGAGCCAGATGCCGAAACCGATGCTTTCATGCGTGCAATTGGAAATCTATTCTCACTCCACGTTTATCGCACATTGGATACGCCGCATCCTGAGCGAAACAAGTCAAGCAAACTGACTTTGTCCTCCTCTGACTCGCATGCGGGCGAGCTGACCGAACGCCAGAAACTCATTCTTCGTATGCTCAGTGAAGATCGCACCAATCTAGGAATAAGTGAACTACTGGGATACTCCGAATCAACTATTCGGCAAGAGACAATAAAGATATTTGCAAAGCTTGGCTGTCATGGTCGTGAAGAAGCGGCACAGATTTATCTTGAACGATCCACGCCCGATAATAAACTTACTAACCTCTGAAGGATTTATTTGGGTTTGCCCCAAGCTGCAAAAAGCAAAAATGCTGTAGTGCCTTAAAAATATTTTCCTGCAATGCACAATATATTTAGACAGGTCATGACAAGTCTAAAAAATACTTGTGCGAAATAAAGAGATGATTGCAAGAAGTTTGTGAGAAACTCGAGAACTTTGTTATTTAAACTCTGACTAAATAATAACCGTTCTACACAGAGGTAACCCCTCCATTCACCCCAAGGATTGGTGCTTAATTATTCGTGTACTTTATAATTACCACAA
>CAITQC010000088.1 GCA_903894425.1 uncultured Actinomycetes bacterium
AGCTGCCAAAGCCGGCGCACGTTAATTCTTCTTCGATCTTAAAGCGAGGCTAGGTTCATGCCTGCAATTTCACTTGCTAAGGCGCCGCAACCAGCATCAACTAATCCGGCGCAGATACGTAATTTCTGCATCATTGCCCATATCGACCACGGTAAATCAACTCTTGCCGATCGCATGTTGGGAATCACCGAGGTAGTTGATCCCCGCAATATGCGTGCGCAATATTTAGATCGCATGGATATCGAACGCGAACGCGGAATCACTATTAAATCTCAGGCCGTTCGTCTGCCGTGGCGCAGTGGAATCGATGGTCAGGAATACATCATGAACATGATCGATACACCTGGTCACGTGGACTTTACTTACGAAGTTTCTCGATCACTTGCAGCTTGCGAAGGCGCGGTCTTGTTAGTGGATTGTGCACAAGGAATCGAAGCGCAGACTTTGGCTAACTTGTATTTAGCGATGGAAAACAATCTAACGATTATCCCTGTGCTCAATAAAATCGATCTACCTAATGCTCAACCCGAAAAATTCGCTGCCGAACTTGCAAAGTTAATCGGTTGCCAACCAGAAGATTGTTTACGGGTTTCAGGCAAGACCGGTGATGGTGTTGCCGAACTGCTTGATCAGATTATTGCTCAGATTCCTGCGCCTAAAGGTGATGCCGATGCACCAGCTCGCGCATTGATTTTTGACTCTGTCTACGATGCATATCGTGGTGTAGTTACTTATGTTCGTGTAATCGATGGTCACTTGTCTCCTCGCGAACAGATCCAAATGTTTTCAACTGGTGTTCGCCATGAAGCGTTAGAAGTAGGCGTAATTTCACCTGAACCCGTTGCCTCTAAGGGATTAGGCGTTGGCGAAGTAGGGTATTTAATTACTGGTGTAAAAGATGTCCGCCAATCACGTGTGGGCGACACGATTACAACGTATAACAACCCAACTAAGACCGCACTTGCTGGATATAAAGATCCAAAGCCAATGGTTTTCTCTGGTCTATTTCCATTAGATGGCGCCGATTTTCCTGTGCTTCGCGAGGCCCTTGATAAGTTACAACTCAACGATGCAGCCCTTGTGTACGAACCAGAAAGCTCAGCGGCCCTTGGTTTTGGTTTTCGTTGCGGCTTCTTAGGTCTACTGCACATGGAAATCGTGCGCGAACGCCTTGAACGCGAACATAAACTCAATTTAATCTCTACTGCTCCGAACGTTGTTTATAACGTAGTCATGGATGATGGCAAGCAGATTCGTGTTACTAATCCATCAGAATTTCCTGATGGCAAAGTTCAAACTGTCTTTGAACCAATCGTGAAATCTACGATTCTTGCTCCATCGGAATTTATTGGAACAATTATGGAGCTCTGCCAAGAGCGCCGTGGAATCCTGCTGGGCATGGATTACATCTCTGAAGATCGCGTTGAGATTCGCTATGACTTGCCACTTGCTGAAATCGTTTTTGATTTCTTTGATCAACTTAAATCACGTACTAAAGGTTATGCATCACTTGATTATGAAGAAAAGGGCGATGCCGAAGGCAACTTGGTAAAGGTAGACATCTTGTTGCAGGGCGAAGCCGTTGATGCATTTAGTGCAATTGTTCACCGCGATAAGGCTTATGCCTATGGCGTAATGATGACCGGCAAGCTTCGCGAATTAATCCCGCGTCAGCAGTTCGAAGTTCCTATTCAAGCCGCAGTTGGTTCTCGCATTATTGCCCGCGAAAGTATTCGCGCGATCCGTAAAGATGTTTTGGCAAAGTGTTACGGCGGAGATATCTCGCGTAAACGTAAACTTCTTGAAAAACAAAAAGAGGGTAAGAAGCGCATGAAGATGGTGGGCCGCGTTGAAGTTCCGCAGGAAGCTTTCGTGGCAGCCCTTGCAACCGATGCCGATATCGAAAAGGTAAAGGCCGCACGCAAAGCCGGGCAATGACACTCTCTTTCTATGTTCATATCCCGTACTGCATTAAGCGCTGCGGCTACTGCGACTTCAACACATATACGCCATCTGAGCTACAAGATGGTGCAACGCTAGAGATTGTAAGCAATGACTACATCGATGCGGTTCTAAGAGAGCTCGATGCAGCGCCACTCGATGAAGTTCCAACTATATTTTTCGGGGGAGGAACTCCATCACTATTGCCCGCCGATGATTTAGGTCGAGTAATCGCTGCAATTAAAGTGCGCAATGGATTAACTGCCGATTGCGAAATTACCCTTGAAGCTAACCCAGATTCAGTAACGGCAGAAAAACTTAAGCGATATCTAGAAGTAGGTTTTAACCGCATCTCATTTGGAATGCAATCAGCTAAGCCACATGTCTTAGCTGTCCTTGATCGCACACATAATCCAGATAACGTAAAGCGCGCCGTTGATATGGCCCGTGCTGCTGGCTTTAAGAGTATTAGCGTTGATTTAATTTATGGAACGCCAGGGGAATCATTAGAAGATTGGCAGGAAACAGTCACTGCCGCATTAGATTTAGATATCGACCATATAAGCGCATATGCACTTATTGTAGAAACGGGCACCAAGTTAGCGGCACAGATTAAACGCGGAGATTTAACAATGCCCGATGATGATTTGATGGCCGATATGTATCTAATGGTTGATCAAATGTGCGAACAACGAGGATTAACTTGGTATGAGCTTTCTAACTGGGCAAAGCCAGGCCATGAGTGCCGACACAATATTGCTTACTGGGAAAACAAAAACTGGTGGGGTTTGGGGCCAGGCGCTCATTCACATCTTGATGGAAAACGATTTTGGAATGTTAAACATCCAAATGCATACAAAGAGAAGCTTTTTGCTGGGCAAACTCCGATTCACGAGAGCGAGATTTTGACAGCATCTGAGATAGCCCGAGAGGCGATCATGCTCGGCATTCGCATGCGAGATGGTTTACAGATTTCACTGCTGGAACCCCATCAATTAGAGCTTCTTGGCACATATCGTGAAAATGGTTATATCGAACTGCATGATGACCGCGTCTTACTGACTCCAGTGGGCCGCTTAATTGCAGATCGAATCGTGCGAGAAATAACTTTCTAGTAACCTAGGCCCACTATGTCATCCCGCCGTCTTGAAATCCTTCGCGCAATTGTTGATGAGTACGTCTCGACGCAGGAACCAGTTGGCTCAAAGTCAATCGCAGATCACCACGGACTCGGAATTTCACCTGCCACAATCCGAAATGAAATGGCTGTGCTTGAAGAAGAGGGCTTGATTACTCAACCGCACACAAGTGCTGGCCGTATTCCAACTGATCTTGGATATCGAGTCTTCGTTGATAAGTTAGCCACAGTTAAGACCTTATCTGCAGCCGAGCGCAGAGCGATTGAAACGTTTCTTCAGGGTTCTAATGATCTAGAAGAGTTATTGAAAAGATCTGCCAAGTTATTAGCAGATATTACAAAACAAGTTGCTGTTGTTACATTCCCAATAATTGGAGAAGGCCGGGAGAAGATGGCAATCTCTGGAACAGCAAACTTAGCTCGATCTGGTGAAGATTTAGGTCTTACTCTTTCACCTATTCTTGAAGCCCTTGAAGAACAAGTTGTTATTTTGCGTTTGCTTGATGAGGCGCGTTCAACGGTACACGTTCGAATAGGCGCTGAGCAGAACGAAACAAATTTGCAGTCAACATCATTGGTCACAGTTGGTTACGGTGTGGAGTCGACCCAACATGGAGCCGTTGCCGTCTTAGGGCCAACTCGTATGGATTACGCAGCTTCGATTGCCGCAGTTTCAGCTGTTGCTCGATATGTCGGTCGATTTATTAACGAAGGTGCATAAGTTGAGCGATCATTATCAAACTTTGGGTGTCGCACGTGATTCTTCAGCCGATGAAATTAAAAAGGCATATCGCAAACTAGCCCGAGAACTGCACCCAGATGTAAATCCCGATCCTGCGGTTCAAGATAAATTCAAAGAGATCACTGCGGCTTATGAAGTATTAAGTGATTCACAAAAGCGTCAGTCATATGACATGGGCGGAAACACATTTGGCGGTGGCGGTTTCGGCGGTGGATTTAGCGACATCATGGATGCATTCTTTGGTGGCGGAGGATCACGAGGGCCGCGTCCGCGTATGCGCGCTGGCCAGGATTCACTAATCCGAATTCAAGTAGATTTGAATGAAGCATGTTTTGGCACCGAACGCGAAATCACTGTTGAAAGCGCAGTTCTTTGCCCTAAGTGCACTGGCAGTGGTTGCACCGATGGAGCGCAACCAACAACATGCGCAGTGTGTAAAGGTCGCGGTGAAACTCAGCAAGTAGTTCGTTCAGTTATAGGTCAGGTAATGACTTCTAGGCCATGCAATGCATGCGGTGGTTATGGAAGCATTATTCAAAACCCTTGCCGCGAATGCGCCGGTGAAGGCCGCGTTCGATCTCGTCAAAATATTCAAGTCAAAATCCCTGCCGGTGTTGAAACAGGCAACCGCATTCAGTTATCAGGTCGCGGCGAAGTGGGACATGGCGGCGGTCCAGCTGGCGATCTCTACGTTGAAATCGTTGAGATAGATCATGATTATTTGATTCGCGAGGGGGACACCTTGCATATGTCACTTGCCGTATCGATGGCTGCAGCAGCAGTGGGTACAACGGTTACCGTTGAATCTCTGGATGGACCAGTTGAAGTTCATGTTAAAGCAGGCACACAGAGCGGAACACCAATTGCCATTAAGGGCAAAGGAATGACGCGCTTGCGCCAGGGTGGTCGTGGCGATCTAGTTGTTCATATTGAAGTTCAAACACCGACAAAATTAAGCCGTGAAGAAGAAGAGCTCTTGAAGAAATTTGCCGATCTTCGTGGTGAAAAATCTGGCGATGCCCACGTTAAAAACCCTGATGGTGGAATCTTCGCAAAAATCAAAGGTGCGTTTACCAAATAATGTTGACTCTATTTTTCGTAGAAGATCTGCCGACACAGATTGGGCAGATTTATGAGTTTGATAGTGAAGATGCCAACCATGCTGTGCGTGTACTGCGTATGAAAGCAGGAGACATCTTCATGCTTAGCGATGGTCTGGGTTCTTGGAGTCAAGTAAAAGCTTTTGCCGTTAAAAAGAAATCAATTGAAGTTGAGATAGTTGCATCTGGTTTTCAAGAGGCGTTACCGACAACAATTACCGTTGTCCAAGCCTTACCCAAGAGTGATCGCGCCAAAGAGGCGATCGAGCTTTTAACTGAGGCCGGTGTAGACCGTATCGTGCCATGGCAAGCTTCACGCAGCATAGGTAAGGCTTCAGATAAGTTTTCCATTACCGCCCGCGAAGCTAGCAAGCAGTCTCGCCGATTACGTATTCCTGAAGTAACAGGTATCGCAACAACCGAACAAATCTGTGAAGCTATCAAGCTCAGCGATTTAGCTGTCGTTTTTCATGAGAGTTCCACAGTAAAGCTCAGTGACGCAATCTCATCTCATAACGTTGCACATTTATTAGTAATCATCGGCCCAGAGGGTGGAATCACTCCAACAGAGCTCGATCAATTTGTCGAAGCCGGCGCCAAGGTAGCGTTAATGGGGCGACCAATATTGCGCTCGGCACATGCGGGTATTGCCGCAGTGGCAGCTATTTCTGCGCTGCTCAAGGTATGGTAATTACGTGGCATTAGATTCCAACTGTTTGTTTTGCAAAATCATCACAGGTGATATTCCTGCACAGATAGTTTTTCGTAATGAAAATGTTGTTGCATTTAATGACATAGACCCACAAGCACCAACCCATGTTTTGATTGTGCCAACTTTGCATGTCGAAAATGCTGCAGGATTAGCAAGGATATCGCCAACGTTAACGGCAGACATCTTTCTGGCAGCGGCCGAAATTGCCGCTACAAATGGTTTAACTGGATATCGAACCGTCTTTAATACCGGCGCTGAAGCAGGTCAATCTGTATTTCACGCTCACCTGCATCTTTTGGGTGGGCGTGGACTGGCTTGGCCCCCAGGTTAAAGATAGATTTGGCATTAATGGAACGCACACTCATCACGGTCCCAACGGCTATTCCCATGGTTGCTTTGATCGGAGCCCACGATGACAACCTTCGCGCAGTTGAAGCGGCCTTTCCTTCAGTAAATATCACTGTCCGTGGAAATGAAATTACTTTGCGCGGACCTCATGTTGATTGCATCGCACTCGAAAACCTTTTTGGCGAATTAATGGTCGTCATTCGTTCTGGAAATACATTAACCGTTGATGCAGTAGCCCGTTCGATTTCGATGCTTGAAAGTAAGCCTGTTGATCACCCTGCCGATGTTCTATCACTCAATATCGTTAGTAATCGTGGTCGCACCATTAGACCCAAGACGGCAAATCAAAAGCGTTATGTTGACGCAATCGAAGAAAACACAATTACTTTTGGAATCGGACCTGCGGGAACTGGAAAGACATATCTTGCAATGGCCAAAGCGGTATCGGCGCTGCAGGCCAAGAAAGTTAATCGAATTATCTTGACTCGCCCAGCCGTTGAAGCTGGCGAACACCTTGGTTTCTTGCCCGGAACACTCAATGAAAAAATCGATCCCTATCTACGTCCGCTATTTGATGCACTGCACGACATGATAGATATCGAAATGATTCCTCGCATGATGCAGAGCGGAATTATTGAAGTAGCGCCCCTTGCATACATGCGTGGGCGTACTTTAAATGATGCCTTTATTATCTTGGATGAGGCGCAAAATACAACACCTGAACAGATGAAGATGTTCTTAACACGCTTGGGCTTTGGCTCAAAGATGGTTATCACTGGCGATATCACGCAGATTGATCTACCCAATGGACAACACTCTGGGTTAAGAATTGTGCGCGATATCTTGAAAGATATCGATGACATCGCCTTCCTCGAACTCACTGCTGAAGATGTTGTTCGCCACCGTCTAATTGGTGACATCGTTAAGGCCTATGACAAGTTTGATGAAGCTAAACAAGCCCTTCGCCCGATTCGCAAATAGATGACAATCGAAGTCACGAATACTTCTGGGCAGTTGGTTCCCGCTGCCGATATAACCTCATTGCTAACTTTTGCAATGAATGAGTTAAAACTTAACCCTGAGTGCGATTTGAATGTTGGCTTTATCGATGATCAATACATGACCGAACTTCATATTAAGTGGATGGATGAACCGGGAAGCACCGATGTTTTATCTTTTCCAATGGATATGCCCGAAACTCAGGGTGAAATAGTAACTCTAGGTGACATCATGATTAGCCCAACATTTGCTACCGCCCAAGCACTTACAGCTGGCCATTCTGCTGAACATGAGATCTATATCTTGGCCACACATGGTTTATTGCATATTATTGGTTACGATCACGCTGAATCTGAAGAAGAAAAAATTATGTTTGCCCTGCAAGAACAAATCGTAGAAAAGTGGAAGCAAAGGCAATGAGTCCATTAGCCATTATTAGCATCATCGCACTTCTTGCATTTGCAGGTTTTCTTGCAGCCTCCGAATCGGCGCTGACTTCGATTTCTCGTATCGTAGTTGAAGAGCTTGAGGGAAAGCGCGGGGGAGCGCTACTGCGCAAATACAGCTTGCAACCAGCTCGATATCTCAACGTGATTCTGTTGGTTCGCAAACTTTGCGAATTTACTGCCACCGTATTGTTGGCGGTCATTTTGTTACGTAACTATTCTTCGGCCCAAGCGATGGCATTAACGGTTGCAATTATGGTCGTACTTTCCTACGTTGTTGTTGGC
>CAITQC010000089.1 GCA_903894425.1 uncultured Actinomycetes bacterium
ATTAAGAACGACATAAAGTTAGGTTTTGCTGCAGCAGCAACGGCTTAATATTCCTTGATTAAGGCTGGTCTATTTTCTAAAAGATAGATCAGCTTTTTTCATTTCGGTAACTAATACTCTGATTGCATTTGGCCCCATGCCATGAAGTTCTTTTAATGCCGCGAGTGAAGTTTTACGTAAGTCGCTCACTGTAAATAGACCATCATCTATAAGTGCTCGTCTTGCTGGTGCTGCTAATCCAATTTCACGCCAGGCGCCATCAACTTCAGCATATTTATCGAGATTTACTTCGCCAGCAGTTACGGCGCACTTATTCTTTTCTTTCTCAGCACGGCGCTCCGCCGCGGCCTTCTTTGCTTGTGAAGCCAGCATCTTTGTTCGAGCTGCAGATTGTTTGGCCATAGCCTCATTGTAACTTTTGAATATATATAAGTGTGCGGGAGAAGGGACTTGAACCCTCACGTCCGAAGACACAGGTTCCTAAGACCTGCGTGTCTGCCATTTCACCACTCCCGCAAACCCAGATGAAAAACCTTGCGGCCTTCATATGGATAGGGGACAAGATTAGAGGTAAGTTAGCGATGTACAAAACCAGCGCAAGAGGGAAGGCTTTTACCCATGTCACTCACACCAACTCCTGCAGATAAGTTCACTTTCGGTCTGTGGACCGTGGGTTGGCAGGCACGTGACCCCTTTGGAGATCCCACTCGTGGGGCACTCGATCCAGTGCGTACTGTTAATGAGTTAGCGGCCCGCGGAGCTTATGGAGTCACTTTTCACGATGATGATTTGATTCCCTTTGGAAGCGATGAAAGTGCGCGTCGCACGCATATTGATCGATTTAAGAAGGCGCTAGATGAAACTGGTATGAAAGTGCCGATGGCCACTACAAATCTATTTTCACATCCAGTATTTAAAGATGGCGCATTTACATCAAATGATAAAGATATTCGCCGCTTTGCAATCCGCAAGGTCATGAAAAATATTGAATTAGCTGTTGAACTTGGCGCAAAGACCTATGTCTGCTGGGGTGGCCGTGAAGGCGCCGAATCAGATGGCGCCAAAGATGCCTATGTTGCACTCGATCGCTTCCGTGAAGCTTTTAATACTCTAGGTGAATTTGTTACCGATAATGGTTATGACATCAAATTTGCGATTGAACCAAAACCAAATGAACCACGTGGCGATATCTTCTTGCCGACAGTAGGACACGCTCTTGCATTTATCTACACACTCGATCGCCCAGAGTTGGTCGGACTTAACCCAGAAGTTGGTCACGAACAAATGGCCGGTCTTAACTTTGTTCATGGAATCGCACAAGCTCTGTGGCAGAAGAAGTTGTATCACATCGATCTCAATGGGCAACATGGTCCAAAGTTTGATCAAGACTTAGTCTTTGGCCACGGTGATTTAAAATCAGCGTTTTTCCTCGTTGACTTACTTGAACGTTATAAGTACGACGGTCCAAAACACTTTGATTACAAGCCAGCTCGCACCGAAGATGACAAGGGTGTTTGGGAATCAGCAACATCAAATATGCGCACCTATTTAGCCCTTAAAGAACGTGCAGCGGCATTTCGTGCAGACCCACGAGTTATCGAAGCGATGAAGGCTTCAAATATTCCAGGCCTTAATGAATCAACGCTCAGTGCCGGCGAAACATGGCGCGACCTTGCTAAAGACTCATTTGATGTCGATGCTGCAGGTACACGTGGATATGGCTACGAGCTAGTTGATCAACTTGCTCTGGAGCATTTAATGGGAGTTAAGGCTTAAAAAGCTTTAACTAACAGCGGCGCCTCGGCGAGAAATCGCATCAACGCCAGCTGAAATCAGCAAGACAAGTCCGGTAACAATGAACTTGATACCTGCTGCATAACCCAAAAGACCCATGCCGTTATCGATAACTGCAACAACAAGGCCACCAAGAATTGCATCACGCATCTTGCCTTTGCCGCCAAAGAGTGAAGTTCCACCGATAACTGCTGCACCTACCGCGTACAAAAGAGTTGAGCTTCCACCAGTAGTAGGGGAAACAGAGTTTTGACGGGAAGCAAAGATCATTCCAGCAATTGCTGCAAGGCCAGAACAGATCATGAATGCAGCGATGCGTACTCTTTTTACGTTGATACCTGCACGACGTGCAGCTTCAGCGTTACCACCAACAGCGTAGATATGTCGGCCAAAAGCAGTTTTACCAAGAACAAAAGTTCCAACGACTAGTAGTAAGAGAATTACTGGAACAACATATGGAATTCCCTTAAGGCTTACTAGATCAGGGTTATTACTTCGCTCTAAGTTAAGTGCAAAGACTGCAATGCCAGTTATGCCAAGAAGTCCGGCGGTCTTAAGAACCCAAAGCTTTATAAGTTCAGATTTTAGTCCTGCTTTGCGACGAGCATTGATGCTGCTTAGTCCCATGAGCACATAAACAACAGAAACAGCTATAAAGAAAACCCAACTCAATAAAGGCGAAAGATTTGAATTCTCAACGGCCAAAATAGTTTTATCTTCTACTCGGATTGTTCCGCCTTCACCAGCAAGAAGCAGGAGGATTCCTTGAAAAGCTAAGAAAGCTGCCAATGTAACAACGAAGGATGGGATACCAAGTCGGGCAACTAAAGTTCCCAGAGCAAATCCAAGGGCCATGCCCACAAGTATTGAAACTAAGAGCGCTGCATACCAGGGCACATCGTGATTGGTAATCAGGATGACTAGAACTGCTCCGGTAACACCGGCAGTAAAGCCAGCTGATAGATCGATTTCGCCCAATAAAAGCACGAAAACCAAGCCCATAGCGATAACAATTACCGCTGCAGCCTGGGTAAGTAAGTTAGCAAAGTTGCCGGGAGTTAGAAAAACACTAGACATTGAACCAAAGACGATGCAGAGAACAACTAGGCCAAGAACTGCAGGAAGTGAGCCAATATCGCCAGCCTTTACGCGGGCCCAGTAATCGCCCATTGCACCTTTAATAGTTGCATCTTCATGCTCAATAACAGCGCTCATTACTTTGCTCCTTTGTTTGCAGCTGGTGCTTCTACGCCGGCAGATTTACCAGTAGTAATAAGTTCAATAACTTGGCGAGGTATTACTTCATTCTTATCAACTTGCGCCGCCATATTTCCTAAATACAAGGCGGCGATATTGTCGGCAACTTCAAAGACATCGTTGAGGTTGTGACTAATTAAAACAACAGCCAAACCATTGTCGGCAAGGCGGCGAACTAAGTTGAGAACTTGTTCGGTTTGAGCAACACCAAGGGCTGCAGTTGGCTCATCCAAAATTACGACCTTGCTGTTCCAAAGTACCGCACGAGCGATAGCCACAGTTTGGCGCTGACCGCCAGAGAGTGAAGAAACTGTTTGGCGAATTGATTTCACAGTACGAACACTCAAGCCATCGAGAGTTTTACGGGCGAGTGCTTCCATAGAAGTTTCATTTAAAACTGGGCCGCGCTTTTGTTCGCGTCCTAAAAACATATTATGGACAATATCTAAGTTATCGCACAGGGCTAGATCTTGATACACGATTTCAATGCCAAGACCAGTTGCATCGCGTGGGCCGTGAATATCTACTTTATTGCCTTCGAATAGGAAGTCACCAGTTTCTGGTGTGTAAATACCGGCAATACATTTAATCAACGTGCTCTTACCGGCACCATTGTCGCCAACAAGGGCAGTGACTTTACCGGCAGCGATATCGAAATTAACATCTTTTAATACATGTACCGGTCCAAAAGATTTGTTGACGCCACGAAGTGAAAGAATTGGTGTACTCATGTGCCTGCCCACTTTTCTTTAGTTGCTTCTTGCAAAGGTTACTAAAACATCATATTAAAGAAGTTGCGGCTCGGGGCATAAACCCCGAGCCGCAACCGTACTTTCTATTGCCTAGCTTGGTCGGAAATTAGATTCCGTTAGCTGTGCAGAGGTCTTCGATGTCAGCGCAAACTGCATCGCGAGCTGCGAATCCATCAGCAATAACATCCTTGACGTTTGCCTTTGTGATTCCAACTGGTACCAATAGAACTGATGGGACATCAGTTGTTCCGTTGTTTACAGAACCTGTAGCTGTTGTTGCATCTTCTCCATTTAGCAATGCGATTGCAAGAGCTGCTGCACCTTCTGCTTCAGCCTTGATTGCCTTGTAAACAGTGTTTGAAAGATCTCCTGTAAGGATTGCGCGCAATCCATCAACAGTTGCATCTTGTCCAGATACACAGACCTTGCCGTTTAGCTTGTTCTTCTTAAGAACTGCTACAGCTGCAAGTCCAAGACCTTCGTTAGCTGAAACAACTGCATCAAGCTTTCCGCCAGCCTTTGAAAGCTGCTGTTCGAAAATTACTCCACCCTTTGCGTTATCCCAGTCTGGAACAGCCTGGTCATCAACAAGTGTGTATGC
>CAITQC010000090.1 GCA_903894425.1 uncultured Actinomycetes bacterium
TAATTACCGAATACTTTTTCCCGCCAATACGATTTCAAATATTGGAAGTTGGGCGCAACGCGTTGCACAGGATTGGCTCGTTCTTGAGCTCACACATAGCGGAACATATCTAGGAATAGTAACTGCGATTCAATTTAGCCCGGTTCTCTTTTTTTCACTTCATGGTGGAGCATTGGCCGATCGCTTTAATAAGCGCAAGCTCTTAATGGGAACAAATGCATTGGGCGCTTTTTCGGCGATCGCATTAGGTGTACTGGTGATGACAGATCACATCGCGCTATGGCATGTATTTGCTCTGGCTGCAGTCCTAGGAATTTCATCGGCAATCGATGCGCCCGTACGCCAAGCCTTTGCCGCCGAAATCGTTGGCCATGATGATTTACCTAATGCGGTAAGCCTAAACTCTGCCAACTTTAACGCTGGGCGTTTAGTTGGCCCAGCGCTATCAGGTCTATTAATTGCAGCATTTGGCACTGGGCCCTCATTCATTCTCAACGGACTTTCATTCCTCTTTGCTATCGCAGCGTTAATGATGATGAACGAGAAAGAGTTTTTTCACCAAGACCGACCTAAAACCATGACTAATGTTGGCGAGGGTCTGCGTTATGCACTAGCTCGCCCAGATATCCATGTTGTGATGTTGATTGTTTTCTTTATGGGAACTTTTGGTTTGAACTTTCAGATCTTTAACGCCCTGATGGCAACGCAGGAGTTCGGTAAAGGTCCAGCCTCCTATGGATTACTGGGAACCTTTATTGCAATCGGCTCTTTTTCCGGCGCTATTGCATCGGCCCGACTAGAAAGATTTCGTAAAACCCGATTTGTTATCTTAGGTTCGGGGGCATTCTCCATAACGATCATGGTCTTGTCATTCATGCCAAACTACACGGCCTATGCGATTTTTCTACCCTTTTGTGGGATCACTGCACTAACAACAATGATCACTGCCAACTCAATTGTTCAAGTCAATAGCGACCAGGCCATTCGCGGACGCGTAATGGGTATTTATCTTTTGATTTTTATGGGCGGAACTCCAGTCGGCTCTCCACTTATTGGAGTCATGTCAGAATTGATTGGCGTTCGAGAAACAATTGCAGGATGCGGTGCTATTTCACTTATCGCAACAATTGCAATTTGGATTAAGTACAAAGATAAAGTTTCGGTACCTTCAGATATCTCTGTTCAGGCGGTATTAAAGTCCGCTAATCGCAACCATAACAATTAAACCGATAAGCACTACCAAAGTAACAATTCGTCGGGTTTTGTAGCTCATTTTTATGCCTTTACATTGTGAGATGGTGTTAGTTTTATAAGTATAAATGCGATTGCAATCAAAACCGGCACCATTATGTATGCGCGTGAAATACCAAAGTTATCGCCTAAGAAACCTAGCAAGAATGGTGCTCCCGCAATTGCAACTCCGGCACCAAGTGATGAACGGCCAACAGCTAAATCGGGACGCCCGTCGCTAAAGCCGACCATGCGAATCGCTGAGAGTGCGAACTGCATCGATATCCCTATGCCAACGACGACTAATGAAAGCAATGACAACAACATTGAGTGCGAGAACCAGAAAGTCACAAAGCCTGCGAACTGCAATCCAATGAGAATAAAGAGTTGGTTGTCTAACTTAATCTTGGATAGAAGGTGTCCTCCATACCAACGTCCGATGGCAAGTCCAACACCGTATGCCACAACAGCAACAGTTGAAATTGCAGCCGTTGATCCAATTCGATCTTTTAAAAGCGCAGAGGCCCAGAATGATGTTGCAAACTCAGAAGAGATACAGGCAACAAAACCAAACCATGCCAACCAAAACTTAGGTGACATCTTTCCGCTTTGCGGGCCGCCTTCATCTGGAACGTGGCTTTCTCTCTCTTTTTCGCGCCCGACGTACATTAAAATTGCAACGGCAGGAAGTGCAAGCAGTAATCCCAATCGCCAAAAGCTTGGATAAATTATTGCAACGGTACCGATTAATCCGGTACCCATAATAAATCCCACTGATGAAACACCATTGGCTTGGGGAATAGCCACCTCGGCTGCTTTTCCATAGCGATGAGACATTGATGTAAGCATGGTGTTGATAACAATCGATACTCCAAAACCTGCCACCAGAGTTGCAGGTAATGTCAAAATAACTGGCGGCGAGATAATAAACATGAGTAAACCAAGTGCAAAGATTGTTAAACCAATCCACTGTGATTTAGCTCGGCCAAATTTATGCGCTAAATGTGGATTGGCATAGCCAGCAGCTATTGATGCAATACCAAGTGCTGCACCATGTAAACCCGCAACAGTTAAAGAAGTGCCTTGATCTGCACGTAGAAGTGATTGTGCAGGGCCAAAGCCCCCAAGATAAAAGTTAACAATCGCAGTCTGTAGTGCAACAACCCAGAAAAAGCGGTCGCGCTGAAATGTTTTCGGCACTATTTACAGCGCAGCCACTACGTAATCGATGCACTTAGTCAGTGCTTCGACATCACTTGGCTCAACTGCCGGAAACATGCCTATACGTAGTTGGTTCTTACCCAATTTACGGTAAGGCTCGGTGTCTACAATTCCATTTGCGCGAAGGGCCGCAGCAATCTTTGTTGCATCGATTGCATCATCAAAGTTAATTGTTCCGACTACCTTTGAGCGCATTGCTGTATCGGTCACAAATGGAGTTGTATAACCTGTCTTTTCGGCCCATGAGTACAAGATCTCTGATGACTTTGCACTTCGACCAGCGGCAAATGAAAGTCCACCATTTGCATTCATCCACTCGATTTGTTCGGCTAGTAAAATAAAGGTTGCAACGGCCGGAGTGTTATATGTCTGATCAAGGCGCGAGTTTTCGATTGCTATCGAAAGGTCGAAAAACGCTGGAATCCAGCGCCCGCTAGCTTTAATCTTTTCAACGCGTGCTATGGCGGCAGGGCTCATGATTGCAATCCATAATCCACCATCGGATGCAAAAGATTTCTGGGGTGCAAAGTAATAAGTATCAAACTCTTTTGCATCAACCATTAATCCACCTGCTGCACTTGTTGCATCGACAAGCACCAACGCTGCATCGGTTGCAGCGGGGCGCATGATGGGCATTGAAACGCCAGTGCTAGTTTCATTATGAGTTAATGCATAAACATCGATGCCAGCCTCAGCAACTGCTAATGGATGTGAGCCAGGTTCAGATTTAATGACAGTTGGCTCACCAAGAAAGGGAGCTTCTTTCGATGCACTTGCAAACTTTGATGAAAACTCACCGAATACTAAGTGCTGTGAACGGTTTTCGATCAAGTTAAGAGTTGCAATATCCCAAAATGCAGTTGAGCCACCATTACCAATAATGATTTCGTAACCAGCAGGGAGATTAAAAAGTGAGTGCAAACCTTCACGAACACGATTCACAACATTCTTAACAGGTTTTTGGCGGTGCGATGTTCCAAGAATCGAAGCTCCACTTGCATTCAATGCAGCTAATGCTTCCGGGCGAATCTTTGATGGGCCGCAACCAAATCGCCCATCTATAGGCTTTAAATCTTCAGGAATAATGATTTCAGCGCTCATAGGCCAAGCCTATGGGTAGTACCTATTCAACTCCCAATCGGCCTCGGTGTTATGCCGCTCATATCGCAGGCGATCATGCAATCTGGAATATCGACCCTGCCAAAATTCAATTGATAAAGGTGTTACGCGATATCCGCCCCAATGAGGAGGGCATGGGACTGTACTTCCTTCGGGCCATTTCTTTGCTGCACCTTCGTATCGCTGCTCTAACTCTTCACGCGATGCAAGAGGTAATGATTGGTGACTTGCCCACGCACCAATCTGTGAAGCCCAAGGTCTTGTTGCAAAGTATTCTTCTGACTCTTTTTGTGAAACCTTTGCAGCAAGACCACTAACTGCAATCTGTCGTTCCATTGCATACCAAGGAAATAACAAACTTACTTGTTCATTACTTTCAATCGCATGTGCTTTGCGTGATGAGTAATTAGAAAAGAAAGTAAATCCACCTTCTGAAATATCTTTAAGTAATACCGTTCGCGTACTAATCTCTAAATCGGCGCCCAGAGTTGAAAGCACCATCGCATTGGCTTCAACAATCACCGGGTTTTGGTGTGCCTGGCGCAGCCAATCGGCAAAGGCCACAAAGGGATCGGCATCTAATGTCGAAAGTCCGGCCTCTCCATAAGAACGGCGCATTGCTTGGATCTCTTCACGTGAAAACTCGATTTCAGCCATGGATGTATCGAACCTCACTTTGCCCATGAGTGCATCCTCTTGGAGCCTTGGTCGCCAACACCCCCGGCTTAGGGGCAGAATTGGCGGCGCAGAAAGATAACTTCGCGCAAAAGGAGCTCCACGTGTCAGATGATTTCAAGCCAGGTCTTGAAGGTGTAATCGCTTTTGAATCTGAAATTGCAGAGCCCGATAAAGAAGGTAGTGCTCTTCGTTACCGCGGAGTCGATATCGAAGATCTAGTTGGTCGCGTTTCATTTGGAAACGTATGGGGACTTCTTGTTGATGATCAATTTAATCCAGGACTTCCAAACGCTGAAAAATTTCCACTGCCAGTTCACTCAGGTGATGTGCGCGTAGATGTGCAAGCTGCGATTTCAATGTTGGCACCAGCATGGGGATTCAAACCACTTTTAGATATTGATGATGCAGAAGCACGGAGCAATCTTGCGCGCGCATCAGTAATGGTTCTTTCTTATCTTTCACAAGCAGCTCGTGGAGTTACTTTGCCACCAGTTCCAGAATCTGAAATTGATAAGGCGCATACAGTTGTAGAGCGCATGATGATTCGTTGGCGCGGAGAGCCAGATCCGGCACATGTTCGCGCAATCGATGCATACTTTGTTTCAGCTGCAGAGCATGGAATGAATGCATCAACATTTACAGCACGCGTTATTGCATCTACTGGTGCCGATGTTGCAGCTGCCTTATCAGGTGCAATCGGTGCAATGTCAGGTCCACTTCACGGTGGCGCACCTTCGCGTGTCTTGCACATGATTGAAGAAGTTGAAAAAACTGGCGATGCAACTGCTTATGTAAAGGGATTGCTAGATCGCAAAGAGCGCCTTATGGGATTTGGTCACCGCGTGTATCGCGCCGAAGATCCACGTGCACGTACATTGCGTCGCACTGCAAAAGAATTAAATGCACCACGTTATGCAGTTGCAGAAGCACTCGAGCAAGCAGCACTCAAGGAGCTTCGCGAACGTCAACCAGATCGTGTTTTAGAAACAAATGTTGAGTTCTGGGCTGCGATTATTTTGGACTTTGCAGAAGTTCCTTCACATCTATTTACGTCAATGTTTACCGCCGCCCGTACCGCGGGTTGGTCTGCACACATTTTGGAGCAAAAGCGCACTGGACGTTTGATCCGCCCATCAGCTCGCTACATCGGTAAGGGTCCTCGCAAACCTGAAGCCGTTGAAGGCTGGGATGGCTCTGTCGAGCAGCTCCACAAGTAAAACTGCAACGCCTTCTGCAACTGGTTTGCTTTATAACAATCGGGTAAAACAGGGCCTTTTGAGAGGTAATTTGGCCCTGCTAATTTGATTACCCCGCCTTTCACGTGTGGAATAGCACCTAATAGCGCATGCCCTCGTATGCGTAAATTCCATCCATGGAGGATATAAATGAATACAAAGCGTTTCGGATTTGCTGGCGTTCTTGCAGCAGCTGCGCTTGCGTTTTCAACACTTGTAGCACCATCAGCAAGTGCTGTCACAGAGATCGTTGTCTGGGCAGATGAATCACGCGGGCCAAATCTCACTAAGGTAATTGCGGCAAAGGGTGACTGGGTTTCTGGTTACACAGTAAAGGTCGTAACTTTCTCAAGCTTTGATGCGCTAAAGGATGCTTTTGATAAAGCAACTGATGCATCAGGTCCAGATATCGTTGTTGGCGGAAATGACTGGGTTCCAACTGGAGCAAAGAGCGGAAAGTTAGCACCAATCGTTCTAACTGCTGCAGTCAAGGCACGATTCAATCCAACACAGTTCCTAGACCTAACTTACAAGGGCAAGCTTTATGGCGTGCCAGTAGATATCAACAACGTTGCAATGATCTACAACACCAAGTTAGTTTCATCAGCACCAGCAACTTTTGGTGAGATGGTTTCTACTTACAAGTCACTTAAGGCATCTAAGGGTCTAAAGGCTGGACTTTGTATTGCAGGCGGCGGAATGTCATGGGGAGCTCACTCAGTATTCTCAGCACTCGGCGCAGATGCATACCAGTTCAACTCACGCGGTGGAATCGTTTACGGACGTACATTCAGCGCAACAACATTTGGTTCAAATGTTCGTAAGTATTTGATGGATGGCAAGAAGAGCAATGGCTTCTTCCCAGCAACAGATACTGGTTGCAAGGACAACTTCCTTGCAGGAACAGTTCCATTCGCAGTTATTGGTAACTGGGAGTGGGCAGATTACGTAGCAAAGGGATTCACAATGAATCTCATGCCAGTTCCAGGTGTAACTAGCGGAAAGTACGGACACATGTTCGGAAGCGTTAGTGGTGCACTTCTAACTACATTTGCTGCAAAGCATGGAACAGAAGCAGGCGCTAAGTCACTTCTAACTAACTTCTTTGCATCAACTGATGGACAGGTTCGCTACCAGGCTCTAGAGAAGCGCCCACCAGCAGAAAAGGGTGCTCAGTCTGATTCAACTGTTTCAGCAGCTCAACGCGGATTCGGTTCTGCAGCAAGCCTTGCAGGTATTCCACAGATCGGCGCATTCCTTAACAACAACAAGGGTGGCGCTAACTACTGGGATTCAGCACCTGCTTACTGGACAGCAGTACTTATCGATGGCAAAGATGCAGTTAAAGAAGCATCAAAGCTAGCTTCAATCTGGCGTGCAAACGTCGAAGCCGGTAAGGCTGATCTCTAATTAATTTGATTTACTCAAATTAATAAATGAAATCAAGTGATGCGGGCGAGATTCTCGCCCGCATCACTCTTTCACCCCAACTGAGTTAGGACGAATAACAATGACATATTTGATAAGAGGCAAAGTCGCGCTCTTGCTCAAAATCATTGCCGTTGGCCTTATTTCAGCTATCTTATTAATGCTGACACAGAGTGCATTTGCTCAACATGAGTATGTCATTTCAGCTTTTCTAGCCCTAACAGTTCTTACCCTTGCACTTACATATCTGACTAAGATTTCTATTCCACTCAAATTCTTTATTCCAGGCATCTTGCTTCTTATTGCTTTTGTTATCGGACCAATTCTTTATACCGTAACAATGTCGGGTTTTAACTATAAAACTGGCAATATCATCTCTAAAGAAGAGGCCATCGTACAGATTAAGGTCCGTGGCATTGAGGCGGATCCCGCGGGAACATCATTTGACATTAAATTGGGAACCTCCAATGGCAAAGAAGCGATTCTTGTCTCGGATATAGCAAACCTTAAATATTTTATCTCCACCGTTGACTCGCGTATTCCTATTGCGGCAAATGATGTGACTCTCAATGAATACGGTGTTGCAATAACTGCACCAGATTTTGCAGTGCTCTCAGATTCCCAAATGGCCGGTGCCGATAAGTCATATTCAAATCTGCATTTTTCTTATGAAAATGAATACTTTATTGCCCTTGAAGGTTTTGATGCAGGAATAGTTTCTCGTCAAGTCTTGGAATATGTTCCAGCAAGTGATGAGTTCAAAAACTTAGTTGATGGCTCTATTTATAAGGACAATGGACGCGGTAATTACTCATTGACAGATGACAAAACAGCAATCCTAGAGCCGGGTTGGCGCGCACCGATTTGGTTTGAAAACTACACAAAAATCCTTACAGATCCACGAGTTCGCGAACCATTAGTTCGTGTATTTATCTGGACCGTGGCTTTTGCGCTTTTAACTGTATTAACGACATTTGCGCTGGGTCTATTGCTCGCTTTGGCGCTTAATAAACCGATACGTGGCCGCCGCATTTATCGCTCTATTTTGGTGCTGCCTTATGCGATGCCAAGCGTTATGAGTATTTTGATCTGGGGTGGAATGTTTAACACCGAGTTCGGAGCGATTAATACTCTGCTCGGAACCGACATTGCGTGGTTCTCTGATCCCAACTTTGCCCGTGTAGCAGTTATTTTGGTAAATCTCTGGCTTGGTTTCCCATACTTCTACTTAATCTCAAGTGGATCGCTGCAAGCTATTCCAAGTGAACTACTGGAAGCAGCAGCAATTGATGGGGCAAACCCACGTCAAATCTTTAGGAAGATAACACTGCCGCTCTTGTTACAGATTCTTTCTCCGTTATTGATTGCATCTTTCGCCTTCAACTTTAATAACTTCAATTTGATCTACTTGCTGACCGGCGGTGGTCCGCGCAACGAACTCGATGGCCAGATCGCAGGGGCAACGGATATTTTAATTAGCTACACCTACAAGATTGCATTTGGTACGGGAACCCAAGATCTTGGTCTTGCAAGTGCAATCTCACTGATCATCTTCGTACTAGTTGCATCAATTTCGCTATACGGGCTGCGAAAATCCAAAGTATTGGAGACCTTCGCATGAAAAAATGGCTCATGCACGATTCATGGCGACACATAATTGCAATTGCAGTCTGTCTCTTTTCACTCTTCCCGCTCTATCTTGTTGTCATCTCATCATTTAACTCTTCCGGTAGCCTGCAGTTGACATCATTTATTCCACAGGA
>CAITQC010000091.1 GCA_903894425.1 uncultured Actinomycetes bacterium
CCTTTTAAGCTAACAAGTTCACGGTTATTGCTGCGCTCTAAATTAAGTGCAAATACCGCTAGCCCGGAAACGCCAACCAAGCTAACTGTTTTGATTAACCACAACTTAAATAATTCAGCTTTTAAACCAGCTTTACGGCGAGCATTAATGCGGCTTAAACCAAGCAATACATAGAAAACTGATGCGGCAATGTAGAAAGCCCAACTTAAGGTTGGCGAGAGATTGCTGTTTTGAATAGCTAAAACAGTTTCATCATCAACCCGAATAGTTCCGCCTTCGCCAGCCAATATCAGCAGAATTCCTTGGAATCCCAAGAAAGCAGCCAGCGTTACGACGAACGATGGAATTCCGAGTCGCGCAACCAGAGTACCTAAACCAAAGCCCATGGCCATGCCGACTGCAATGCTGGCAGCAAGTGCGATGTACCAAGGTTGACCATGATCGGTAATCAGAATTACTAGAACTGCGCCACAAACACCAGACGCGTAACCAGCAGATAAATCAATCTCGCCAAGTAGGAGTACAAAAATTAGCCCCATGGCAATCACAATTACTGAAGCGGCTTGAGTTAATAAGTTTGCAAAGTTTCCGGGCGTTAAGAAAACACTCGACATCGAACCGAACACGATGCAAAGAACAAGTAAGCCCAATACAGCCGGCAGCGCACCAATATCGCCAGCTTTTACCTTTGACCAGTAATCATGTGCGGCGCCCTTTAGCGATGTCTCTGTAACTTCAGTGGCTGCAGTTGAGGTGCTCATTACTTAACTCCTGCCTTCTCGACACCAGCGGAAACGCCAGTTGTGATTAACTCAATTACCTGTCTTGGAATTACCTCGTTCTTGGCAACTTGAGCTGCCATGGTGCCGAGATAAAGCGCTGCGATGTTGTCGGCAACTTCAAACACATCGTTGATGTTGTGGCTAATCAAAATAACACCAAGGCCGTTATCGGCTAAGCGACGCACTAAATTCAAAACTTGTTCGGTCTGGGCTACGCCAAGCGCTGCAGTTGGTTCATCAAGAATTACTACCTTGCTATTCCAGAGAACTGCTTTTGCGATAGCCACAGTTTGGCGCTGACCGCCAGAAAGAGATGCCACAGTTTGACGAATAGATTTAACGGTTCGCACACTCAAACTATCTAAAGTTTTGCGAGCGAGAGATTCCATTGCTGATTCATCAAGTACTGGGCCTTTCTTAACTTCGCGGCCTAAGAACATGTTATGAACAATGTCTAAATTATCGCAGAGCGCTAAATCTTGATAAACAATTTCAATACCTAAAGCAGTTGCATCGCGAGGGCCAGTGATATTTACAACTTGGCCATCAAATTTAAATTCACCATGATCTGGTGTGTAGATGCCAGCGATGCACTTAATTAGCGTGCTCTTGCCGGCTCCGTTATCTCCAACTAGAGCGGTAACTTGTCCGGGATGCACATTGAGGTTGACATCTTTTAAGACATGTACTGGACCAAAAGATTTATTAACTCCGCGAAGCGAGAGAATCGGTTCGGTCACTTTAAGCTCCTGTTCAATTTATAAAATTAATTACTGAAGTGTTACTAGTTTGGTGTTGCTTTACCTAAATTACAAGGATCTTGATCTGCGCATCTACTGATAATTAAGAAAGTTCGGCTCGAGACCATTTGGCCCCGAGCCGAACTTTTTACTTCTTTAACTCGTTACAGATCGGAAATTAGATTCCGTTTGCTGTGCAGAGGTCTTCGATTTCAGCACAAACTGCTTCACGTGTCTGGAAGCCATCTGTGATGACGTCCTTAACGTTGGCCTTTGTGATACCGACTGGAACTAGTAGTACTGAAGGAACATCAATTGATCCATTGTTTACTGAACCAGTTGCTGTTGTTGCTTCTTCACCGTTTAGAAGTGCAATAGCAAGAGCTGCTGCGCCTTCTGCTTCAGCCTTGATGGCCTTGTAAACAGTGTTTGAAAGGTCACCAGTAAGGATCGCGCGAAGTCCGTCTGCTGTTGCATCCTGACCTGATACGCAAACCTTGCCGTTTAGCTTGTTCTTCTTAAGAACAGCAACTGCAGCTAAGCCAAGACCTTCGTTAGCTGATACAACTGCATCAAGCTTTCCGCCAGCCTTTGACAACATCTGCTCAAAGATTGTTCCACCCTTTACGTTGTCCCAATCTGGAACTGCTTGATCGTCAACCAAGGTGTAAGCCTTTGAATCGATCAATGGACGTAGTACTGAGTCGTAACCAGCCTTGAATAGTGTTGCGTTGTTATCTGTAGGTGAACCGTTTAGGTAAACAATGCGAGCTGTTGTCTTACCAGCAGCATCTAGACATGCCTTGATGCCTTCACCTTGTAGACGACCAACTGCTTCGTTATCGAATGAAACGTAGTATGAAGCTGAACCGTTAAGTGTTAGACGGTCGTAGTCAATTGTTGGAACGCCTTGTGCAGCAGCCTTATCCTGAACAGCCTTAGCTGAATCTGAATCTAGGTTAACCATGATTAGAACCTTGGCACCTGCTGAAAGCATTTGATCAGCAATTGTCTGGAATGCGGCCTTATCGCCATTTGCATTCTGGATATCGACCTTAACTCCAGCAGCATCGAATGCTGCTTGTAGGAATCCACGGTCTGCTGTTTCCCAACGTGCTGAAGAAGCAGCATCAGGAAGAATTACACCAACGAAACCATCAGCAGCTTCGTCGCTCTTTGAACAACCTGTTAGTGCGATTGCAACTGCAGCAATAACTGCAGTGAACGCAATACGGCGCTTTGACATAGATTGGAACCTTTCGAAAGGTGGCACATCCCTGGTGAAACTTTTTTCAACCAGATGAAGAGGATGAAACCTGATCTGAAGGTAGTGGGATTTGTCCAAAACGTCACTAGGAAAAAACGGACATTTAGCACTTAGCCGTTAACAATTTGGTAACTGTTAACTTTGGCTGGATAAGTAAAAACTACGGGCGAAAGTTCATATTCCTAGCCCATTTCCGCATGTATGTAGGGCTAATCAGCCGATAGAAGCAGGATAGATAGGTGTAACGGTAACCTTGCGCGGTGAGCCCAGAAAACAGCCCCAGCGTGGAATCTACGCAAGATGCGCAAACCGCCCTTGAGGCGCACATCTTGGGCGTAGTCGCGCAAGCTATAGCGCGGGGTGCTTTTGCTGGCGAAGTTCCAGCCAGTGTTCGGCTCGATCGGCCCAAGAATCGCGACCATGGCGATTACGCGACTTCGATTGCACTTCAATTAGCTAAAGCTGCCGGCATTGCACCACAAGAAGTTGCCAAAATTATTGCCGCCGACTTAACCGCACTCGATGCAATTACTTCGGTTGATATTGCGGGCCCAGGTTTTATTAACATCACTTTGAATCGCGCGAGCCAAGCCGAATTAGTTCGCACAATTTTAATTGCAGGTCATAAATACGGTCACGGAAATTCACTTAATGGCGTGAGCATCAACCTCGAATTTATTAGCGCAAACCCGACCGGGCCATTGCATTTAGGTCACACTCGTTGGGCAGCAGTTGGCGAGGCACTTGGACGCGTTCTTAC
>CAITQC010000092.1 GCA_903894425.1 uncultured Actinomycetes bacterium
AACTGCTGAGTCAAATGTTGTGCGGACCCAAACAACTTCATCATTTGTAAACCCGAGTTGCTTGGCTACTGCGTAAGCAACCGCGCCTTCAAAACCATTTCCAGTCTCTGGTGCATCATCGATGATCCATGGATAGTAAGCAGGCTCACCAGTTGCAATAGTTAGCTTGCCAGCTGTGACAGTTGCAAGATCTGCCTTTGCACATGATGCTGCAGAATCACTTGTCGCTGAATCACTCTTTGCACAGCCTGACAATGTGAGCGCAGCTGCAATTACAACAACTGCGAAAATTCCAAAACGTTTCTTCACAATAACTCCTCAAGGTGGATGGATATAACCGAAGGCTATTGAGGGCATTTGAAGATGTCTACACGCGACTAACATGCAAAAAGCCGCTCTGCTCAGAACGGCTTTAAGTGGTGGCGGGTGAAGGATTTGAACCTTCGAAGGCAGAGCCGGGGGATTTACAGTCCCCTCCCATTGGCCGCTCGGGCAACCCGCCAGGGTCAAACAAGTAGTGCGGCAATTATGGATAGTACGAGGAGAAAGGATACCTTAGGCGCGTAGGCGCCTTGACCCATACAGTGGGCCGCCTTTTTAGCTAGCGAAGGAGCCCTCACCGTGGCAGCAGATGCAAGTTTTGACGTAACCTCCAAGATCGACCGCATGGAGCTCGATAACGCTATTAATCAGGCGATCCGCGAGATCGATACCCGCTTTGATTTCAAGAACACCGGCTCAAAGATTGAGCTAGAGGGTGAAAAGATTTTGATTGAGGCAGATACTGAAGAGCGTGCCAAGGCGGCTTTAGATGTTGTAAAAGACAAGATGATCAAGCGTGGAGTTTCACTCAAGCATTTAGATGCTGGGGCTCCACAGTTAAGCGGCAAGATTTACAAAATCGCTGCACCGTTAAAAGAAGGCATTTCAACTGAGAATGCAAAGAAGATTGCAAAGCTAGTTCGTGATGAGGGTCCAAAGTCAGTAAAGACTCAGATTCAAGGTGACGAGCTTCGTGTAACTTCAAAGAGCCGCGATGATTTGCAAGACACCATGGCCATGATTAAAGAAGGCGGCTGGGATTTCGCTGTTCAATTTACGAACTTTAGATAATTGAGTAAAAATAAGCTAGGTCTTGTTTTCGGCTTTAGTGCTTACGGGCTCTGGGGATTATTTCCGCTGTACTGGCCTCTACTTGAACCATCGAGTGCGCTTGAAATTGTTTCGCACCGAGCAGTTTGGACTTTAGTTTTTTGCATTATTTTCCTGGCAATTACCAAGGCCCTTAAATCAACCCTTGCAACACTTAAACGTCCACATGTAGCGCTCAAACTATTTGCCGCATCTGCACTCATTTCTATTAACTGGCTTGTATATATCTGGGCAACTAACAATGGACATGTTGTAGAAGCTTCTCTTGGTTATTACATCAATCCACTGATCATTATTGCTTTCGGTGTAATTCTGCTAAAAGAAAAGATGCGAACTTTGCAGTGGGTTGCAGTTGGTATTGCAGCTTTGGGAGTTTTGATTTTGACAATCGATTACGGTCGCTTGCCTTGGGTCGCACTTGCACTTGCAGTTTCTTGGGGTAGTTATGGCCTCATAAAGAAGCAGCTTGGACTAGGGGCTCTAGAGGGTTTAGCTATTGAGACTGGGATTTCCTTCATTCCATACGCTGGATATCTGCTCTATTTAGGTAATCAAGGTAACGGACAGTTTGGACACAACGCCGGCTTAACCGTTCTATTAATCAGCGCCGGTGCAATAACGGCAATTCCTTTGCTCTTGTTTAATGGTTCAACCACTCGCCTACCGCTTACAACAATTGGTTTATTGCAGTACATAACTCCGACCTTGCAGTTTTCAATTGGAGTCTGGGTACGTCATGAAGATATGCCAACTGCGCGATGGATAGGCTTCTTAGTTATTTGGGTTGCTTTAATTACTTTAGGAACAGATTTGGTGCGATCAAGCCGAGCGGTCGATAACAGCGTCGCATAGCGACATCAATGCACCAGTTGCATCACAGACAGGTAGTGGACCGAGTGCTCCGCGCGCTTGTTTAGCAACTTGATTAAGTTGCTCGCGAGATTCCCCGAGCGCTTTGTGATTGCGAAGTGCAACTAATACCTGCTGCACAGTAGCTTCATCTTCAATTGGTGCAGATAAGAGCGCTTGAAGTTCGCGATCAGCTGAATCAGTTGATTTCATAACATTTAAAGTGACAAGAGTGGGAACTCCTTCACGTAAATCGGTTCCTGGAGTTTTGCCAGATTGATTTGATTCACTTGCAATATCAATGACGTCATCGGCTAATTGAAATGCCACGCCGATTTTTTCACCAAAAACGGTCACTGTGTCAGTAATTGCTGACGGTGCACCTGAAACCATTCCTCCATAGCGCGCACTTGCCGCAATTAATGATCCAGTTTTATCTGCAACAACTTTTAAATAATGCTCGAGCGGATCCTGTCCGGGATTTGGTCCCTGTGTTTCCATAATCTGCCCAATTACTAAACGTTCAAATGTACGTGCCTGCAAACGAACGGCTTCTGGACCAAGATCTGCCAAGAGATCAGATGATTTTGCAAAGAGAAAATCACCAGTCAAAATTGCAATTGTGTTGCCCCATCGCATATTTGCACTTTCAACTCCTCGCCGAAGCGGCGCTTCATCCATAACATCATCGTGATACAGCGTTGCAAGGTGAGTGATTTCGCAGGCCACGGCAGCAGCGATGACGCCTTTGCCAGTTGGGTCGCCATATTGAGCGGTAAGAAGGGTTAAAAGGGGGCGTAAACGCTTACCGCCGGCGGCAACTAAGTGGTGTGCAGTTTCATCAACAAATGGGTATTCGCTATG
>CAITQC010000093.1 GCA_903894425.1 uncultured Actinomycetes bacterium
ATGTCGCGAACGATTGGCCATTCGATATCACCCTTAGCGTCTTTAAAGAATGGGACTGGTCCGATGTCCTTCATCTGGTGAACTGCAGGTGTTAATGGAATATGTGCACCGGCCATTGCAGCAAGCTTGGGAGACCAGCAGCCAGTTGCGATTACAACGTATTCAGCTTCGATTGTTCCTTGATCAGTAACAACGGCTTTAACTTTTCCATTTTCAACAGTGATGTCTTGAACTTCAATGTTTGCAAATGATTGCAAGGCGCCCATCTCTTGAGCCTTCTCGCGCATGATTGTTCCGGTACGAAGTGAGTCAACCACGCCCACGCTTGGCTGGTAATAGCCGCCGACAATCACGCTTTCATCGATATATGGCACAAGCTTTTTAACTTCAGCAGGAGTAAGGATTTGACCACCATCAATTCCCCAAGACTTACCAGAAGTAATACGGCGTGCCAGTTCTTGCATACGCTCTTGCGTACGAGCAACTTCGATTCCGCCTGTTTCGGTGAAAGTTCCAAACTCTTTGTACTGACGCATACTTTCAGCCGTAATTGCCGTCATCTCTTTTGAGTGATCGACTGGGAAGATGAAGTTAGATGCGTGACCTGTTGATCCACCAGGGTTAGGAAGCGGTCCCTTATCAATCTGAACAATGTCAGTCCACCCTAGCTTTGCAAGGTGATAAACCATTCCGTTGCCGACGATTCCAGCGCCGATGACAACGCATTTAGCCTTTGCAGGTAACTTACTCATAGCTTCATTTCCTTTTTCTTTGGTTGGTGGTGGTTATAAAGATTTGCGAATTTCAGATTCAAAACCTTCAACGTGGTCTTTCATTGCCTTCGATGCTGCTTTTGGATCATTACTTGCGATTGCCTCTAGCAAAGCTCGGTGTTCGATAATTGCATCGGCTAGATGTTCGACGCGATCAAGGGCTAAAAACCAGATTCGCAACGCATGTGCGTAATAGTTATCGAGGGCTGATGCTAAAAACTCATTGTGTGTGCACTGATAAATGTGGTGATGTATGCGTTGATCCAGTCCAATCAACGTAGGCATATCTAAATCACCTTTAATCGCCGCAATCTCTTGAATCAACCCTTGAGTAATTACTTTGTCAGCTGCCGTTGAGCGTGTTGCTGCTAGTTCAGCTGCTTTAATTTCAAGAACGGCGCGAGTTTCAGATAACTGCGAAAGATTTGCAACGTCAACGCGAGAGACAAACATTCCGCGGCGTGGATAAACATCAACTAACTTCTCATTTGCTAGCGAGCGCAGAGCTTCACGAATTGGTGTCCGCCCCATCTTCAACGTACTCATCAACGCACTTTCGCTAATCAGAGATCCTGGTTCAAGTTCTAGAGTGATGATCATTGAGCGGATACGGCTGTAGGCCTGCTCTGACATAGAGCTGCTCTGGCGAGAGAGTATGTGGATGGCTTGGCTCACATCGACGATGATATATCAGTGATATACCAATGCCTAGTGGCGCGAGCAAGAATTCTTAGCTGAGATAGTACTTTTTGAAGAGCCAGGCTGAAGCGCCAAAGCCCACGCTCAAAATCAACGCTCGGTACAGGGCCGGCGGCATCTTGGCCGCATAGCGTCCCCCGTATGTTCCGCCAATGCTGCCGCCAATTAGTAGGGCCAATACCGCTGGCCAGACCGCTTTGCCGCTAAAGATATAGATGATGTTGGAGACCAGGGATGTCCACCCGACGATCAGATTTTTGACCACGTTAAGGGTCTTAGGGTCACGGCGAATATCGCGGGCAAGGACAGCAATCACCATTACGCCCTGGCCCGGGCCAAAGTAGCCGCAGTACAGACCACTTGCCGCGATACCGATTTTCTCCATGAGCTCATGGCGTGCACCACGATCTGGTTTTGGCTTAATAAGAAAAGTCAGACTGGCTCCGAGTAAGAGAAATGGCACCATCTTCTCGAAAACTCCAGGTGGAACGGTGAGCAACATAAATGCCCCAGTTGCTGAACAGGCAATAGAGATGGCAATGAGTTTTTTGTACTGGTGCAAATAATCGCGCATCTGATGGCGAACTGAGATCAGTGCGAAAAAATTCGCCGGTGTTACGCCAAGGGCATTTGAAATAGCCGCGCTCACGGGAGACATACCTGTAGCAAGTAAGACTGGATATGAAATAACCGATGCTCCCCCGGCCATGCCATTTATCCCACCGACCAAAACTCCAACGAGGCCGATGAATAGATACTCAAGCATTGAGTAACCATACAATGCGCTTATGGCTATGGATATAGAGATTCGCTACTTTGCTGCTGCGCGCGCCGCTGCCGGTGAAAACTGTGTACGAGTCAATCCAGGAACTTTGTCAGCTATTCTCGCCGAACTCGGACAGGCTAATCCTGCGCTCGCGCAAGTGATTGCGCAATGTTCTTTTCTTGTTGATTCAGTAGCGGCTAATGATATTGATATGCCGGTTAATGCTGGCAGCGTTATAGATGTGCTACCCCGTTTTGCTGGTGGCTAACCGCCGATTGCAGACATTGGACGAACAGGTGCAATAAAAGATGGATCGTTGATTCCATGGCCAGGTAATTTACTAATCACTGTTTTTTGAAAACGTGCCGTTATTTCATTTCGCTTAGAAGCATCATCACGGGAATCATCTCGCAAAACTTTACGAACATCGACCTCTTCATTAGAAAACAAACAGCTGCGTAGCTGACCATCAGAAGTAAGACGTAAGCGATCACAAGCACCGCAAAAAGGGCGTGTAACACTGCCGATAATGCCAACCGTTGCCTGTGTGCCATTGATAAAGAACTCTTCGGCCGGGGATGAACCGCGACCATCAACTGGTGTTAATGCATAACGGGTTGAAAGCTCTGCAAATATTTGATCGGCGCTGACCATCGTTGCTCGATCCCAGATTCCGCCGGCATCTAAAGGCATCTGCTCAATAAATCGCAATGAGTATTCATTTTCAAGGGCCCATTCCAACAAGGCGGGTGCTTCATCATCATTGACACCTTGTAGCAAAACACTGTTGACTTTAATTGGAAATAATCCTGCCGCCTTTGCTGCATGCAGACCTGCGATGACATCATCAAAGCGGTCGCGATATGTCAGTTTCTTAAAGCGTTCTCGATCTAAAGTATCAAGACTGACGTTGATGCGGTTAAGGCCAGCATTTGCAAGTGGTTGCGCTAACTCTTCTAGGCGCAGGCCATTTGTTGTCAGTGTTAAACGTGGAGCATTAGGAATTCCAGCGATGCGACCCACGATTTCGACGATATCTGGCCTTAACAAAGGTTCGCCACCTGTTAAACGAACTTCATCGATACCCTGACTGACAGCGACTTCAATAATCGTTAAAAGTTCATTAGTTGTTAAGAGATCATCATTTGGAATCCACGCCGCAAAATCATGGGGCATGCAATATGTGCATCGCAAAGAACATCGATCGGTCAGTGAAACGCGCAAATTACGGTGTGCACGACCATAAGTATCAATTAACTTACTCATGCGCAGTTAACCCATTCATCGCTGCCATCAGCAAACTTTTGATATTTCCAAATGGGTAGTTTCTCTTTTACTGCATTAACAATGGCTGCACAGGCATCGAAGGCGCCTTGGCGATGGGCTGCAGAAACTGCAACAGCAAAAGCGGTTTCGCCAATTGCGATATCGCCATAACGGTGCGCAACTGCAGCCTTTTCAATATCAAAATCTTTAATAACTTCCTTGGCAATTAACTCAATCTGCTGCGCAGCCGATGGATGAATTTCGTAAGAAAGTGAAGCAACTTGCTTGCCACCGTCATGGTTTCGAACATCGCCTGAAAAAGTAACTATGGCGCCGGTTCTTGGGTCAGTGACTAGCTGAGATAGCTCTGAAATATGTATCGGTGCATCTGTCACGACGGCGTAAACAAGAGATGGCATTAATGATCCTTGCCATCAAGCTGATCCAAAATATGCCCAGCTAGCCGTTGAATAATTACAAGACCATCGGCAACTGCGCCCTTGGAACCTGGCAGATTAATAATCAGGCTAGTGCCATTTGTTCCAGCAAGGCCGCGCGTTAAATCTGAGGTTGGAACTTGATCGCGTGAATATGCGCGTAGAGCTTCGGCAAAACCCGGAATCAGTTTTTCAATAAAAGGCGCGGTGGCTTCAGGAGTTACATCTGTTGGTGATAATCCGGTTCCACCGGTAGTAACAATTAATCTAGTTTTCTTTGCAAGGGCCGTTGTCAGCTGTGCGCTAATTAAATCAACGTTATCTGCAACTACATGTGGACCAGTGACTTCAAAACCAAGGGCTATTAAACCTTTTACAAGTAATGCTCCACTTAAATCGGCATACACTCCACGCGATGCGCGATTACTTGCCGTGATTACTACTGCAGTGCGTGTCGTCACCCTCGCTTCCAATCGCCATTCTTTCCACCGGATTTTGAATCCACATGGATATTAGAAATCTCAGCTGATGGGTCAAGGGCTTTAATCATGTCGATGATTGTTAATCCAGCAACGCTAACTGCAGTGAGTGCTTCCATCTCAACGCCAGTGCGATCGGATGTGATTACTTGCGACTTAATATCAACGCCTAAATCCGTAATCGCTAGCTCGATTGAGATCTTATTGATTGCAATTGGATGGCATAGCGGAATCAATTCACTTGTTTTTTTCGCAGCCATGATTCCTGCAATTCGTGCAGTAGATAAAACATCACCTTTGGGTGTGCTGCCATTACGCAACAAAGCAACGACTGCTGCAGATAGTTTGACGCTGCCTGATGCAATGGCCTCGCGCACAGTTACGTCGCGACCAGTTACATCGACCATGTTTGCTTCACCGGAACTATTTAGGTGTGTTAATCCATCGTTCATGCGGGTAAGTCTAACCAGCGCACTGACTCGCCCACAGCCGTGAGCGGCTTAGTGACAATGGCAAAACCCTGCGAATGCGCTAGTCCACGTAGCATCGCCGAGCCTAAATATGGTGCAACATGAAAATGGCCATCGATGAGGTTGCCGATGATTAAACGTGTGAAATCCTCTGGCGCAGTTAATTCACTAGCTGTAGTTACTACAGCTAACTTCTTTAGATCTTGACCTAGTTGCGATGCAATAACGGGCTGACCAAGAGATGCAAGAGCGACAACGGCTGATTGCGGATTACCTGGCAAACCCAGAATCGCAGTCGAACCGCTTTGGGCTAATAACATCGGATGACCCGGACGTACTTTGACAGTATCTATAAGAATCTGCGCATCAATGGCCGTAAGTGCGCCATGTAAGTAATCACGCGGACCCTGCGCGGTTCCACCGGTAGTAATAACGATGTCGGCACTCGCGCAAGCATCTTTTAGCGCGCTCACCACTAAATCAAATTCATCTGAAATATATTGAGTACTAACTATTTGCGCACCCATGGCAACTAACCAGCCGGGAAGTTGTGGTCCTAGTGCATCGCGCACTAAACCATCGCGTGGGATTCCACTTAATTGGATCTCATCGCCAAGTAGGACCAAGGCAACTCGGGGTTGTACAACTACGTCAATCTCATCAAAACCTGCTGCAGCTAATAAACCAACCATCGCCGGGTTTAGCACAGTGCCTTCATCGATGATTACATCTCCTGCAGTGCATTCATGTGCGGGAGGACGAATATCTTGGTTCTTTAAAACTGCACCTGTAAGTTGCTTTCCATCTACTTGTGCAACTTCCCAGCGAATAACGCCAAAAGTATTCTCAGGAATTACTGCACCAGTTGCAATACCAACTGCATGTCCTGCATCTAACGCATCTTTCATAGGTAGTCCGGCTTTGACTTCACCAACAATCTGCCATGGTCCGGTACCTGCAACTGCATAACCATCCATTGCTGAAGTGGCATAGGTTGGAAGATCTACTAACGCTCGTGCATCGTTGCTAAGAGTTCGGCCGATGCAGGCCGCAACAGGCAATCTCTCTTTTGCTAAACGAGAAAAACTCTTCGCCGCAATTGCGCGCGCATCATCCCAACTTCCTTCAATCAGCGCGCTCATAATGACCTCAGATATTCGATAGCAAGAGTTAAATCATGAGGAGTATCTATATCAATCATGGCTTTTTCAACTTCAGGACTCATATGAATCTCATGGATTGCAAGGTGAGCCATCAAGTTACGCATTGATTGACCCTGCACTTGGCCTAATTGTGCAAGAGCAATTTCAACGCCTTCTCGCCGATACATTGCAGCTAGTGGCTGCTTAAAACCCTTCGAATCCACATACATCGCTGCATCATCATCAAAACTCATGGCGCTTAGTAAATGCACCATATGAGAAACGGCAAATGGCATATCGGTAGCAATGACTCCAACAAATTCGCTCTCGCAGATTTCTAGCGCCGCAGCGATTCCTGCAACTGGCCCACCGCCCATGGGATTTTCCTGAATGCATCGGTACGTAACATCGTTAAGAAGTGGATCTGGACCAACAACGATAATGTCGAACTCTTTTGGGATACCAGAAAGAACGTGGTGGATCAATTCTTTATGGCCCAAGATCGCTGCAGATTTGTCACTGCCAAAACGTGAACTAGTACCGCCGCTTAGGACGATGATGCTCGCGGATTTGGATTCCATTTGGCTAGGATACTGACTATGGCATTTGCGCGCGGAGAAGCTAACTCACTGGGCTGGCGAAACCTTGTTCACGAAGCCGACGAACCACATTGTGGACATCCTTTTCCAGCAAAGAGCGTTCCGCTTTTGTTATTGCACCACCTCTCAGATCTTCATGTGTGCGATGCACAATCTCCGGCTCGCCCTGAATATCTTGATCGCCATGCCGATCCCGATAGCCCAATTCGCGAACAAGTGGGAACAATTGGTACGTACCGCGCACATTCAATGTTGTCACCACATGTTGTTGAATCAATGGTGCAATCACTAAATACGATTACAAATGGTCCACTCTCTGGCCATCCAATCGCTGGTGCAATCATCACCGGTGATACAACAGATAATGCGCAGAAAAATGAAGTTGATTGGTATCTGGCCCTTCTTGATGGCCTAGAAATTCGCCCTGACTCTGGTGATTTCACTAAGTATGAAGGTGTAATTGATGATGGCACCGAGTATTACGACACACGGTATTGGCATCCACATGGAACCCCCGCCGGCAAAGAAGATGATGATGCCCGAGCAAAATATGGTTTTCCGCTTGTTCCAAATCTTTTAAACTCTTGTCGCGCACCATTTAAAGCAACGGGATTAAATTTCCCCTGGTTTGCCGTGCATGGAAACCACGATGCGTTATTGCAAGGCACTGTTGCCCCATCTGATGATTTCATTAATGAAATGACGGGCCCAAAGCGTTACACAGCGTTGCCAACCACTGCCCCGCTCTTTGAGGTACTTATGCAGTTTCGCGAAGTTGGTCCTGCCGGATATCCACCTGCAGATGATGCGCCATATGTTGATGTTGCAGCAGATCTTGAACGCCGTGCAATCGAACGTGGTGAATACGCGCAGATGCACCTTGATTCACCCGGTGCACCTCGTGGACATGGCTTCACAGAGGAAAATGCTCGCAATAAAACAATGTACTACTCAACTTTATTGCAGGGTGTAAAACTTATTGTCATCGATAGCGTTAATCACTTTGGTGGCTGGCAAGGCTCCATGGATACCGAACAGTTTGAATGGCTCGAAAAGGAAGTTGCAGATTCAGATCGCCCAGTGGTTTTGGCTTCACACCATCCATTAAGCAAGATGTTTAATGACTATGCACCCGTTGGTCGCAGAGTTTGTTTAGATGAAATCCGTGAGATGCTTTTAAAGTATCCAAAAGTCATTGCATGGCTTGCAGGTCACGAACACCGTCACCACATCGAATGGATTGGAGATATCGAAGAAGTACATGGCTTTTGGCAGATCGA
>CAITQC010000094.1 GCA_903894425.1 uncultured Actinomycetes bacterium
CTCTCCAAACCAAGATGGTTGCAAAGAGAACGTTCTTGCAGGAAAAGTTCCATATGCAATCATCGGTAACTGGGAATGGAAAGCATATGCAGATAAGGGATTCAAGATGAATCTTCAGCCAGTTCCTGGCATCACATCAGGAACTTATGCCCCAGGATTTGGTTCTGTCTCAGGTGCTCTACTTACAACTTATGCTGCAAAGCATGGAGTTGAAGCAGGCGCGAAAACAGCGCTATTTAATATCTTCGGGTCAGCTGTAGGCGCACGCGCTTATCAGGCAATCGAAGGTCGTCCTGCTGCATCAAAGGATGGCGCGAAGTACGCAAAGACAGCGGCTCAAAAGGGCTTTGCAAAGCTTGCGGCAACTTCAAGCATTCCTCAGATCGGCGTGATTCTTGATGGCGATAAGACAAGCTACTGGTCTGCGATTGGTGCATTCTGGACAGCAGTTCTTACCGATAAAAAGGATCCAGCAACAGAAGCAACAAAGTTAGCTGCAATTTACAAAGCTAACCTTGCTAAGGGTCTAAAGGAACTATAAGCAGTACAAATGAGATAGCAGGTGGGTGGCTTGCCACTCACCTGCTATCTATTTTTTAACTGAAATGGAGAACTGAGAATGCTGGTTTCAATCTTTAGAGGCAGAGTTGCCTTTGCCCTAAAGGTCATCACGCTTCTTATCCTCACATCACTACTTGTGATGCTCGCCCAGCAAGCCTTTGCAACTGGTGTATATGCAATCGCGCTATTCCTGGCGGTATCGATTGTGATGATGAACTTTGTATATCTGACTAAGCGTTCAGTCCCGCTGAAATTCTTTCTTCCCGGACTACTCTTTCTATTAGCTTTTGTTGTTGGTCCAATTCTTTACACACTAGCCATGTCTGGATTCACATATCAGACAGGCAATACACTTTCGAAGCCAGAGGCTATTGTTCAGATTCAAAAACTCGGCGTGATGCAAGATTCGAATCAGACAATTTTTGATGTCACGATTGGTAAGAATAGTTCAAATGAATTAAGTCTTCTTTACCTTGATTCACTCACCAATGAATTTGCAATCTCCACAGAAAAGAATCGCACCGTAGAGCCAGAATCAACTGTGGTTAAAGATGAATTCAATGTTCCCTCTAGTTCTCCTAATTTCAGGGCGCTAACCGAGGATGAATTAGGCATTCTTGATGAACAGATTCCAGAGTTAAAGTTCTATTACAGCGATGAGTACTACCTTGGCCTAGAAGGCTTCCAAGCCGCGTCGCTATATAAGAAATCTCTACAATTCAATGAGGCGAACGATGAATTTCAAAGCCTAATCAACGGTGATATTTATCGAGATAACGGACGAGGCAACTTTGCGAACCTCAACAACTCCGAAGATATTTTGCAGCCAGGCTGGCGTGCTCCAATTTGGTTCGAGAATTACACCAAGCTCTTTTCAGAAGAAAGACTTCGTACCCCATTCATTAAAGTCTTCCTCTGGACAATATCTTTTGCTGGGCTGAGCGTTCTAACCACCTTTGCCCTTGGCTTATTGCTTGCAATAGCGCTCAATAAGGCGATTCGTGGAAGACGATTCTACCGCTCGATATTAATTCTTCCTTATGCGATGCCGAGCGTTATGAGTATCCTGATTTGGGGAGGTATGTTCAATACTGATTTCGGTGCAATCAATAGTTTATTTGGCACTGATATTGCATGGTTTCAAAACGCAGCATTTGCCCGAACGGCTGTCATCGTTGTAAACCTTTGGCTCGGCTTCCCTTACTTTTATCTCGTTGCTAGCGGGGCATTGCAGGCAATCCCTGCTGAACTTTCAGAAGCTGCTGCGATTGATGGAGCATCTCCCCGACAGATTTTCTATAAAATAACTCTTCCGCTACTTTTAAAGATACTTTCACCTCTACTGATTGCAAGTTTTGCATATAACTTCAACAACTTTAACCTCATCTATCTTTTGACGGGTGGAGGGCCTATCGCGGAGTTAGATGGTGAGATTGCAGGTGCAACCGATATCTTGATCAGTTATACCTACAAGATTGCTTTCGATCAAGGAAATTCTAATTTAGGCTTAGCTAGTGCAATCTCAGTTCTCATATTCTTGCTTGTTGCATCTATGTCAATGTACGGGCTTAAGAAATCTAAAGTATTGGATGATTTCGCATGAACAAATGGATTACAAA
>CAITQC010000095.1 GCA_903894425.1 uncultured Actinomycetes bacterium
CTTGAAGCTGAAACTGTTTCCTGGTGCCGCGAAATGCTTCGTAATTCTCCACTTGCACTTCGTCTGCTTAAATCCAGCTTGAATGCCGCAGATGATGGATTAGCAGGGGTGCAACAGTTAGCAGGAGATGCAACACTTTTGTTTTATATGACTGAAGAAGGTCAAGAAGGCCGTGATGCTTATAAAGAAAAGCGCGACCCCGATTTCGGAAAATTCCCTAAGCGTCCCTAATAAATGCTTGATCTGATTCTTGACTCACTTCGAGTTATTAGCCTTCCAACGAAAACTAATTTTCGCGGGATCAACCATCGTGAGGTTGCATTATTTGAAGGCCCGCAGGGCTGGGCTGAGTTTTCACCCTTTCTTGAATACGGTGATTCTGAGTGTGCACCATGGCTAGCGTGTGCGATAGAAGCTGCAACGATTCCGACACCGACGTTAGTGCGAAGTTCTATCAGCGTGAATGCAACAATGCCAGCTCTGAATGGGGAGGATGAGATTTCACGAATTCTTTCAACTTTTCCGGGATGCACAACCATAAAGATTAAAGTCGGAGTGAATCAGGAAGAGGATTTAGTAAGAATTGCAACAGTACGAAAGTTAATGCCAGACGCAAAGATTCGAATCGATGTAAATGGTTTGTGGAACGTTGATCAAGCTACAAAGTTTCTAGAGGTATGTGGAGATATCGAATACGCAGAGCAACCTTGTGCAACTGTTGAAGAGCTACGTGAACTCAAGAAAAGAATTAACGTAACAATTGTCGGTGATGAGATTTTACGTAAGAGCAATAACCCATTTGAAGTTGATTTACAGGGCGCCGTAGATGTGTTGATGCTAAAAGTTCAACCTCTTGGTGGAATTGTGCGGGCAAATAAGCTTGCGCAGCACCACAAGCTTCCTGTCGTTGTATCGAGTGCTTTAGAAAGCGCAGTAGGTATTTCATATGGATTAAAGCTTGCAGCGTCTATCCCAGATTTAAATTACGCCTGCGGACTGGCTACTGGCTCACTACTTTCTTCAAACGTTGCAGAACTAGAGATCAATGCGGGTGAAATAGCTGTATCTAATGTTGTTCCCAGTTTTACTGGGCTAGAAACATCAGCAGAACGCTACGAATGGTGGAAGAATCGAATCATGAGAACAGCCGAGCTACTTGCATGAACAACTCAACTAACCTTGCTCGGGTATTAGTTCGCCAAATCGTTGAGGCAGGTATAACCGATGTCGTTGTCTCACCTGGCTCGCGCAATGCGCCTTTATCTCTTGCATTCTTTGCCGCGGCCGAACGTGGGCTTATAAAGCTGCATGTACGAATCGATGAACGCACAGCAGCGTTTTTTGCCTTAGGAATTATCAAGGCAACTGGGCGCCCCGTTCCAGTTGTTTGCACTAGCGGAACCGCTGTTGCTAATTACCATCCTGCAGTCCTTGAAGCTAGCCACACCAATGCACCTTTGCTGGTTCTAACTGCTGATCGTCCAGCCATCTTGCGCAAAACCGGTGCGAACCAAACAACCGAGCAGGCACGTATCTACGGAAAAGCAGTTAGGTACTTTGCTGATGTAGATGGTCCGGTTTTTCCAATGGAACTGCCTTTCGATAGTTTACGAAGTGGGCCAGTGCATCTGAATATTCAATTTGATGAACCGATGCTGCCTGATGATTCTTCGCAGTGGTTGGATGAAATCAAAGTTGCACCAAAAGTTTTTATGTCCCGCGCAAAGGCTGGAACGTTAAAGAGCGATGCCAATCGTGGTGTCCTTGTAATTGGTCATGATCGCGGTGGCTTAAGTGTTGAGAACGTCAACAAATTTGCCGCTGATTTAGGTTGGCCAGTAATTGCCGAAGATCCACTTTCGTTTCCAATGGCGATTGCGCATGCCTCGATTTTTCTAACTTCATCTGAGATACGTGCAACGCTGATCCCACAGACTGCGATTGTGATTGGTCGGACTACTTTGTCGCGTTCGATTAATGCTTACGTGAAATTAGCTCCCACTCAAATCGCGATAGATCCTCGCATGGCTACAGTCGATAGTGACAGACATGCAGATAAGCGATTTACTGAAATTCCTACTCTCAATGCCCATGCTGCAAGTGAAGAGTGGTTAGCGCAATGGAAGAAATTTGCCACTCGGTGCGCAAAAAATATTTCAGAGCTCACTGGTTTCACTGAAGCAACCATTGCAAGAGAGTTAGCGGCAGCATTGCCAAAAGCTGCGTCACTCTTTGTTTCATCCTCACGTCCAATCCGTGATCTAGAAGGATTCGCAACGCCGCGCAACGAAGTCAGTACTTATGCAAACCGTGGCTTGGCAGGTATCGATGGAAATATTTCGACGGCGCTAGGAATCGCATCTGCAAGTAAGCAAACATTTGCCATCCTGGGGGACCTGTCTTTCTTGCATGATCTGACGGGTTTTATTCACCGCGAAGAAATCAACTGCTGCTTTATCGTTATTAATAACGATGGCGGCGGAATCTTTTCAACTCTGCCACAACGTGGGGCTGCCGGCTTTGAAGCCGTATTTGGTACCCCTCATGGCTTAGATCCAGCAGCAATCGCAGCATCAATGGGTATTAAGTCATCAACAATTACATCGATTGATGGATTAAAGAAGGTTCTTAGTGCACCAGTTAAGGGAATATCAGTTGTAGTTGCCAATGTTCCGACGCGTGATGCAAATGCAGATTCGCTTAAAGCAATTTACGAATCGATGAAATCTATTTAACCAACGCGCTGCGCATGGGCACGAACTTAGCTTCACTTTCAGCTAACTCTTTTACTGGATCAGAGCCTGCAACAATTCCACAACCGGCGAATATTCGAATTGAATCTCCATTGATCTGTCCGCATCGCAATGCAATCCCAAGCTCACCATCTCCCGCAGCATCAATCCATCCGACAGGTCCTGCATATCGGCCTCGAGACATTGCCTCAATCTCTGAAATAAGCGCCGCGGCTTTTGGTCGTGGTGTTCCGCATACTGCAGCCGACGGATGTAGCTGTTCCAAAATTGTAAAAGCATCGACGTGTGCGAGTGTTTCTGCAAGTGCACCAGTTACATCGGTAGCAAGGTGCATCACATTTGCTAAGTGCAAAACGAATGGAGATTCCGGAACATTTATTGATGTACAAAATGGTTCAATCGCATCGGCTACAGAGCGAACTGCATATTCATGTTCTTCTAAATCCTTTGATGAACGTGCAAGCGAAGCGGCTAACGCTAAATCTCTATCGTCATCCCCGGTCTTACTAATTGTTCCGGCTAAAACGCGAGATGTAATCATGCCTCGAGTAAGGCGTAACAAAAGCTCAGGGGTTGCTCCGACTAAGCCAGAGATAGAAAACTTCCACGTAGATGGATACTCGGCTGCAAGTGTGCGAAGAATTGCGCGTGCGTCGATAGTGAATTTCGAAGTACCTACGGCATCGCGTGCCAGAACAACTTTGTCTAAAGCATCGGCTTGAATGCGATCGATGGCGGTCTGAACTCTTGATTTCCAAAGCTCATCGCTCGTTTCATTCACTTGCCACTCAACAGCAGAGTCTGAAAGTTGCGGAGTTTGCGAATTTAGAACTGGTTGTGGCTCTGATCCAATCCAAGTAATCCATGATTTATCGCCTTTTTTACCGACGATTACTTTCGGTATAACTAAAACCGAAACATCGTCTGGTGAGAATGAAAAGGATGAGAATAAAACCGGCCCCGTTCCATTTCCATGAACAGTATTTGTCACGGCAAATGTTTCTAGCTGTTTCTGCCACCAATGTCTTGCATCGGCAAAGCGATGCGGGCCACTAACAGTTGTTGTGGCGTGTACACCCCACCCAACTATTCCTTCACTATTTCGTACCCATGCAAATGGTTGTGCATCTGGAAGTAAATCCAGCAAGGGCAAATGTTCACCAATGCGAGTCGTTGTTACGGGAGTAAGAGAAGCCATAGTTAAAAGTTTATGCGTTCTTTCGATTTACAAAGCGCCAGAGAATTGGAAGGGATGTGCCGGCAATAATAATTTTTAAAGCCTCACCCATAATAAATGGCGTAAGTCCGGCTTGAAATGTCCACGCCCAGTCTTTCCCAGTAAATTGATGTAGCCAGATAAGTCCGAAGGAAAAAGTTAACGCTGTTCCAATTAACATTGAAGGAAGAGCCGTTAGGAATTTTTGATCAAAACGCTTATGAGCAAGCAGACCTAAAACATAAGTTGATACAAGCATTCCAATTAGATATCCACCAGTTGCGCCCGTTATTTTTTCAATTCCAAAACTTGCTCCTGCAAAAACAGGTGCTCCCGCAATTCCAGCTAAAAGATATGCTGCAAAAGTAGCTAAGCCAAGAGAGGCTCCATAAGTAGTTCCAACTAAAAGCACACCAAGGCTTTGACCAGTAACTGGAACTGGTGAGCCAGGCACCGGGATTGCAATTTGTGCCAATACTGACAAGAAGCCAACTCCGCCAAATATCAAGGTGGCGTTGCTGATCGCTGTGGCCCGTGGCATGACTCTGGCCCGAAGTGAGGTAGCAGGAAATGACATGTACAAGCCTTTCACCGTCATAGAGTTGTGGATGAGCCTACTTCAATGGAGAATATGGCCATGTCCCGCGCGAACTTGAACAAAGATCCCGATGAAGTCGCAGCGATGTTTGATGGCGTGGCCAAGCGGTATGACCTGGTCAATGATCTTCTCAGTTTGGGCCGCACCAAGGCCTGGCGCAAAGCCGCCACAAAGATCATTGCTCCCAAGCCAGGGATGAAGATCCTGGATTTAGCGGCCGGCCCGGGCTCGTCCTCAGAACCGCTGCATAAAGCTGGCGCCACTGTGTTTGCCACCGATTTCTCTGAAGGAATGCTGGCAGTGGGCCGCAAAACCCGCCCATATTTGAGCTTCTCCAAGGCCGATGCGCTCAATCTGCCCTTTGAGGCCGATATTTTTGACGTTGTGACAATCTCCTATGGCCTTCGAAACACCGTGGATTACCCCAAAGCGCTCGCCGAGGCGCTGCGTGTGACTAAACCAGGGGGTCGAATGGTCGTTGTTGAGTTCAGCCACCCCACCTGGCGCCCGTTTCGCAGCATCTACATGGAGTATCTGATGAAGGCGCTGCCGGCGATAGCCCGTAAAACCTCTTCAAATCCCGATGCCTATATCTATTTAGCTGAATCGATTCGGGCCTGGCCAGATCAAGCCGGCTTAGCTGCAGCGATGGAGAAGGCGGGCTGGTCTCAGGTCAGCTGGAAAAACCTGACCGGCGGAGTTGTTGCAGTTCACAGCGGGATAAAGGGCTAGCGGTCACTGGCATCGGCCAACCGGTTCTAAGATTCGATTCGTGATATCCACATCAAATCCATACGTGCCGATTTTGGCGCTAGGGGCAATTGGCTTTGGCTTTGCAGCTATCTCAGTTGTAGCTGGCGCGCTCACAGGTCCTGCGCGATACAACCGAGCTAAAGCCGATGCATACGAGTGTGGAATCGAACCTTCGCCCCAAGCAGCAGAAGGCGGACGTTTCCCCGTTAAGTATTTCTTAACTGCAATGCTTTTTATTATCTTTGATATTGAAATTGTTTTCCTCTATCCATGGGCAGTTTCATTTGATGCACTAGGCGTTTTTGGTTTAGTCGAAATGGCAATCTTTATCGGAACAGTTTTCGTCGCATACGCATATGTATGGCGCCGTGGTGGATTGGAATGGGATTAATCAATGGGTCTTGAAGAGAAAATCCCAAGTGGTTTTGTTTTAACAACGGTTGAAAAACTTGCGGGTTACATGCGCAAAAACTCTTTGTGGCCAGCAACATTTGGTCTTGCATGTTGTGCAATTGAGATGATGGCAGTTGGTTCAGCTGCACGTTATGACATTTCACGATTTGGTATGGAGGTTTTCCGCGCTTCACCTCGCCAAGCAGATTTAATGATTGTTGCCGGTCGAGTGTCAAACAAAATGGCCCCAGTGCTGCGCCAGATTTACGATCAAATGGCAGCACCAAAGTGGGTTATTGCAATGGGTGCATGTGCATCCTCTGGCGGAATGTTTAATAACTACGCAATCGTGCAAGGTGTTGATCACGTAGTTCCAGTTGATATTTATCTTCCGGGCTGCCCACCTCGCCCTGAAATGTTGCTTGATGCAATCCTGAAACTTCACTCAAAGATTTATGATGAAAAACTTGGTTCTAATCGTGCCGAAATCATTCGAGAAGTTGAACTTGCTGCAATGAATGCAAAGCCAACTATTGAGATGAAGGGTTTGCTGGCGTAAATGAGCGGACAAGGAATGTTTGGTACCCGCGGCACCGGAGACACATCTGGCTATGGTGGCTTGGTTCGTAGCGCAGCGTCAACAGGCTCTTCTGAGCGTCCATATGGCAGTTATTTTGATGAAATCGCCGATGATCTCGAGCGTGCGTATCCATTGTTTTCAGAGGCAATCGAGCGCGTAGTTGTTGATCGCGGTGAATTAACTCTGCATGTAAAGCGCGAAAAACTTGTAGAGGTTTCTATGATTTTGCGTGACTCACTTAAATTTGAAATGTGCATGGGTGTATCTGGAGTTCATTACCCAAGCGATTCAGGTCGAGAACTTCACGCTGTTTACCCCTTGCTTTCTCTTACAAATAACCGTCGAGTTCGTTTAGAAGTTTCTGTCCCTGATTCAGATCCACATCTTCCATCTGTCGTTGAAGTTTGGGCGGGAAACAATTGGCACGAACGCGAAACTTTTGACATGTTTGGAATTATTTTTGATGGCCATCCAGGTCTTACTCGAATCTTGATGCCAGATGATTGGCAAGGTCACCCACAACGTAAGGATTACGCACTCGGTGGAATTCCAGTTGAATACAAAGGCGCAACAACTCCTCCTCCGAGTGAACGGAGGAACTACAAGTGAGCGATTTTGATCCATATGCACCATCGCGCGATACAACTGAAGGAACGGTTTATTCAGTAACTGGTGGCGATTGGGATTCACTCGTACAGGAAATTGGTTCAACTAAAGAAGAGCGCGTAGTTGTAAACATGGGGCCACAGCACCCATCAACTCATGGTGTGCTTCGTTTAGTTCTAGAGCTCGAAGGTGAAACAGTTACCGAAGCTCGTTGCGGAATTGGATACCTGCACACTGGTATCGAAAAGAATATGGAATATCGCAGCTGGACCCAGGGAACAACATTTGTAACTCGAATGGATTACCTAGGACCATTGTTTAATGAAACTGCGTATTGCTTAGCGATCGAAAAACTTTTGGGAATTACGGAAGATGTTCCAGAGCGCGCAACAGTAATTCGCGTCATGATGATGGAACTCAATCGAATCTCTTCTCACATGGTGGCCCTTGGCACTGGAGCCCTTGAATTAGGCGCTATTTCACCTATGTTCTTTGCTTTCCGTGAACGCGAAACTGTGTTGGACATTTTCGAGATGGTTTCAGGCCTTCGAATGAATATGGCATATGTGCGTCCAGGTGGAGTTCAACAGGATCTTCCAGCTGGTGCAATTCCAAAGATTCGCGAATCTGTAAAGACGCTTCGCAACAATTTCAAAGACAACACAACTTTGTTGGTTGGAAATTCAATCTGGATGAAACGTACGCAGGGCATTGGTTATCTAGATCTTGCTGGCTGTACAACTCTTGGTATCACTGGTCCAGTTCTTCGTTCAACTGGTCTTCCTTGGGACTTGCGTAAGATGCAGCCTTATTGCGGATATGAAAACTATGACTTCGATGTAATCACTGCAGATACTTGCGATGTTTATGGTCGATTCTTAATTCGTATGAATGAACTTGAGCAATCGCTTCGTATTGTCGAACAAGCACTTGATAAGTTAGAAAAACTTGAAGGTGCGCCAGTGATGGTTGCAGATAAGAAGATTGCATGGCCTGCACAGCTTTCAGTTGGCGGCGATGGAATGGGTAACTCCCTTAACCACATCCGCGAAATCATGGGAACCTCAATGGAGTCCTTGATTCATCACTTTAAATTAGTAACAGAAGGTTTCCGCGTGCCAGCTGGTCAGGTCTACGCGGCAATCGAATCACCGCGCGGAGAACTTGGTGCCCACGTTGTTTCTGACGGTGGTACTCATCCATATCGCATGCACTTTCGTGAACCATCATTTAATAACTTGCAAGCAACTTCTGCGATGAGCGAAGGCGGAATGATCGCTGACATCATCGGCGCAGTTGCTTCGATCGATCCAGTTATGGGAGGCGTTGACCGCTAATGGCATTCTCAAACGAAGATCTTGCGATCATGGAAACAATCATCAAGCGTTACCCACGTTCACGTTCTGCAATCATGCCTTTACTGCACTTCGTGCAATCACGCGCAGGATATGTAACTAATGAGGGCATCGAAGTTATTGCAAAGCTTCTTGATCTTGCAGCAGCTGAAGTTACTGCTGTATCCACCTTTTATACCCAGTACAAGCCAACTCCAGTTGGTGAATATCACGTGGGTGTTTGTACAAATACTTTGTGCGCAATCATGGGCGGCGACGCAATTATGGATGCACTAAAAGATCACCTTGGAATCGAAAATGATGGCGTCACAACAGATGGCAAAGTTTCACTCGAACATATCGAGTGCAACGCAGCTTGTGATTACGCACCAGTTGTTATGGCTAACTGGGAGTTTTACGACAACCAAACAGTTCAGTCAGCAAAAGAATTAGTTGATTCAATGCGCGCAGGTAATCCAAAGCCTCCAACACGTGGGCCAAATACTTTGGTTACCTGGAAGCAGGCATCTGAAGTACTTGCAGGTTTAAATGATGGAAAAGCACATGAAGGCGTACAAGCTGGCGAACCATCACTTCTTGGTTTGAAAATCGCTAAGGGAGAAACTAAGTAAATGACTAAGTTAACTCC
>CAITQC010000096.1 GCA_903894425.1 uncultured Actinomycetes bacterium
AGCGGGAAATGAAGTTGCTTGCCCCTTCTGCCGAATTCCAACACTAAGTGATGAAGAGGGCTTGGTAGTTCATCGCGGAGAAGGAGCTTTCGTCGTCATGAATCTATATCCCTATAACCCAGGCCATCTCTTGGTCTGCACATACCGTCACGTCGCTGACTTAACAGATTTAACGTTAGATGAAAGAAATGAAATTACCGAGCTAACTGCTCATGCAATGGTAACTGTTCGTAAGGTTTCATCTCCTGATGGTTTTAATCTTGGAATGAATCAAGGAGCTATCTCTGGAGCCGGAGTAGCCGAACATATTCACCAGCATGTTGTTCCACGTTGGAGCGGAGATGCCAATTTCATGCCGATTATTGGCAAGACCAAGGTTTTGCCGCAACTACTAACAGTTACACGAGATGAGATCGCAGCAGCTTGGTAACTATTTCTTGAGTTGATTCAGATATGAAATAACTGCGTCAACGCCCAAGCCCTTTTCAATCCACAAGGGAATTGCTGGAAAGAGAACACCGGCAGGGAATGCATCTTGACCCATTGAAGTAACTAACTCTAAATACTCATCTCGAAACTCTTGAACCAATGTTTCATGCTCAGGTTCACTGGTGGTTTTTGTCGCTGGATTAGTTGAATAATCAAACACACTCATATCCGATAGAGATATCAGTGCCCGGGGTAATCCATCGTCATCGTGTAAAACTAAGAATGGAGTAGCTATTTGATCGAAGACTCGGTTAGCCAACATAACTGCGTCATCAAAATCGCCTGCATCTTTCTCTAAATCTGTGACAACAACTATTCGCGGCACGAGATATTCATCAAAACCTTGCCACAGTTCGATGGTGTGTTGGTCGATACCGGTATTTGGATTGATGCAAAAAATAGCGCAGTCGATCTCGGCGCAAACTTCTTGGGCTACGTATGCACCGAAGGCCTTAGCAACTTCCTCGCAGTGAGCGCTTTCATGGCCAAAGACGGCGCAATTGAGGTCAGATGTGTAAATAGGCACTGGGTCAGCCTACGATGTGCCTTGATGATAAGTCGCTCTTTGAAACCAGCGGTTACGAGATTAATAACACCCGTAGCCTCAACCGCCCTGCGTATTGGGATTACTCCCAATGCAGTGACGTGGGTTGGAGCTATAGGCGTGGTTGCTTCTGCTCTGTTTTTCTATCCAAGAGGCGATTTCTTTACTGGGACTGCAATCATCGCCTTCTTTGCACTGAGTGATCTCTTTGATGGAACGATGGCACGAATCTCTAAAACCGGTGCGAGCAAGTGGGGCAATTTCTTAGATTCAACAATTGATCGCGTTACAGACTCATCAATCTTGTTAGGGATCGCAATTTATCTGATCAACAACAATGATCGATTAAGCACCATCGTATTAATAACACTTGTGACTGGATTGCTTGTTCCATATATAAGAGCAAAGGCAGAGAGTTTTAACATTGAATGCACTGGCGGCATCGCAGAAAGAACAGAACGTCTAATTATTTCGATGTCTGCAATCGCGCTGGAGGGTTTGCACGTTTCTTATATCTTGGCAATTGGAATGTGGCTTCTTGCAATTCTTGGTTCAGTCACCGTTGTACAGAGAATGTTGATTGTTCGCAAGGCTCTTCACGCATGATCGAAAACATAACAGCATGGGGATACTTTGCTGCATGGCGCGTCCTTCGCTGGTTGCCTGAAGGATTTGTTTATCGATCGGCCGATAAAGCTGCGGACTACCTTGTGCGCAAAAATGGAAACAGTGTCAAGCGCTTGCGTTCAAATTTGGCACGTACGCAACCAGGTATTACATCTCTTGATCTTGATCTGTTGATATATAGGGCGATGCGTTCTTCACTGCGTTACTGGTGCGACGTTTTTAGATTGCCTGATTGGTCACGTGAGCGAATTTTATCTACTGTAACTTTTAATGATGAAAGCCTGTTAGATGATGCAATCGCTGCAGGAAATGGAGTGATTGTTACTTTGCCACATTGTGGCAATTATGATCATGCAGCGGCGTATTTTTGCGCTAAAGGGGCGAAACTTGTAACCGTCGCCGAACATTTAAAGCCAGAGAAACTCTTTAAGAAATTTATGCAGTTCCGCGCAGATTTTGGAATGGAGGTTCTGCCACTTGATGGACGTGTTATTCCAACGCTTATGCAACGAGTACGTAGCGGATATGTCGTTGCCCTTGCAGCCGATCGCGATCTATCGCGTTCGGGCATTGATGTAGTTTTCTTTGGAGCACCTGCTCGAATGCCCGCTGGGCCAGCATTACTGGCAATACGAACTGATGCTCCATTGTTGAGTGCATATGTTTCCTACACGCAAAGCGGAATACATATCGACTTAGCACGCATTGATCTTCCAACCCAGGGGAGTGAGAGCGAGAGAGTCACAGAACTAGTTCAAAAATCTGCCGATAATTTCGCCGCTGGAATCAGTGCGCACCCGCAGGATTGGCACATGATGCAACGAATTTGGATTGATGGCGACTTCAAGGAACGCACCTGATGCTCACCAAGAAACTTAAAATCGGAATTGTCTGCCCATATGGTTGGGACACGCCCGGGGGAGTACAAAACCACATCCGTGATTTAGCGGAGTTTCTTATCGCTGCCGGACACGACGTTTCTGTGTTAGCTCCTGCTATTGATGAGGAGAAATTGCCAAACTATGTTGTAAGCGCTGGAAAACCAATATCAATTCCATATAACGGCGCAGTTGCTCGAGTTTTGTTCGGTCCTATTGCATACGCACGAGTGCGTCAATGGATTGGTAATGGTAATTTCGATTTGTTGCACTTGCATGAGCCAGCGATTCCTTCGATTTCATTATTAGCGTGTTGGGCAGCCGAAGGACCGATGGTAGGAACCTTTCATGCTGCGGCTAAACGGCAGAAAGTTATATTTGCAATTGGGCCAATTCTTGAACCTGCTATAGAAAAATTGAATGCGCGTATAGCCGTATCAGAGGCTGCGCGTTTGACCTTAACCGATCACTTAGAAACAGATGCCGTTGTAATTCCTAATGGAATCTATGCAAAAAGATATGCAGATGGAGTTCCTCAAGTTAAATGGCAAGGAAACACAATCGGTTTCATAGGTAGATTTGAAGAGCCGCGAAAAGGACTCCAAGTTCTCGTTGATGCCCTGCCGATTATTTCGCGTTTTGCACCTGATGTGAAGGTTTTTGTTGCAGGACCCGGTGATCCTAAGGATTTTGAGAAACAGATCGACCCCCAGTTACGCAAACGTTTTGAATTTCTGGGAAAAATTACCGAAAAAGAAAAAGCAGATTTCATGTCTTCGGTTTCACTCTACGTTGCCCCAAATACTGGTGGCGAATCTTTTGGAATAATTCTGGCGGAAGCATTGGCTGGTGGAGCCTGTGTCGTGGCAAGTGATATTCCTGCCTTTGACTCATTATTGGGTGGTGGCGAATACGGTGCACTATTTGAATCTGAGAATTCGACGGATTTAGCGAAAGTGGTTATTGATTTGCTCCGTGATGATGAAAAACGCCGCAAACTTGCAGCGGCAGGAAAAGCGCGATCTGAGCTCTTTGACTGGGATGTTGTTGCGCAGCAAATCTTCTCAATCTATGAAATGGCAATTGTTGGTGGCGATGGAGTCAAAGTTGGTTCAGATAATCGCTCATGGAATCGATTTTTATCTCGTGATGAGGAGAAGAGATGAAGACATGGGTAACTATCGTTTTTCTCACTTTGCTTGCACTCTGGTACCTGTCTTTTTCTGCTACTCGCTTAGATCGACTTCATCACAGAGTTGAAACTAGCTGGGCCAATCTAGATGTATTGCTACAAAAACGTGCCGCTATTGCCCTAGAAATTGCCCATAGCGATTTAGCAGACCCTGCCTCATCAATGTTGTTGACTGGGGCGGCCTATCAGGCACGTGATGCAGAGTTCAAGAACCGCTCTATGGCTGAAAGTGGACTATCTGGGGCGCTAGGACTTTTACTTTCAGATGGTCTGGCACATGCGACCCAAGCTGAACAAGCCCTATTACAGGAGCTCTCTGAATTAACTGCCAAGATAAGAATTGCAATTGCGATACACACCGATGCAGTTTCCTCCACTCAGATGGTGCGGAATAAGTTTGTGGTGCGCAGTTTTCGTTTAGCGGGCAGGGCTCCGCTACCAGTTACTTATGAGTTTGAGTCAGATGTTCTTTAAGCGCTCACTTATTGTTTCCTCACTTGCGCTAATTCTTACAAGTTGCGCCGTTGTATCTGAAGTCACTTCCACCGTTGCACCAAAAGAGATTGAGCGCAATGTTTTGAGTGGACGTGATGGAACAAATGGACCGGTACTTGTGGTCAAAATTGATGACACCAACTCTGCACGTCCACAAATCGGATTAGAGGATGCCGATGTTATTTACATCGAACAAGTTGAGGGTGGACTAACACGATTAGCTGCTGTTTATAGCTCCATCATTCCAACCAGAGTTGGGCCTGTTCGAAGTGCGCGAATATCTGACATAGATATCGTGCGCCAGTTTGGACGCGTTGCCTTTGCCTACAGTGGGGCTCAAAAGAAACTTCTGCCAGTTATCGATGCGGCGTATTTACAGAACCTTGGTGCTCAATCTCAATCATCTACGATTTTCACTACGGATCCATTGCGCAATCAGCCATATGCCATGGTGTTGCGTGCAGATCTTTTAATGGAAAAAACCGTTGAGAAGAACTACCAAATCGACACTGCAAAATCTGTTGGCTGGAGCTTTGGACAAGCCCCCATAGGTGGAAGACCAACGCAATCGGTGATCATGCATTGGCCAGCGGCCCGATACGTTGCGACGTGGTCTGATATAGAAAAACGTTGGATGTTGGAACACAACGGAACAAGTGATATTGCCGAATCAGGAAAAGTACTTGGTCCAACAACATTAGTAATTCAAATGGTTTCAATTACGCCATCTGAGTATCACGACAAGTTCGGGGGAGTCACACCTTTCTCGCAAACCATTGGCAACGGCAGCGGATTCATTCTGCGCGATGGCAAAAGCTATGGCGCCCTGTGGTCTCGCACATCGCCCGAAGGCCCAACTTCATGGAGTTTGGCCGATGGAAACGAAATCAACTTTGCACCAGGGCAGGTGTGGGTCGCCCTGACTGATACCGCGCCTGATTTCACCTATATAACTGCGAGCGCGAGCCCGACAAAGACAAAGTAGGATGTACCCCTACATCAGCGAAGGCGAGTAATCAGCAATGTCAGAAGCAAAAGGCACAGGCAGAGTAAAGCGCGGTATGGCAGAGATGCTTAAGGGTGGCGTCATCATGGATGTCGTTAACGCCGAGCAGGCAAAGATTGCCGAAGATGCTGGCGCCGTTGCCGTTATGGCCTTGGAACGTGTACCTGCAGATATCCGTGCGCAAGGCGGCGTTGCCCGCATGTCTGATCCAGACATGATTGAAAAGATCCAAGCCGCAGTCTCTATTCCAGTAATGGCAAAGGCTCGAATCGGACATTTTGTAGAAGCGCGCGTGCTTGAATCATTGGGCGTTGACTACATCGATGAATCTGAAGTTTTGACACCAGCTGATTATGAAAACCATATCGACAAGTGGGATTTCACGGTTCCATTTGTCTGCGGAGCAACAAATCTTGGCGAAGCCCTTCGACGTATTAATGAAGGCGCCGCAATGATTCGTTCAAAGGGTGAAGCAGGAACTGGTGATGTTTCAAATGCCATGCAACACATGCGCAAGATAGGTGGAGAAATCCGTCGCTTGTCTTCGATGCGCGAAGATGAACTTTACGTTGCAGCCAAAGAGATGCAAGCACCGTATGAATTAGTTAAAGAAGTTGCGCAGTCCGGAAAACTTCCAGTTGTTTTATTTACTGCCGGCGGTATAGCTACTCCTGCAGATGCGGCGTTAATGATGAGCATGGGCGCAGATGGAGTATTCATCGGCTCAGGAATCTTCAAATCAGGAAATCCGGCACAACGTGCGGCCGCTTGCGTTAAAGCAACTACTTTCTGGAACGATGCAAAAGTTGTAGCCGATGCATCACGCGGACTCGGTGAAGCTATGGTTGGAATCAATGTTGCCGACCTACCTGCACCACATCGTTTAGCCGATCGCGGTTGGTAGTTTCTTAACTTCATGAAGGTCGGAGTTCTCTCACTCCAGGGTGATGTTCGCGAGCATGTAAGTGCATTGATTGCTTGTGCAATAAATCCAGTTGAAGTTCGACGCCCAAGTGAATTAGCGCAAGTCGATGCCTTGGTTTTACCTGGCGGAGAGTCCACAACGATTGCTCAACTATCTGAAATCTTTGGACTGTACCAACCGATTAAAGATCGAATAGCTGCGGGCATGCCGGTCTATGGATCTTGTGCCGGAATGATTTTATTAGCCGACTCAATTCTTGATGCTAAGCAGGGACAGAAAACTTTTGGTGGATTAGATATCACTGTTCGGCGAAATGCTTTTGGTCGCCAAGTGGATTCCTTTGAAAGTGATATCGAGTTTTCCGATGGATCGCCAGATTTAATTCGAGCGGTATTTATCCGCGCACCATGGGTTGAAAAAATCGGTCCTAACGTGCAAGTTTTAGCAACGGTCGATAACCATCCAGTTGCAGTGCGCTCGGCCGCGCTTCTGGCAACCTCATTTCATCCAGAGTTAACGCATGATCATCGGATTCACCGCTACTTTATTGAGGAAGTGGCAAGGCCGGCCCTTGAGAAGGTAAAGTAAGTTTCATATCCATAAGAGTTGAGATTGAAGGTGTAAGCCATGTCCGGCCATTCCAAGTGGGCGACGACCAAGCACAAGAAGGCGATCATTGATAGTCGTCGTGCAAAGGTCTTCGCAAAACAGATCCGTGCAATTGAAGTAGCTGCCCGTAATGGTGGAGCCGATATGGAAGGCAACCCAACTCTTTTTGATGCAGTCACTAAGGCAAAGAAATCCTCAATGCCGGCAGATAATATTGATCGCGCAATAAAGCGCGGTGCAGGTCTTGAAGCTGGGGCCAAAGACTGGATCACGATTATGTATGAAGGCTACGGACCAAATGGTGTTGCCATCATGATTGAGTGTTTATCTGATAACCGAAATCGATCAGCCTCTGAAATTAAAGTAGCAGTTACGCGCAATGGTGGTTCGATGGCAGATCTCGGTTCAGTTTCATATCTTTTCAATCGCAAAGGCGTCATTATCCTCAATAAGGTAGATGGTCTAACTGAGGATAAGGTTTTAGAGGCAGTCCTTGAGGTTGGCGCAGAAGAAGTAAATGACTTGGGTGATTCCTTTGAAGTTGTTTGCGAACCTGTTGATCTTGTACCCGTTCGTACTGCATTGCAAGGCGCTGGAATAGATTATGAATCTGCGGATTCATCATTCCTGCCATCTATGTCGATTCCACTTGATGCTGATGGTGCAAAGAAAGTATTTGAACTCATTGATGCCATCGAAGAGCTAGATGACGTGCAGAACGTTTATAGCAATTTTGATGTTTCAGATGAGGTTATGGCGAGCCTGGATTAAGTTGGTGATAGGTAAGGCCTAGGCTAGAAACCCTGTTAAAGATTAGGTAAAGGTGGCCCACTGTGCGAGTTCTAGGTATTGATCCTGGTCTAACGCGCTGTGGAATTGGCATCGTAGAAGGTGTGGCGGGTACACCGTTAACCATGCTGGGTGTGGGAGTAGTTATGACTCCAGCAGATATGGCGTTAGAAAACCGTTTGTTGGAAATCGATAGAGGGCTCAATGAATGGATTGCATTATGGAATCCAGATGTTATTGCCGTTGAGCGAGTCTTTGCTCAACACAATGTGCGAACAGTTATGGGTACCGGACAAGCAGCAGGCATCGCCTTATTGATCGCTGCCAAAGCTGGAATCCCAGTCATGATGCACACACCAAGTGAAGTAAAAGCAGCCGTCTCTGGTTCTGGGCGTGCAAACAAAGCACAAGTTGCCACGATGGTTCAAAAGATTCTAAATCTTGATTCAATTCCAAAACCAGTCGATGCTACAGATGCACTGGCGCTGGCAATTTGTAATATTTGGCGTGGTGGCTCCACTGCGCGCATTAACCAGGCTGTCGAGATTGAAAAATCTCGCCTACGAAAACTGCGTGGATAGATGATTTCAACCCTTAACGGAACTATTCGTTCACTTTCAAATGAACGGTTGGTTATAGAAGTAGGTGGCGTTGGGTTGAGCGTTTTGATTAACCCATTAACAAGTTCGGGACTTACTTTAGGTTCACAATCAACCCTGTACACCTCCCTGGTTGTTCGCGAGGATTCACTTACATTATTTGGATTTCTCACTGAAGAAGTACGAAATCTATTTGAACTTGTCCAAACAGTTTCAGGTGTTGGGCCAAAAGTTGCGCTGTCGATTATGGGTGCATTGAGCCCAGAGGATTTATCGCGCGCAATCGCCAATGAGGATACTTCTGCAATAGAACGCGTTCCTGGAATTGGTAAAAAGGGAGCGCAGAGAATGATTTTAGAACTCAAAGGCAAAATCACCGACCTTGGTTCCATCGGTAGTTATAAAGGACATCAGCCGCCTTGGCGTGAGCAGTTGACTAGCGCTCTGGTATCTCTAGGTTTTTCTCCAAAAGAATCCGATATAGCTATCAGCAACATCGTCAATGATCTTCACGGCGATGATATGGATCCGGCAACTATGGATTTAAGTGAACTTTTGAAGTTAGCGCTAGCTAGTGGAAAGAGCGCTCGTGGCTGATAACGATGATCGTATTGTTGCATCGAATATAAAGGGTGAAGAGTCAGCTCTGGAGCAAGCGCTACGTCCAAAAACTCTTAAGGATTTCATTGGTCAGCATCGCGTTCGCGAACAGATTGATGTTCTTTTAACCGCTGCCAGACATCGCAACGCACCAGCAGATCACATCTTACTTTCAGGTCCTCCAGGTTTGGGCAAAACCACGTTGGCGCTAATTTTAGCTAGCGAGATGAACGCACCAATTCGCATCACTAGTGGCCCTGCAATAACCCATGCAGGTGACCTAGCTGCAATTCTCTCTTCGCTAGTTGAAGGTGAAATTCTTTTCTTAGATGAAATTCATAGATTGCCAAGGCCGGCCGAGGAGCTTTTGTATTTAGCGATGGAGGATTTTCGAGTAGATATCGTTGTTGGAAAAGGTCCTGGCGCAACAGCGATTCCATTGCAACTTCCACATTTCACCTTAGTTGGTGCAACTACACGTGCCGGATTGTTACCAAGTCCTTTGCGCGATCGATTTGGATTTACCGCACACTTAGATTTCTACAATGATTCCGAACTCGCACAGGTGATAACCCGCAGTGCGCAGTTATTGGATATCAATATAGCCACCGATGCGATAGTTGAAGTCTCTGGGCGTTCGCGCGGAACTCCTCGTATTGCAAATCGTCTTCTGCGTCGCGTTCGAGATTACGGTCAGGTAAATGGAAATTCTTCGATCTCTTTACAAGATGCGCGCGCTGCCTTAGAAATCTATGAAGTCGATGCCATCGGATTGGATCGACTTGATAGGGGTGTATTAACAGCACTTGTTGAGCGTTTCAATGGGGGACCTGTTGGTCTGTCAACGTTGGCGATAGCGGTCGGGGAAGAGGTCGAAACTGTGGAGTCTGTGGCTGAACCATTCCTGGTTCGCAACGGCTTAATGGCTAGGACCCCTCGCGGACGCATAGCAACAGCGGCCGGTTTTGCCCATATAGGACGAACACCACCTGCTCAATTGGCCCAGCTTTTCGACACACCAGCACCTGACGCCTAGACTCTGCCTCTATGTCTACAACTAATAAACCAGCAAAGACGGCTGCACGCCCTGTGCGTTCACTGGCAATCCTGGCACTAGTGCTCATTGCACTAACCGGTCTTGTCTTTGTTCAAAGCGCAACTTCAGTCCGTTTAGGTCTTGATCTTCGTGGCGGTACTTCAGTCACTCTCCAACCGCGAATTGCTCCGGGGGAAAGCGGCAAAGTTACTAACGAAGCAATTGATCAAGCAGTCTCCATTATCCGCCAACGCGTTAACTCACTCGGTGTCGCCGAGTCTGAAGTTACGGCCCAGGGAAGTGGAACAAATCGTCAGATCGTTATCTCTGTTCCGGGAGACACGGGTCGACGAGTAGTTGAATTAGTTGGACAAACTGCAGAGCTTCGTTTCCGCCAAGTATTAGCAACGGCAGTATCTACCGGAGCGCCAGATGCAACAGCTACTCCAGTTGCCGGCGTGAGTGAGCAGATTAATGCCGAATTCGCAGCTCTTGATTGCACAAAATCTGAAAACCTTCAAGGCTCTGGCACAGATGCTCCAACAGAGACAATTGTTAGTTGCGATCGTGCTGGTCAAAATAAATATATTTTGGCACCAGCAGAAGTTCTTGGTCGCCAAGTTTCAAAGGCAACATCAGCTATTGATACACAAGGTGGAAGTGCTTGGTATGTAAGTCTTACTTTTAATGGTGAAGGAACAAAGGCCTTCGGTGCACTCACTACACGAGTCACCACTCTAGCCGCGCCGCTGAATCAAGTAGCCATTGTTCTAGATGGACTTGTTGTTTCAGCTCCACGCATTACTGAAGCGATTCCATCTGGAAGTGCACAGATCACTGGAAGCTTTACTCAACTTGAAGCCCAGGATTTAGCAAATGTTTTGAAGTACGGCGCACTGCCACTTGCATTTGATCGCGGTGAAGTACAACAGGTTTCTCCAACTTTAGGTGCTGATCAACTCAACGCAGGTTTATTAGCCGGTGGTCTGGGACTTGGATTAGTTCTTCTCTACTCACTTCTTTACTACCGTGGCCTAGGACTTGTAACAGTGGGATCACTCACAGTTGCCGGCTCTCTGGTTTATTTACTCTTCCTGCTTCTTGGTAAGTGGATTGGCTTCACATTAACTTTGGCAGGTATTGCAGGTGCCATTGTTGCAATCGGTGTTACTGCTGACTCCTTCATCATTTACTTTGAAAGAATTCGAGATGAAATCCGCGAAGGAAGATCTCTGCGAACAGCCGTTGAAACAGGTTGGGGACGCGCTCGTCGAACCATTCTTGTTGCCGACTTCGTATCGATTATTGCCGCCGTTCTTTTGTACTTCTTCGCAGTTGGTGGTGTGCGCGGATTCGCATTCACACTCGGTTTAACTACCCTGGTGGACTTAATCGTTGTCTTTGTCTTCACAAAGCCACTCGTGACAATTCTTGCAAAGATGAACTTCTTTGCTTCAGGCCATCCTTTGTCAGGACTATCAGCTAAGAGCACTGGAACACTGCCAGTTGCAAAGGAGGCATAAGCAATGTCAAAGTTTTCAGGTCTAGGTGGACGCCTTTATCGTGGCGAAACTTCAATTGACTTCATTGGAAATCGCCGTCGCTGGTATTCAATCTCAGCGCTATTTATTCTGCTATCACTTGGCGCTCTGACGCTACAGGGTCTGCATTTAGGTATCGAGTTTAAGGGCGGATCTTCATTTACCGTAACAAAATCCGGTGCCAGCGTTGATGATGCTCGGGTAGCAGTTGAATCAACTGGAATTCCAGGAGAGTCAATCATTCAAACAATTGGTAGTGACAAGATTCGCGTTCAGACTGGAGCTCTAGATACTGCACAGAACAATGCGGTTCAAGATGCCCTAGCTGCCAAGTTCTCTGTCGCCGTTGAGTCAATCGATACACAGATTGTTGGACCGTCATGGGGTAAGGAAATTACGCGCAAGGCTCTTTACGGTCTGTTCGGATTCCTAATCTGCGTCATGCTCTATCTTGCAATGGCATTTGAACCGAAGATGGCAGTTGCCGCAATTGCAGCTGTTATTCACGACGTATTCATCACTGTTGGAATCTATGCATTAGTTGGTTTCGATGTGACACCAGCAACTGTGATCGGATTCCTTACAATTTTGGGTTACTCCCTTTATGACACTGTGGTGGTATTCGACAAGATTCGCGAAAACACTCGCACAATTACCGCAAGTTCAAAGAGCACGTATTCTCAAGCAACCAACTTGGCTGTTAATCAGACTCTTGTTCGATCAATCAACACTTCACTCATTGCGCTCTTGCCAGTTGGATCAATTCTCTTCGTTGGCGCGGGCTTACTTGGTGCAGGAACTTTGAAGGATCTTTCATTGGCTCTCTTCATTGGTCTAGCAGTCGGTACTTACTCTTCAATCTTCATCGCACCTCCAGTTCTTGCCCAACTTCGCGAGAAAGAGCCGGCGATGCAGGCTCTAGCCAAGCGCGTTAATGGTCGTGGTACTGCAACTACTACTGCAACACCTGTTGCTGTAGTCGAAGGGGAGCGTCGCGGACCTCGCAACCAACCAAAGCGCAAAAATCGCAAATAGCGATCACTAAATGAATACTTTGATTGCACCGGTTATAAGTGCGCTCAAAGAGCATCATGCAAGAAATGATTTCGCCGATGTTGAGCGCGCTTTTGTTGTCGCCGAAAAGGCTCATCAAGGACAACTACGCAAATCAGGTGATCCTTACATAACCCACCCAGTTGCAGTTGCCAATATCTTGGCAGAGCTCGGGTTAAATTCTGAAACGATTATCGCTGCGATTTTGCATGACACTGTCGAAGACACAGCGTATTCACTTAAAGAGCTACGCCATGATTTCGGTGATGAGATCGCTGGTTTAGTTGACGGAGTTACCAAATTAGACAAACTAACATATGGACCAACTGCCGAGGCTGAAACTGTTCGCAAGATGGTCGTTGCAATGTCACGTGATATTCGCGTTCTGGTTATCAAACTAGCTGATCGTTTACACAATGCTCGCACCTGGAAATATGTTTCATCGGAGAGTGCTCAACGTAAGGCACGTGAAACTCTAGATATCTACGCACCGCTTGCCCACCGTTTAGGTATGAACGCAATGAAATGGGAGCTTGAAGATCTCTCATTTGAAGTTCTAGAACCCAAAAAATATGAAGAGATTACGCGCTTAGTTGCAGAACGATCGCCCTCTCGCGACAAATTAACTCATGATGTAATAACGATCGTTACTGAAGATCTAGACGCCGATGGAATTAAAGCTACGGTTACCGGTCGCCAAAAGCACTTCTTTTCGGTCTATCAAAAAATGGTTGTTCGCGGCCGCGATTTCAATGATATTTATGATCTAGTAGGCATACGAGTTTTAGTCGAAGATGTTCGCGACTGCTATGCGGTTCTAGGTGCAATACATGCTAGATGGAGTCCAGTGCCTGGCCGTTTCAAGGATTACATCGCGATGCCTAAGTTCAACTTGTATCAATCACTGCACACCACAGTTATTGGTCCTACAGGTAAGGCTATCGAGATCCAGATCCGTACCTATGACATGCATTCACGTGCCGAGTTTGGTATTGCCGCACACTGGAAATACAAACAAGGTCATGAAAATAATGAGTCATCACCTGAGATGTTATGGCTGCGCCAATTGCATGAATGGCAGAAGGAAACAGAGGATCCTTCGGAGTTTCTTGAAGCGCTTCGCTTTGATTTAGGCTCACCTGAAGTATTCGTATTTACGCCAAAGGGGAGCGTCGTTGCTCTGCCAGGTGGATCGACCCCGGTGGACTTTGCTTTCTCGGTTCATACCGATGTGGGTATTCGCTGTGCAGGTGCAAAGGTAAATGGACGTTTAGTTCCACTTGAGTCACGGCTCAACAATGGAGATGTCGTAGAGATCGTTACAAACAAGGGGGAGCACGCGGGCCCAAGTCGCGATTGGCTTAATTTTGTTAAGAGTCCACGGGCACGTTCAAAGATTAAGGCGTGGTTTAGCAAAGAACGCCGCGAGGAAGCTATCGATGCTGGTCGCGAATCTATTGCACGCCAAATGCGCAAAGCAGGGTTGCCACTACAAAAAATCTTTGCAGGTCATTCACTCTTAGAGCTAGCTCATGAACTGCGATACCCAGATATAGATGCTTTGTATTGCGCGGTAGGTGATGGACATGTATCAGCTGCATCAATAATCGATAAATTAGTCGTTGCTTTGGGAGTTGAAGATTCACATCCTGAACCAACGATGGATGTATTTCCTACGCGCGTTACAACAACGCGCAGATCCAGCAATGCAATTGATGTAGAAGGCACCGATGATGTCTTGGTAAAACTTGCACGGTGCTGCACACCAGTTCCAGGTGATTCAATTATGGGTTTTATAACCAAGGGCAGTGGTGTCTCTATCCATCGTTCTGACTGCGTGAATGCTTCAGATTTAGTGAAAAACCAGAATGATCGAGTGGTAAAAGTAACGTGGCGATTAGGCGCATCCAGCGTTTTCTTAGTCAACATCCAAGTTGAGGCGCTCGATCGTGCATCGTTATTGGCAGATGTAACTCGCACTTTGTCAGATCAGCATGTGAATATTCTCAGTGCTGCCGTGAGTACATCAAAGGATCGCACAGCAATTTCGCGCTTTACCTTTGAAATGGCAGATGCAACTCACCTAGATGCAGTGCTTGCAGCGGTCCGACAGATTGAAGGCGTCTACGACGTTTATCGCACGACTAACAACTAATTAAATTCAGCTAAACCCTTTAAGGCTTCTTCTAGCCAAACTTTGCGAGCCGCTGCAGATTCCAAGGCTTCTGCAGCCTTTTTAGCATTTCCGGCGGCCTGTGATTTCGCTGCCACCTTTTCGTAGTTTTCAATTGAATCTGTAAGTTGCTTAACAACTTCTTGGGCACGGGCCTTAGCAGCGGGATCGGTTTTACGCCATATCTCGGCTTCAGCTTCCTTAAAAGCATGTTCGACGGCATTGACACGTGAATCTAAGGCAGCGCGTTTGTCACGGTGAGTCATGCCGATTTTGCCCCATGAGTTGAGAAGCTCGCGAAGAGCTTTCTTGCCTTCGTTCACATCTGTAATTGGAAGTAAAGCTTCAATTTGAAGCACTAGCTCTTCACGCTTTAAAAGATTGGTTGCCATCGTTGTATCGCGCTTTTCAAGATCTGCATTTTTTGCGGTAAAGAATTGATCTTGCGCCGCTTTAAATCGCGCCCACATCTTTGCATCATCACTTGGCTTGCCGCGTCCAGCTGCTTTCCAAGAGTCCATAAGAGCTTTGAAACGCTTTGCAGTAGGAACCCACTCGGTAGATGTTGCTAATTTTTCTGCTTCTTCAATGATCGCTTTTTTAGCATCTATTACAGTCTTTTGTGTTGCTTCAAGGGCCGCAAAGTGTGTGCGACGACGTTTGTCGAATTTATTTCGTGAAGAAGAGAATCGCTTCCAAAGATCTGCATCGGCTTTTTTGTCTAAACGTGGCGCAGATTTCCATTCATCCAAGAGAACTTTGAGGCGATCGCCAGTTACTTTCCAACTTTCAGAAAGTGTTAATGCTTCAGCTTCTGCAACAATCTTTTCTTTCTCTACAAGAATCTGTTCGCGACGTGCATCTTTGGCAGCGGTTTCGGCAGCTTTCTTAGCCTCATATGCCTCACGATGGCCCTCGATGAGAGGTTCGATCTGTTCAACTGATGCAGATAGAGCATCGAGATCGCCAACACCGTTGAGCTCTTTAACTTGATCGCGCAGTTTCTTTACCGCGGCGTAAGCATCTGATGGGACAAGAGCGCCACTCTTAATGCGCGCAGCTAAAAGCGCTACTTCTGCCGCTAGAACTTCAAATTTGCGAACAAAGTAACCCAACGCTTCTTCAGCTGTCTTTCCAGGATACGAACCAACGGCCTTCTCACCAGATGATGTACGTACATAAACCGTTCCATCCTCGGCTACGCGCCCAAATGCTGATGGATCTCCGATTAATGCTGATGCGGCACTTGCTTGATGTGTTGGATTGAATTCGCTCATGGTGTTTCCCTTTCAGCGCGTTGTTCTGATCTAGAACGTCGCTATCAGTGTGCGTGCTCACCCAAGGCGCACCTTGTATGAGCGTGAATCGTGCGGAGGTAAAAGGTACCCTGTCTGGGTGTGTGAGCGTCAATCGCTCCCGATTTTGAGCGTAGAGGAAGGGGCGAAATCGATGCTTATTGACTCTTTTGCAGCCCAACTTTTTGCCACTAACTGCTGGGTTATTGCCCCTAAGGCCGGTAGCGAGTGTGTCGTTATCGATCCCGGTATGCCCGATGTTTCTCATACCTTGGATGCCCTCTTGAAGAAGCATTCGCTAAAACCCGTCGCAATCATTGCAACTCATGGACATCTTGATCACACTTTTTCGATTCAACCCATCGCCGATGGCTACTCAATTCCCGCATACATTCACTCATTGGATCGTAGCGCGTTGGCCCATCCAGAGCGCATTCATGGCAAAGAATTCATAGCGACATACTGCGACATCGACTTTGTCGAGCCTTTGGATGTACGAGAATTGCGTAATGAAGAGGTTGTGGAGCTAGTTGGCATGAAATTTAAAGCCATTCACGCTCCGGGCCATACTGCAGGTTCGCTCATCTTTGAAGTAGATGAGGAGATATTAATCAGCGGCGATGTTCTCTTTGCTGGTTCTATAGGTCGCACAGATCTTCCAAGTGGATCAGCTGAACAGATGGAGCAGACTTTGCGAAAAAAGATTTTGCCTTTATCTGATCACTTGCGCGTGTTACCGGGCCATGGTGAAGAGACAACCATGGCTAAAGAAAAAAAGAGCAATCCATATTTAAGCGCTTTGAAAGGTCGTTACTAATGGCTGGACAAAAAATCCAAGCACCCAAAGGGGTAAGTGAATACGTTCCTCCGCGTTCTGCGGCTTTCGAGTTCGTACGTGAATCTCTTATCGAACCTGCACGTCTCTCTGGCTATCAACTTATTGAACTTCCAGTCTTTGAAGATACTGAACTTTTCAAACGCGGAGTTGGCGAATCAACAGATGTTGTTTCTAAAGAGATGTATACGTTTGAAGATCGTGGCGGTCGTTCGATCACTTTGCGCCCCGAAGGAACAGCGGGCGTAATGCGCGCAGTGATCGAGCATGGTTTAGATCGAGGACAGTTACCGTCAAAGCTCTGGTATTCAGGTGCATTTTTCAGAGCTGAACGTCCGCAAGCTGGTCGTTACCGTCAGTTCTATCAAGTGGGAATCGAAGCTATTGGTTTGGATGATCCTGCTATTGATGCCGAAGTGATTGCAATCGCTGATGCAGGTTTTAAAAGAATTGGACTGAGTAAATATCGCTTAGATATCACCTCATTAGGTGATGCCGAATCACGTTCTGCGCATCGAATCGATTTAGTTGCCTTTATTGCATCGTTAGATCTTGATGATGCAACGAAGCTACGAGCCTCGCTTAACCCATTAAGGCTTTTCGATGATAAACGTCCAGAGATTAGCCAAGCTATGGCAGATGCACCTTTACTTATTAACTATTTAAATCAAAGTTCTCGCGAACACTTTGCGAAGGTGACTAGTTATCTAGATGCTCTAGGAATTTCATACACATTAAATCCTCGAATGGTTCGAGGTTTGGATTACTACACGGGAACAACTTTTGAATTTGTACATGAACTTCTTGGCGCACAGTCAGGAATTGGTGGAGGCGGACGCTATGACGGACTCATGGCAGAACTCGGTGGCCAAGCACTTTCTGGAATAGGTTTTGGTTTAGGGGTAGATCGAGCCTTACTTGCAGCAGAAGCAGAAGGAGTTATCAGCCAGGATTCATTTGTTTCTGATCTCTTTATTATTCCATTGGATGATTTGGCAAAAGAAAAGGCTTTGCAGATTGCTTCATCACTTAGACATGCTGGCAAAACCGTAGAGGTAGCTTTTGGCGATCGAGCACTCAAAGGCGCTATGAAAGGCGCTGACAAGAGTGGGGCTCGATATGTGATTGTCATCGGAGATTCCGAGATTACAAGCGCAACCGTTGAGCTAAAAGAGATGAAAACTGGAAGCACTTCTTCGGTTAAGATTGACTCATTACTTTCGGCGATTTAGAAATAGGATGTAAAACGCAATTATGTTAAGAACTCACGATGCAGGCTCATTGCGCAAATCCGATGTTGGAACCACGGTTACTTTAGCTGGTTGGGTATCACGTCGACGTGATCATGGTGGAGTCGCATTTATCGATCTTCGTGACGCCTCGGGTTCGGTACAGGTTGTTATACGCGATGAGAATATCGCTGGCTCCTTGCGTGCAGAGTGGTGCTTGCTAATCACTGGCGAAGTTTTAGCCCGTCCAACAGGTAATGAAAATCTAAATCTTCCAACTGGTGAAATCGAAATTATGGGTGACACAGTTGTAGTGCTCAGTGAATCTGCTCCGTTACCTTTTCCGGTTGATTCAGGAAATGACTCCGACATAAACGAAGAAGTTCGTTTGAAATATCGCTACTTAGATTTGCGCCGCGAGAAGCCTGCTGCAAACTTACGTCTGCGCTCAAAGGTTACTTCAACAATCCGCCGTGTAATGGAAGATGAAGCTTTCCTTGAAATCGAAACTCCTTATTTGACGCGCTCAACGCCAGAAGGTGCACGCGATTTTCTAGTCCCAGTTCGTTTACAACCTGGTAGTTGGTACGCATTGCCACAATCACCACAGCTGTTCAAGCAGTTGTTAATGGTTGCTGGCATGGAAAAGTATTACCAAATTGCACGTTGTTTTCGTGATGAAGATTTTCGTGCAGATCGCCAACCAGAGTTCACGCAGCTAGATATTGAGATGTCCTTTATCGATCAAGAGGATATCTTGGCTGTTGCAGAAAAGATTGTCGCTCGTATCTGGCAGGAAGCCGTTGGATACACGATTCCACTGCCATTGCCGCGCATGACCTATGCCGATGCAATGGTTCGTTATGGTTCAGATAAGCCAGATCTTCGTTTTGCTTATGAACTCACCGAACACACTGCTTTTTTTGCTGAAACAACATTTAGAGTATTTCAAGCTCCCTATGTAGGCAGCGTCGTCATGCCAGGGGGAGCAACTTCACCTCGTCGCGAACTCGATGCATGGCAGGACTGGGCAAAAGCCCGTGGAGCAAAAGGTTTGGCCTACATTCTTGTCAATGAGGATGGAACTCTCGGCGGACCAGTTGCAAAAAATCTCTCTGAATCCGAGTCTGCTGGAATCGCAACTGCTGCCGGAGCTAAGCCCGGGGATGCAATCTTTTTTGCAGCAGGAGAGCGCACTGCATCATTAAATCTTCTAGGAGCGGTTCGCTTGGAAATCGGTAAGCGTTGCAATTTAATCCCAGCTGATAAGTGGGAGTTTCTTTGGGTTGTAGATGCACCAATGTTTGAACCGACCGACAATGGCGGATGGACTGCAGTGCACCATCCATTTACCGGTCCTAAGCCAGAGTTCGCAAAGACATTTGCGCAAGATCCAGCTGCGGCCTTGGCATATGCCTACGACATTGTTTTGAATGGAACTGAACTCGGCGGTGGATCTATTCGTATCCATGATCGCCAGATTCAAAAGGATGTTTTTAGTGTTATCGGATTAAGCGATGAAGAAGCACAGAGCAAGTTTGGCTTCTTGCTTGAAGCCTTCAACTATGGACCACCTCCACATGGTGGAATCGCACTTGGTTTAGATCGCGTGTGTGCGTTGTTGACGGGTTCAGATTCAATCCGCGAAGTCATCGCCTTCCCAAAGACGGCCAGTGGGGGAGATCCATTAACGGGTGCTCCAACCCCAATTACGCCGGCGCAACGCAAGGAGAGCGGTATTGATGGCGCTCCTAAACAGGCTCCTCAGGTAGGCTAACAACATGGGTCCAGGTGGAATTGCAACGATAATCGCCAGTTGTGCGTTGATGATCATCGCAGTTGCTGTGGCATATGTAATTATCCGAGTTGGTCGCCTCATTGATGAAGCCAAAGCTTCATTAAAGACACTTACCGATGAAGCCGCGCCACTAATTGATGAAGTCAACACAACTGTGACTCTAATTAATGGACCCCTTCAAAGCATCAATCGCATAACAAAAAACGCTGAAGATATTTCAGATAAAGTTAATGAAGCTACGACATCTTTTATGAATAAGAATGGATCTGCAGTTAAAGTTGCGGGTGCGCTTTTGTCTGCGGCATCTCTTAAAAAATCTCGATCTAAGAAGAAGGCTGAGTGATCCTCACAAGTGGAATCCGCCGAGATCCGTTCGCGCTGGCTGCGCTTCTTTG
>CAITQC010000097.1 GCA_903894425.1 uncultured Actinomycetes bacterium
ATTTCATCAAGTGCGCATCAACGCATTGCAGGTGAGTTTTTTAGTAATGCTCAAGATCCAGGTGCGCGCTTTACCGCCATTACCCAGATCGGAACTGAGTTAGCCGTTCTACTTTTCTTTCGCAATGACATCAAAAATATTGTCGCTGCATGGTTCAAACAGGTGGTATTTCGTAAAGAGTTAGTTGTCGATGAAAAACCATTGGCACGCATGGGTTGGTTAATTATTATCGGCAGTCTTCCCATTGCTGTTCTGGGTTATCTTGGTAAAGATGTTATTGCTAATGATTTTCGATCATTGTGGCTTATTGCTTCAGTCATGATTATCTTTGGCATAGTCCTTGGTTTTGCTGATCACTACGGCAAAAAAGAAAGAGATCTATCTAATCTAAATTCAAAGCATGGAATCCTCTATGGCCTTGCTCAAGCACTTGCGCTGATTCCTGGCGTATCGCGATCAGGTGCAACGATTGCAATGGGTCGCTACCTTGGTTATACCCGCGAAGCAGCGTTGCGATATTCATTTCTCTTAGCTTTACCTGCGGTCTTTGGAAGCGGCTTATACGAACTTAAAGGGGCATTTGGCGCTGATGCCGATGCAAATGTTTTCACCCTAGGACAGACAGCCATTGCGACATCAATCGCCTTTGTGGTTGGTTACGCCGTGATTGCATGGCTGCTCAAATTTGTTACGAATAAGAGTTTTATGCCTTTTATCATCTATCGAATTGCACTTGGAACGGCTGTGCTAGTTCTGCTCTCAGCAGGTGTTATTAATCCATGAGCAAGGCACAAATCACAGCTCACTTGAAAAAATTCGAAAAGGCGCAGCGAGCCATCCTTAATCAACTTCGTGCAGATATTTTAGAAGAATTACCTACAGCTCAAGAAGTAATCAAATACGGAATTCCGACCTTTGTAATTGAAGGCGTGCCAGTTCTTGGTTTTGATGGATATAAGGCGCATAACTCAATATTTCCTTACAGCGGCTCCACCAATAAATATTTGGAAAAAGAGCTCGCTAAGTACGTGCAGACCAAAGGTTCAATTCATTTTCCGTTAGACAAGCCTTTCCCAAAGCCACTGCTCAAGAAGATCATTAAAGTCAAGATTGCCCAGATCAATGCCTCATATCCAAGTAAGGCGGGGGAGTACTTAGAGTTTTACGGTAATGGGATCCTTAAAGCTAAAGGCAAATTCAAAGAAAATGCGATGCATGGATATTGGGAATGGTTTCGCAAAGATGGAACGAAACTTCGCTCTGGTTCATTCAAAGTTGGCGTTCAATCAGGGCTTTGGACTACATATGATCAAAGCGGAAAGTCATACAAGAAGACTAACTTTCCAAGTTAGGATTGCCCAATGATTATTGATGTGTGGTCTGACGTTGTCTGCCCTTGGTGCTTTATTGGCAAGAAGAGACTCGAAAAAGCTCTAGAAGGTTTCGAGCATAAGGAGCAGATCACGATCCGCCATCGTGCATTTCAACTGCAGCCTGATGCGGCAGAAACCGTTCCGACTAAGAAGCTTCTAGCCGACAAGTACCGAGTATCTGAAACTGAAGTGGCAGCGATGCAGGCAAATGTTTGTGCTGTGGCAGATGGCGAAGGCCTTTGCTACAACTTAGATGAGACATTATCGGGCAATACTTTCGATGCACACCGTTTACTGCTGTGGGCCGAAACAATCGGCAAACAAGATGAACTCTTAACCGCAATGTATTCGGGTTATTTCGAAAGCTCTAAACCCGTCTTTTCGCACCAAGATCTCTGCGCGATTGCCGAAAGCATTGGAATCAATCCGGTCGAAGCTATGAATGTGTTGGAATCGGCAGATTTTACTGATGAAGTAATTGCAGATTGCAATTTGGCCAATCAATTAGGCGCTACTGGCGTTCCATTTTTCGTTGTTGATATGAAATATGGAATTTCAGGCGCACAGCCGCTAGAACACTTTGTCGAAACAATTAACGCTGCGTGGAACGAGAAAGATTAACTTCCTGGGCTCACCGTAGACATATTGAAATCTTTAATAACTAATGGCGGAACTGCCATATTTGTAATATCGCCGGCCCATTCACGTGGCTGAGTCCAAGTCGTCGCACCGGCGTTGGCAATACGACCGAGAGCAGATACCGGTGAGTCATTCCAGCGGAAGTTATTTGTGGCACCAACAACTTCGCCACCTTTAACATGATAAACGCCGTCACGAGTTAATCCGGTAAGAAGTAGTGAGTTTGGATCAACCATTCGGATATACCAGAAAGTTGTAAGTAGTAGGCCGTTATCTACTGTCTTAATTAGATCCTCTAGAGACCCACTTGCTCCATCAACGCTCATTACTAAATTTTCACCCATAGGCGTGAAATCCAGATTTGTTAGTTTGGCAGTAGCACGGGTTTGAATGAGAGATTGCAATACGCCATCTTTAAGCCAGTCAACGCGCTTAATAGGTTGACCATTGTCAAAGACCGATGAAAATGGTGAACTAACAGCGGTTGCGACAAAGTTTGATGCAGGCAAAGCTTTGTATTCTGGATCTGAAAAAAACTGTATTGAAAGATTTGAAAGCTTTTCACCGATGCGAGTCCCGCCGCCTTTTTTAGAAAACACGGATTGACCCTCATGTGCATCGCGAGCAGTTGACACCCACATCATGTAAGTGAAGAGATCTGCAACAGAACCCGAAGGAAGAATTGTGTCATAGCGCCCAGCGGGAAGATCAACCGAGGTTGCCTGCCACATTAAACGTTGACGGATTTGAGCATCGATATCTGCCACTGAAACATCTTTAAAATCACGGGTTTCAACTCCGGCCCACGTTGAGCGAGAACGACCATGAGATTTACCTGTCATCTCAACTCGGCCAACGGGTGAATCTTTACGTAAACGCAAGCCGCCCTTTGAGCCAACCCACGTTGTTTCACTTGTGTGCTCGCTATAACCAAAGAGCTCAATTTGATCAGCAACTGAACGGGAGAACATATCGCCAAGTGCAGGAGCAAAAGTAGAAAATACTTCAGGTCCTGTTGGAACATGCGGTGCGTCCCACTCGCCGATAGAAATATTTGTTGCCAGTGGCGCGTAATCATCGGCAGGACCAGCAGCCTTTGCTGCGGCGACTGCTTCTTCTAGAAGTTTATCAATATCAGCTAATGCGACATCAGTACGAGTTACCCCACCAGCAGCCATGCCTCCTTCAACGGCAACAAATGCAATAACTGTGACGTTTCTTTGAGTAATAACACCGTTAGTTGTAAGCGTGCTTGCCGCCCAACGCAGATTTGCTTGTGTTTTATCTTGCACCACAACGATGCAGTCATCACAGGTTGCAGCAGAAGTAATCTTTTCAATGAGATCTTGAGCTGAAATCATTTTCCGGCCTCCGCAACAGTGTTGAGAATATTTACTTTGTCGAAGATCGCCGCCGGGCAACCATGACTTACCGCTGCAATCTGGCCAGGTTGTGCCTTACCGCAGTTGAAGGCACCGCCTAGAACATAGGTAGAAGGGCCGCCAACGGTTTTCATCGATCCCCAAAAATCAGTCGTAGTTGCTTGGTATGCAACATCTTTTAACTGACCAACAACTTTGCCATTTTTGACGCGATGAAACTGTTGACCAGTAAATTGGAAGTTATATCGCTGCATATCAATTGACCAAGATTTATCGCCTTTGATAATGATGCCATCTTCCATTGAAGCAACCATTTCTTCGTAAGTTGGCCCAGTTGGATTTGGCTGCAAAGAAACATTAGGCATGCGTTGAATTGGTACGTGGGATGGTGAGTCGGCAAAGGCACAACCGTTGCTTCTATCGCGGTTAACTCGAGCTGCGATACGGCGGTCTAGTTGATAACCAACAAGCACTCCGTCTTTAATAATCTCCCACTGCTGGGCCGCAACACCTTCATCATCAAAACCAACTGTGCTCAAACCATGTGAAGTATTTCGGTCACCAGTCACATTCATTAACGCAGATCCGTACTTCAAAGTATTTAACTTGTCTGGAGTAGCAAAAGAGGTTCCGGCGTAGTTGGCTTCATAACCAATTGCACGGTCCAACTCAGTTGCATGACCAATGGATTCATGAATCGTTAGCCACAAGTTAGATGGATGCACTAAAACGTCGTAGCGACCAGGTTCAACCGAGGGTGCTGCAACTTTTTCTGCCAATAAAGATGGTAGCTCCTCGATTTCGCTATCCCAATCCCAATGTTTATTACCCATCCACTCCCAGCCAAAGCCTGCAGGCTGAGCAAGTGTGCGCATGGATTCAAATCCATTGTCGCCAGTTGAAATCGCTTCGATCTGAGTTTGCAGACGAACGCGTTGCTGGGTGGTACTGGTGCCATAAGAATCGGCGTAATGCTTTTGTTCTTTAACAAACATCGTATGTGCCGAAGTGTGGTTAACCGAACCACTCTTAAGTAATCGATTACTCAAATCAGCTAAGCGATCTTTTTTCTCAGAATCAGAAACAGAGAATGGATCGATTTCATAATCAGAGACCCATTGCTGATTTGAATAGACCGGTTCGCTTACAAGTGAGACTAACTCTGTCGATAAAGGTTTAGAAGTCTTAGCCATCGCTACTGCAGTGAGTGCAAGTTTCTTTGCAACGTCAACAGATATTTCCGGCGATGATGCAAAACCCCAAGCACCGTTAACAATTACTCGAACACCTAATCCGGCATTTGTTTCATCGCTTTGCGTTTCAGGGCGTGCATCGCGCAATGACAACAAACCATTTCGCGTGCGTTCGATACGTACATCCACATGTGAAGCGCCAGCATGTGTGGCCGCACTAATTGCTGCATCACTAACGGCGGTTAATGGAAGGGCTAAAAAATCTGTATCTACTGTTTTGTTCACTCGCAAACCCTATGTCAAATTCAGGTTGGGGGCTACCTCTCTCGGACGAAAATCACAAAAAATGTGTGACCCAGAGAATAAAGGTGGCACTCAAAGTGACCCAGTAGATATTCCGACAAGGGGTAACCCTCAGCGAAAAGCCCTCTTCCGAATTATGCAATGAAAGGATTTGCACGTAACGAACTAGGAAAACTTCAGGGAGAGATGAGAGAAAAAATGACACTACGTACATCAAAATCTATGCGAATTCTCGTTGTATTTGCAGCGTTAACTCTAATCGCAGGCAATGCAACTGTTGCAAATGCGGCAGCAAAGAAAACAATTACTTGTTACAAAGGAAGCGTAGTTAAGAAAGTAACTGCGGTTTCTCCAAAGTGCCCAACTGGCTATACAACAAAGAAACCTGTTGTTAAGACAACAGCTAAGCCAACAGCGACAACAGCTACTAAGGCTGGATCAGTTGCTTTCCAAGGCACATACAAAGGAAAGATTTCGATCCTGTTTGGTGATGGAAATTTAATTCAAGTCACCAAAGTTGACGGAACCGGGACAGGCAACGTCAGTGGATTAACAGATATGTCAGGAACTGCGTCAGCGGTACCTTCAAACCTTTGCGATGGCTTTGATGGCAAAGGTGTGATTAGTGGTGGTGGCAATACTTTGAACTTAGCGTTTGATTCATCATCACAAGGTTGCGCGGATTCTGATTCAGCTCCAGCAACAGTCACAATCAAAGGCAGTGCAAAGATCACAGGTGGAACTGGCAAGTATGCAGGTGCATCTGGAACTTTGACTGTGAAGGGAACCTTCAATATCAACAGTAAGGGAATTGTTAACACAACTGAGTCAACCAGTTTCTCAATGGATCTCTCAGGAAATATCGCAACTAAGTAGCTTTACCTACGTACAAACAATAAGGAGTAAGAAATGAAGAAAGTAATCGCAGGAATTGCAATCGGAGCCATGGCTCTGATTGGAACAGCATTTGGTGCAGGTGCTGCAGTTGCAGCCCCAGCAGCATCAACACTTGTTTTATCTGGTGGAAGCGGAGTCTTCCAACTTGACCCAATCGTTGTTAACGCAACTGCAAACGCTGCAGGAACCGTTGCATTCAAGCTCGGTGGCAAAGTAATCGTTGGCTGCGAAGCAGTAGCAACAACAACAGTTACACCATTCATTGCTAAGTGCTCATGGGTGCCAGCAGCAGCAGGTGCAGCAGCACTTTCAGGTTCATTTACACCGGCCGATGCAGCTGCATTCGCACCAGTTGATTCACCTGTACTAAACGTAAAGGTTGGCTTGCCTACACAAGGCGTTGTTTCACCAATCCATATCTACGTTGACACAGTTTTAGCAAGCGGAACTTCTGGAGCTCTAGGACCACGCTTTGGAGTTAGCTGTGCAATCACTAACGAATACATCGTTGGCCAGGGCATCGTTTTCCGTGTATATGCAAACAACTCTGATCAGGGCGGCGCAGTGATGGATTCAAAGAACACTGCACAGGC
>CAITQC010000098.1 GCA_903894425.1 uncultured Actinomycetes bacterium
ACTTTGAAATAGAAGGCCTCCGTTAGGCAGGATGAAGCCTTCAAAATTTGGGTTGTGACTGGCACCAACTGGAACATTAAAATTAAAGATAACTTTTGAAAAAAGCTCATTTAACTCATTAATACTTAATCCGTTGCAGAGTGATTCTTGAATTTTTTTGAGAATACAGTTTGCTGTATCAGTTTTATCTGCTGGATAGAGTACAAGTGTACTTTCGGGATCGAGCGCAAGCTGACTTAGAAGTCTTTTTACAAAACTAATAGAGTCAAGGCTGGCAATTACAAATGGATCAACTGAAGGTCTGCCAAATAAACTTCGGTTATCTTTGGTCTCTAAAAGTTGGCTGATAATGAGGTTAATAGCCTCATATGTTGGCGATTCTTTCTCCTCATCTTGGTCAAGATCCACATCTGAATCGTAGTCTGCTCCAATTTGCTCTGCCAGATTGGAGAGGGTTAACTGTAATTCATCGTAACCCCCTTTCATTAAATCCCAGTCTACGTCGGACACCCCCTCTGGGCGCCGAGATTCTTTAAGTTCTTTTAAGTTCTTTTTTGCCATCTTAGAGGGTTGCTATTAATTGAGATTTTAATTACATAAGTAATTGGTGGATTCAAGTACGAAGCGCAACACGCTTTAAAGACTCTTGAAACACCTGGTGAGACGTCTTAAATCCTAATCTTTTTCTGGGTCGGCTATTTAATCTGTTTTCAATCACTTTAAGCACTTGGTCTGTTACTCTTGATAAAGTTCTTTTTTTCGGAATGTACTGCCTAAGCAATCCATTGAAGTTCTCGTTGCTCCCTCTTTGCCAAATGCCGAAGGGGCAGCAGAAATATAAGAATCATAATCGTTCATTAACTTTCGACCATTGAGTTAAGGAACTACGCTCGTTGGGCTGCAGCAGCCACTAGTGCATTGCTATCTTTTGCGAGCACTTGCAAGAGTTTAGTGGGCGTCATTGTATTTTGAGCAACTGCACAGCGCTCTAGCCACAATGTAGATTTTGCACACTTGGTAAGTACTGCCGAAGAGGACTATTCATATCTCGCGTTTTCAGAGCCATAGGGATTTATGGGTTGGACAACCCTGGTTCAATTGCCGCCTTCAACTCCTGGAGTCCAACAATTAATGCTTCAATACTTTGGAATTTAAAACGATCTTCAGGAACAATCCATGAGTACTTGTTACCAGCCTTCGGTTCACTAAGAGAAATATTCAAACGATCGCGCAGTCCCTGTGGCAAGCGCTCAAGGGCACGATTATGGGCCTCCACAATACTTCTGGGACGAGAGGGAGTATAAATAAATTGAATGCTGAATTTTTTCATTTTGGTGAACTGAATATTGAAATCAACCGTTCCGAGACGAACGATAAGTGCTAAGTATCCATTTGAAACTCCAGGGTGAAAATATTTATCACCGGGCTCAGTGAAATTTCTCCAATTGAAGCCATTACTTGTCAAGGAGTCCTGCAATTCCGCAAGTGTGTCAAAAGCATTAGACTGCTCTAGTCCCATCAAGCTTTCATCTCGATATTGGTTGTCTCGTACAAATCTTTCCTCATCAATCCCTTTGCGAAGAGGAATGTCATCTTGCACTTTTGCGGTTGCAACGATTTTTTCATATTCAATTTTGGTTCGAAGAAATTTATAACCGTGACCACTAGCAATGTTGGTTAATTTTTCATAGTCAAACATGAAATGGATGAGCACTGCTTCAACAGCATATGCTTCCTCTGCTGTTTCGTAGCGCCCAACGATGACTTGAAGAGGCCTAGCTTCCGCACTTATTAACCCAATAATTGCTATCTCCTTATCGGAGAGAGATTTGTCACCAAATGCTCTACTGTCCTTGAAATCTTCATCGTTACTGTTTTGCTCTTGTTTGTCTTGCTCCTCTTGCTGTCTGCGTTTTTGCCTTTCATTTTCAAGAAGGCGGACTACATCTCTTTCATGGGCTCCTGCACGCTGCCCAGTCCCTTTACCGACATAAAAAGGTTTGTTGCCATCTCGAGGGTTGAGCAATACATATACGTAGTGAGGCAACAGTGGTACTTTAAAGCCGTCTGTATTTGAAGTCGGTGCATCGATCATGGTCGTTATATCTTTTGAGTGGAATTGTTAAATTGCGATGCCTTGCAAACTCTGAGGTTAGTGACAGAAATCTCGCCAAGCTCGCATGTAGAAGAAGTTGCCGCGAATATCGATCATCCTCATGTTTCTTAAATTGTTTTGGCGAAGGTACTCATAGCGAAGGTCTCCATAATATTTCCGGGCAATCGAACAGTTACCTGGTCTCGTCCCGTCCTAGCTGAATTTATTTTTTTCATACCCCTACCTAGGCATCTCATACTTAATAGCTTGCAGCTTTTATGCTTGGTTGAGCGCCTTGAACGCTATATCAAACGCCTGCTCTGCTGGATAACCAGAGAAAATCATTTGCACAAATTTGTTCCAATAAATGCCGTCATCCTTGGCCAGGAATTTTGTTTTCAATTCGGCTTTTTCTGTAGGTGTCAGACTTTTTGTCCTTTCATTAAAATACTTATATGCGATTTCTTTTGCTTCTTTATCTCGATCTTCCGTATTTCTTGTATTAAAGTGCTCATTAATATACTGCCGCAGCTTGAAAGACGTGGCAGGTATAACACCACTCCCACCTTTCTTTCTGTCCACAATAGACTTTCTATACAAGCGTGCAACAGCCTCCAACTGAGGTTTAATCAACTCTAAATCTTCCGTAGTTCTCAGTACATGTCCATTCAATGCTTGGGTTGCTGCCGATTCTGAAATAAGCGAACGAAGATTGCCTTCGTCTTGAGCTCCTGCGATAAAAAAAGTCCACGGCTGATTGGGGCGATCCGGGTGGAAAGCCAGACCGATGAACTGATGGCGGGTGTCAAACGCGGGCGTTTGCACCCCAAAATACACTGCGAGGTATCCACTCACTTCCCGGGGGGTCGCTGCAGAATTTTTGGCAACATCGTCTCGCACAACCTGATCAGCTTCAGGAATCAATTCAGCCATCAGTTCAGCTGTTTTACGGTAAACAGCCAGAACCTCTATGGGCATGGAGGCAATCTTGAAGAGTTTGTCTACCCTTGCGTACAGCTCATCTCCCAAGTAGCTCTGCAAAAATTCTTTATCCGAACTGGCTGATGAAAGTTGCAAACTAGTGAGTTCATGCGTCATAAGTAAACGTCCTTAGTGGCTTATCAAAGCCATACTTTATATTAGTGATATCTCTAAATAGCGGCTTGCACCCTAAATAAAAGACGTGGATTCAATTTAGAAGTGCAACTTCTAGTGATTGCTTGGTGGAATGAACTTCCACTCCAAAGAATACCTCATGTCTTATATTTCCGAATTTTAGACTTAGATAATATTGTCAATTTTGACCCTCCATCAGCGTTGAAAATCATGATTGAGTCCGTAAACTGCTGTAGTTAAATTAGCAGGATAGACACTACTTCGTTTTGGTAAATTGACGATTCTTAAGACGTTAATTAACCAAAGGAGAAGAAGCGATGACTGGATATGATATTAGCATGATTCGATTTTGAAAGGCTCTCATGCCAAGGGAGTTCCAGCTATGTCTAATTAAGTTGATCTGGATAAATTAGTAGTTAACCAGCACCCGCGTACTATCACCCATCAACTGAGGGTCCTGCTGCCGATTACGCCGTTGAGCCATCGGTCCAACCTGTTTAGCTACGTACTCATGTAGCTCACCTGTGGTGATCTTCTTATCCTTGTTAGCATCAGCTTCACCCTCTAGACCCTTCATTAGCCAATAACTGAATAGTCCCTGCTGAACGGTTTCGTATGTAGATGATAGCTGTGCGCCTGAAGCCGCTGCTAGGATCGTAACATTCGAAGGTAAAGCACTCTTGTCTGGAACAATAGTTATGGGTCTGGCATCGGCTAACAGAACTTCATTTGTTCGTGTACCTCCGGAGTAGCAGGTATCCAAGAACATGGTGATTGTCTTTGCTCCTTTGGCTGAGGCTATGAGGTCATCACGCAGAATGCTAGTCTCATCCAGTAGGTCTCTGTCGCCATCTGCTGGGAGAAGATAGGCTTTACTCCCGTCA
>CAITQC010000099.1 GCA_903894425.1 uncultured Actinomycetes bacterium
CCAACCAGGGTTCCCAGAGCGCCAACTGAAAGGCCGATTACTACTGTGTTCTGGAAAATTTTCTGAGTTACCGGGTCACTTAGAAGTCTCTTAAATACTTCAACACCCGTGGTCTCTGAAGAGCGAACCAAAATATTGGCAAGTGGCAAGATAATCATCAAGAGCAACAAAGAGATCGTGATAAACATGATTACTTTGGTCAATAGATCTAACTTCTGTTTTGCTTGCCCACCTTTTGACTGGCGGGCTTTAACTTGAGGAGCCAGCTTGGTCGCTACTTGAGTAGTAATTGTCATCTCCTGGCCGTTGTTTTGCTCATATTTGAATCTTAGTAAAAGCCCGCCCAATCTAAAAGGATTGGGCGGGCTTTCAACCTCTTACTTAGTGCTAATTAGCCGCAATTAGGACTTTGGAGCAACTGCGATTGTTGCATCGAACTTAGCAGTCAACGCCTTCTTTGCAGCTGCAGCCTTGTCAAAGTCGTAAGCAACTACAGTCAGAGTATTTAGCTTGACCATACGCTTATCGATCTTTGTCTTTGGGTTAGTTAGAACTTGGTAGGCAGCAACTTTTGGTCCAAGGTTTTGAGCATCGCGTGATAACGCAAAGTCAACATATGCCTTAGCAGCATCTGGATTCTTTGAACCCTTTACCAATGCAACGCCGCCGATTTCATAACCGGTTCCTTCGCTTGGGAATGAGACCTTAAGAGGTAGACCTTGCTCAGCACCAGCAACGCAGTCGTGTGAGAACACGATGCCTACTGCTGCTTCACCGCGACCGACGATGGCAACTGGGCCAACACCGCTCTTGGTGTATTGCAAGATGTTCTTGTGCAAGCCAGCCATATATTCAAGTGCAGCAGATTCGCTTCCAAGACGTGTTACTTGTGTCCATAGAGTTGTAAATGCGGTACCAGATGTTGACGGGTGAGCAGAAGAAATATTCTTAACTAACTTAGGGTTTTGTAGGTCAGCCCATGAAGTTGGAACCTTAAGGCCAAGTCGCTTAATTTCCTTTGTGTTAGTGCAGAAACCAAGAGCTCCTACGTAAACACCTGTCCAGAATCCATCATCATCTTGATACTTTTTAGGAATCAAGTTACGAGTTGGTGATGCGTACTTCTCGATTAATCCACCAATACGTGCAACACCGAAACCATCAGCTGGTCCACCGTGCCATACATCGAACTCGGGATTAGCTTTTGCTGCCTCAAGACGGGCAACAGTTTCACCTGATGAAAGGCGAACAAACTTTGTCGAAACACCAGTTAGCTTTGTGAAAGCACCAGTCATTGCGCCACACCATGCTTCAGTTGCGCCACAAACCACAGTTAAGCTTCCGCTCAACTTGCGAGTTGGTGTGTAAACCAAGCCCTTTGCAGTCATCGCACAAGTATTAGTTGCGCCATTAACCGATTTGATTTCGCCTTCTTGGTAGCAATTCTTGCCACCCCAATCAGCTGCATTTGCAGTTGCTGTCATAGCTGTACTTAGTGAAACCACCATCACAGCTGATGCAGCTAATGCCATCAGTTTCTTTTTATTCATATTTATCCTCACCTCTAGGTGTGAAAGGCTCATTAGAAGCGTTCCACGTGCCTTAATTCTAACTTGGGAGATCCAAGCCACAAGGTAAATCCCTGATATCTAGATTACGAAACGGTAACGTGGTGTCCTTAGGGGGAAATTTATGCGCAAGTATTTGATATCAGTACTTACTTTGACCCTAATATCGTCGCAAATAATGAGTGCCACCGCTGCTCCAATTTACGTATTTCCAATAGTTGGTTGCAAAGCGACCTACGCTAAATCTCACCATGATTATCAAGCCACCGATATTCAAGCAAAAGCCGGCTGTAAATATGTAGCGCCGATTGGCGGAACTATTACCGAAGTTTCGCCAAAAGATATTTGGAATTCAAAGAAGAATTTGGGAGACACTCGAGGTGGTTTATCAGTCACGTTAGTTGGTGACGATGGTGTTCGTTATTACGGTTCGCACTTTAAAAGTATTGAACCCGGAATAGAGCCCGGCGTGGTTGTAGTTGCGGGACAAACTCTGGCATACGTTGGCGCAACGGGTTCTGCGCGCGGCACTAAGCCACATGTGCACTTTGGAATTTCTTGGCCGACGCCAGTTGAATCAAATGTTTGGTGGGTGCGCCGCGGAGTTTTGTATCCGTGGTCATATTTAGATGCTTGGAAAGCCGGCACTGATAAATCACCATTTAATGCGGTCGAAAAGTTGCGCAAGAAGTTAGGCGACGTTCCTCCTGCACCAAAGAAATAACCCCCGCCGCTTTCGCGACGAGGGTTATTTGTAAACTAAGTGAAATTAGTTAGCGTTCACTGCATCGGCCTGAGGACCCTTTGGACCCTGTACGACCTCGAATGAAACTGACTGACCCTCTTCAAGGGACTTGTAACCGTTTCCTTGAATTGCTGAGTAGTGAACGAATACATCTTGTCCGCCACCGTCAACTGCAATGAAACCGAAACCCTTTTCAGAGTTGAACCACTTAACTGTACCTGTTGCCATCTTTTACTATCCTTCGATATGGGGGTGTTCCGAGCAATCCTCGAATCACGGTCTTCCTCTTGCTACAGCTATACCGAATATGTAAAACATGAAACGGGTACTGATAAAGCGTCCGACTAGGGCAAAGCGTACCTCCTACTTGCGAGTTCACCTAAAGTTTTTTTCGCGAGATTACGCTCAAATCAGCCCCTGATACCAGCGATCTAGACAGTTAAAGGCCCGTAGGTGTAG
>CAITQC010000100.1 GCA_903894425.1 uncultured Actinomycetes bacterium
TATCCATTTGAAAAGTATGACCAAATTGCAGTTGTTGACTTCAACTTTGGTGCAATGGAAAACGCGGGTGCAGTTACTTTCCGCGAAGATGTTCTTGTATTCCGCAGCCACATGCCAGAAAAAGCTTATCTATCTCGCGCCAACACAATTCTGCACGAAATGGCACATATGTGGTTTGGTGACATGGTCACCATGTCTTGGTGGGATGACCTATGGCTCAATGAATCATTTGCCGAATGGTCTTCTTACTTAGCCTTATCCGAGGCAACTCGTTTCAAAGGTGCATGGACTGAATTTAACTCCGCCCGTAAAAACTGGGCTTATCGCCAAGATCAACTTTCATCTACCCACCCAATCATCGCCGATATGGTCGATATGGAAGCAGTTAACGCCAACTTTGATGGCATAACGTATGCAAAGGGTGCATCTGTTTTGCATCAATTAGTTGCACATGTTGGACGTCCTCAATTTATCGCTGGTTTACAAAAATACTTTGCAAAACATGCTTGGGGCAACACAACGCTTAATGATTTATTAGTAGAACTCGAAGCATCAAGTGGTCGCAAGTTAGATTCATGGGTAAATACGTGGCTGCAAACTGCCGGTGTTAATACATTGCGACCTCAACTTGATATCGAAGGAGATACATACGCCAACGTTGTCATTTCACAAGAGACTCCTTTAATTCCAGAGGGCTCACCGGAGTTGCGCCCGCATCGTTTGGCAGTTGGTCTTTATGACATTAGTGGTGATGCGCTCAAGCTACGTAAATCTGTCGAACTCGATGTAGTCGGTGCAAGCACGGTTGTAACCGAACTTATTGGCGAAAAAGTAGCTGACTTGCTACTTATCAATGACCGCGATCTTTCATACGCCAAACTGCGCTTTGATGATCGCTCGATTACCACTCTTAAATCTCATCTAGGCAAGTTAGATGATGCACTTGCTCGCGCACTGTGCTGGGCATCCATCTGGGACATGCACCGTGATGCCGAAATCTCATCGGCAGATTTCATCGAAATAGCGCTGGCTGGTTTGGCTGGTGAAAGTGATGATGCAATCGTAAATATTGTTATTACACAGCTCGGCACTTGCGTTGAAGGTTACGCATCTGATGCCAACCGTAATTCTTACCGCGAAAAATTAGCGCAAGGTTTCTGGGACCTCTTACAAAAGAGCGCTCCTGCCAGCGACTTACAGCTTCTATATTCGCGTGCATTTGCTTCAAATGCCCACACAGATGCGCAAACAGCCAAGGTTCGCGAATTGCTCAATGGCAGTGCGCAAGGGTTAAAAGTAGATGCAGATTTGCGTTGGTTCTTCCTCATTGCACTCACCGAACGTGGCGCAACAACACAGGCCGAACTAGATGCCGAACTTGCAAATGACAAGACCACAACTGGAAACCTTGCATATGAAACCACTAAGGCAGCGGCCCCAAATTCAGAGGCTAAGGCCTATGCCTTTAACAAAGTGATGGATGAAGACGCAGTGACTTCACTTCGCACCGCTTTAGTTGCTGGTTTCCAGCGTCCAATTCAACGTCACTTGCTTGAATCATTTGTTGATCTCTATTTCGAAAATCTCTTGAGCGAATGGAATTCCAAATCATACGAAGGTGCTGCAAAGTTCGTAACTGGAATGTATCCAAACTGGGTAATTAACCAGAGCACAGTAGATAAAACTAATGAATGGCTCAATGGCACAGGCAAGGATTCACCTGCAGTACTTCGTAAGTTAGTGAAGGAATCTCAAGACGGAATCATCCGTGCCTTGAAGGTTGCTAAGTTAGATAACTAGTTAATAGAAGTTAGTGAATCCACATTGCGCTCCTCACGGGGCGCAGATGCGATCCATGAAACTAAAGCGATAACTGCAAAGAGCGCGACTGGAATTACTACGTAGGTAAATACTGTTTCGCTAACGCTTAATCCTGGGCCGCTCACCAAGCCATCTTCAACTGCGCTCATAAGTAAATGCATGGAGTAAGTGTAAATGCTCTAGGCAGTTGCTGCTGCCACACCAAATGGTGCCAGGTATTGCAGCCAACGCGCATTGGTTTGGCCAGTTCCTAGAATTCTCCATGCAGCCCCCACGGGTTCGCGTGGCAGCTGACGCAGACGCCAACCGATTTCTTTCAACTGTTTATCTGCCTTTAGGTGATTGCACTTATGACAGGCCGAGACAACATTTTCCCAATTGTGACCACCGCCACGACTACGAGGAATCACATGATCAATAGAAGTTGCAGGTGCACTGCAATAAACACAGCGGCCACCATCGCGTGCAAATATTGCACGCCGAGACAACGGCACAGCATGGCGATAAGGGATTCGAACAAATTTATTTAGACGAATTACAGAGGGCAGATCAACTTCGCCACCGGAAAAATGTAAAACAGTTCCAGACTCTTCAATCATTGTCGCGCGATGGTTGAGTACCAGAATCAGAGCACGGCGTTCAGTAATTACACCCAATGGTTCGTAGGTGGCATTTAAAACCAACGTCCGCGACATAGATTCCTTCCCAGCTCTGTCGACGATTGCTTTATCTTGCCTCAAAACACCCGAGCACGTGGGTATTGACTAGTGATATTTAGGTAAAGATTTGGATAAAGTCTCACCTTATGAGCGACTCGTTACGTACAGCCCTGGACTGGATCAGTGGAACTCCCCTGCGCATAGCCATCATCCTTGTCTCGGCCATCATGATGCAGGCCTTTGGAACACGGGCAATTGATCGGGCCATGAACCGTTTGGCCACGACAGATTTAATCCCAGGTCCACGCAATATCGTTGCCCGTCAAAAAGAACGTGCCCGCACAATTGGTGGAGTTTTTTCCAGCACATTGAAAACCGTTATCTGGGTCGTTGCATCGGCAATGGCCCTTGGGGAATTTGGTTTTAACTTAGGACCCTTGATTGCATCGGCAGGAATTTTGGGTGTCGCCCTTGGTCTTGGCGCACAAACGTTAGTTCGAGATGTCTTATCTGGAATTTTTATGTTGGTTGAAGATCAGTACGGTGTCGGCGACAACGTTGATGTCTTAGATGTGCAAGGAGTAGTTGAAAAAGTTGGCCTACGAATTACTTGTGTGCGCGATTCAAGGGGAACGCTTTGGTATCTGCGAAATGGTGAAATCCTAAAAGTTGGAAATCAATCTCAATCTGGTTGATTCACCATTGAATTAGCTGCCATCTCTAAATAGCTCCATAGCTCTGCCCGTAGTTCTGGCTTTATTTCCATGCCATCAACAACTGCATGCATCGCATTGAGCCAGGCATCACGGGCTGCGCTATCGATATGAAACTCTGCATGACGCATACGTAAACGTGGATGACCACGATTTTCTTGATACGTACTTGGTCCACCCCAGTACTGTTCAAGAAACCATTGCAAACGTGTTGCTGCGCCCTTCATATCTGTTTCGGGATACATAGGACGCAAAATAGGATCCACGGCAACATAGGCATAAAACTGCGAAACTAAATCGGCAAAAAATGCTTCGCCACCTAACTGCTCGTAATGAGTGCTCATGGTTTAAGGCTAGCCAAGTCCTTGCCTTTTCCAATCTGTAATACGTAATAACTTGTTATTAAACAAAGGGCACCACTCACATAAAATGCAGCCGCATAATCACCGAATTTAACCCTCACAACTGCCGCACCGAATGCTGCAATGGCTCCGCCAATTTGGTGAGATGCAAATACCCAGCCATAAATAACAGTTGCTCGATCCGGTCCCAAAATTGTGCGACATAACATGACAGTTGGCGGCACGGTTGCCACCCAATCAAGTCCATAGAAAATTACAAAGACAAGAGTTGAAGGGTGAACGGAAGAAAAGAGAATCGATGGAAGCAAAAACAGAGAAAGTCCACGAAGCCCGTAATAGAAAAACAATAATTTGCGCGGGTCATATTTATCGGTTAACCAGCCAGAAAAGATTGTTCCAATAACATCAAATACACCAACGAGGGCAAGAAGTGATGCGGCAACAACTTGGCCCATTCCATGGTCGTGAGCTGCAGGAATAAAGTGCGTACCGATTAATCCGCTGGTAGAAAGGCCGCACACAAAAAAGGAACCAACCAGATACCAAAAATCTTTATGGGCACTCGCCTCTTTTAAGGAAACAATGGCTAAGCGGGCTGCACTCATTCCAGATGGCTTTGGTGGTTGCCAGTCATCCGGTGCGCCATATGGAAGTAAACCTAGGTCTGCAGGTTTTTCACGCAAAAATAAAAAGATCATTGGAACCATAAATAAAGATGCCGTACCAATTGTTACACCGATCGACTTCCAACCGTACATCTGCGAAAGATGACTCAAACCCGGTAAGAAAATCAGTTGCCCAGCTGCCGCTGCCGCAGTGAGCACGCCAATAACTAATCCTCGGCGTTTAACAAACCATCGGTTAGCAACGGTTGCGGCAAAAACTAATGCCATTGAGCCTGTACCAATGCCGACGATTACTCCCCACGTCGCCACTAACTGCCATGGTGCGTGAATCTGCGTTGTTAAAAATGCGCCTGTACTAACTGTTGTTAAGGCTGCCATCACTACTTTCCGAACGGTGAATCGCTCCATTAGCGCTGCAGCAAAAGGTGCGGTTAGCCCATACAGAAGTACGTTTACCGAAATCGCAAGTGAAATCTGATCGCGTTGCCAACCAAAAGCATCTTGTAGAGGAATTACTAATACAGATGGGGCAGATCTAAATCCTGCAGTTGCAACAAGAGTAAAAAATGTAACAAGCACTGCCACCCATGCTGGATGAAATCTGCGTTTACTTTTCAATCTTCATAATCCTTTGTGACGCTAATGCCAGAACGGTCACTGGAATCGCCGCAAATAAACATAACCAGCCATAGCTCAACGTACCGATGATTACACCAGCAATTGCACCACCACCTGCACCGGCAAGATTCATAACTAAGTCACTTGCACCTTGCGATGCTGGACGCATTTCTACTGACACGGATTCAGATAAAAGCGCTGAACCTGCAATTAACGTACAAGACCAACCAAGGCCAAGTAAAAACAGACCAATTCCTAATCGCACCGCATCATCAGCGGCCGCTGTACCGGCTACTAAAGTGGATACAAGCAAAACTGCTACACCGATTTGAATCACGCGGATTCGACCTAATCGATCACTGAGTGAACCCACCAAAGGTGAAAATGCGTACATTCCAAGCACATGGACGCTGATAACAAAGCCGATGATTCGCAATGACACATCAACATGCTTCATATGAATCGGTGTCATCACCATCACTGAAACCATTGCTACGTGACCAATAGCAATTGCACTAATTGCGAGTAATGCCCTTGGATTTGAGCGAATATGGCTTAACGCTGCTTTTGTGGAACCTTTGTGTTGTTTGACCTGCGCCTGTTTTTCTGCCAATAAATATGGATCAGGACGTAAGAAGAGCTGGATAACAACGGTTGCGAAAATTAATGTAGTCGCCGAAATAATGTATGGACCGACAAGATTTGGTAA
>CAITQC010000101.1 GCA_903894425.1 uncultured Actinomycetes bacterium
ACCGATCACAAAGATCATGAGCGAGAACCCATAGAGCACAGCTAATAGGAGCGAGACACCTGCAATTTTTCTCCAGGTAAAGCTTTCGATCTTTTCAATATCGCGCAGAAGTAGTGCAACTAGTGGTGCCAAGATCATAAACAGAACTGTTGCTATGTGACCTGTTGATACCGCCGCAATTGCTACCGGAGACACCGCATAAAGAAATGCTGCGGGAATTGAGATCCAGGTATTTCCGGTTAAACGCTTGAGAAGCTTTGAGGCGGTAAACATCATGAGGACAGGTGCAACCAAGAAGAAGGTTGTGATCAAGAACTGGACTTTGCCCAAGAAAAATAGGGATGCTGTTGCTGTGATCGCTACCCAGGTTGGGGTCGCAACGGTTGAGCCCATTCCAACTTGGTGCCATGACTCAAAATATGTGCGCCATAAATCGGTAGCTCCTGCTGGCGAAATAGGCAACGCTCCCCCGACAAGTGCACCAAATCTGTTGCGAGAGTTCAGGAGGCTGATCAGCGAGATCAAAACAAAGCCAATTACTTCTGGACGCTTGAAAATACCAAACCAATGGTTGGTACTTACAGGAGTGAGTAAGTCTTCATCCTCATTGGTATCTAAAACTGAAGTTGTTGAAACTTGATTGTTTTCAGGAAACAACTTTGCACGAACCGCATCGACGACACCTTCCGATGCAAGTCGGATCTGTGACCAGCGTGGTGGAATGAATTCAGCAATAACTCGGGCTGAAACAAAGCGCTGCTTTTTACGCACCTTACGTGCAGCAATAATCAACCCTGGTCTAACAATTAAAGATCCAACAGCCAAGATTTCATCGGCGGCATAACCCGGAAGTTTTGCAATTAAATAGCCAATAGCTCTAGCAATTGCTGTTCCCAGCAACTGAATTACCAGCCATGGCAAAATCCACCACGAAGAGTTTGCAAGCAAAACATAAGCGGCGTTACGTCGATCTAGTAATAAAGGTCTGTGAAGAAATGCGCCATCGACTTCAACAGTTCTGCGTTCATTGGCTGATGCTTGTGCGTGAAATGCAACAGCACCTGTTGCCGCCATTACAGAATGGCCGGCAGCACGTGCGCGCCATCCAAAGTCCACATCATCTCTAAACAAAGTCAGGTTGGGATCTAAACCACCAAGCTCTTCAAAAACATCCCGGCGGATCAAAGCGCCAGCTGTGCTGACAGCTAATACATCATGGTTTCCATCATGTTGGCCTTGGTCATACTCCAAAGGTTCCAGCCCTGTCCATCGTGCACCATTACCTGCAATGCTGACACCGGCTTCAAGTAAATGTGTTCGATCATGCCAACCCAATAACTTTGGACCGACCATAACAACTTGAGGTCGATCATCGATTGCAGCTAATAACTCTGCGAGCGCGGTGGGTGCAGGTGCGCAATCATCATGGATTAACCAGATCCATTCATGGTCAACTGATTTAGGTAATTTGTTAACAGCTAGAGAAATTGCTTGACCAAAACCAGTTTCGACATCTGCAGAGATAAATGGGATGCGAGCCGATTTTAAAAGTTTTGTTGATGAATCCTGCGACCCTGTATCAACCGCGGTAATTAAATCAATTGGTCGAGTTTGCGAGGTGAGCGCTGCAACAACTTCGGGCAACCACACCGCTCCATTGTGGGAAACAAGAACAGCGGTTACACGATGCTTATCGACTGCGGCTTGGGAAGCCATAGGTATAACTCACTTTCTCGTTAGAGAAATGTGAACCTTACGCAGTACGACGCTTTAAGCGACGACGCTCTCGCTCTGAGAGACCGCCCCAAATTCCGAAGCGCTCATCATGAGCTAGTGCGTACTCAAGACATTCGGAGCGAACATCGCATGAAAGACATACGCGCTTTGCTTCACGAGTTGAGCCACCCTTTTCTGGGAAGAAAGCTTCTGGATCAGTTTGCGCACATAGTGCGCGCTCCTGCCATGAAAGCTCCATGTTTTCGCCAGATGCGAGTGTGATTGTTGGACCTGAAGTGGGGATTGGGGAGTTCTGGGCTGCGGGTTGAATCGGCATAACGTCGATGCTCCATTAGCTAGATCTTGTCTCATCCCTCTTGGAAAAGACTTTCTTAGGAGTGAATTACACGCTTGTAACTCGCTCATGTCAAGCCCAGAAAAGAGAAATTACGCCTGAACTACTGCGGAATTGGAAGAATTTCGCCCTTTGTGACAAAAGATGAGGCAATTTTCGCCGCTTTATCGACAACAGCCCCCGCTGCAATAAATGAGTTAGTAATGATCGCCTGGCTACCAATCACCGCCCCAGCTTCGATGATGGAGCCATCGATATGTGCACCGGCTCCCACTGAAGCACCGCGCCCGACACTGCTACCACCGGTGAGCTGCGCCGATGGATCGATGATTGAACCCGGCATCGCAAGGCCAGGACCGGTTCGAAGAACGATATCTGTTGATGCCTTTAACAAAGCTTTTGGTGTTCCAATATCTAACCAATATGCATTTTCAAGAAATCCATAAATCTTTGCACCGTTACTGACTAACTGCGGAAATGTTTCGCGTTCTACTGAAACAACTGTATCTAAAGGAATTGTATTGATGACTCGAGGGTTAAAAACATAGCAGCCTGCATTAATTTGATTTGTTACTGGGTTATCCATCTTTTCTAGAAAAGCGGTAACTCTGCCTTCGGCATCAGTTGGCACACAACCAAATGCTCGGGCATCTTCAACCTGAGTTAAATGCAAAGTTACATCGGCATCATGTGCTTCATGTTGTCTGATCTGTTCTGCTAAATCATGTGAACTAAGTACATCGCCATTTAAAATTACTACTGACTCTTGTGTATCTAGTAACTGTGCTGCGTTGCGGATCGCGCCACCAGTTCCAAGTGGCTCTTTTTCAACCGCATACTTAATACTCATCCCCCACTGCGATCCATCTCCGAAGTACGGGGTAAAAACATCTGAAAGATAAGAGGTTGCTAAAACAATTTGGGTTATTCCGGCCTTTTTTGCCATCATTAATTGATGCTCAGTAACAGGAATTCCTGCAACGGTCAGCATTGGCTTGGGAGTATTGCGAGTCAATGGCATTAAACGTGTACCAAAGCCACCTACTAACAAGATCGCTACAGCCACTTTTACGCCTTCAAACGTGCAACTGCATCTGCAATGTGGGCATCAGAGGCTGTCATTGCGACACGAATATGGTTCTTTCCCATGTGGCCGTAAAAGCTGCCAGGGGTTGCAAGGATTCCACGGTCTGCCAGCCACGCAACACTTGTCCACGCATCTTCATTGCGAGTGCACCACAGATATAAACCTGAATCACTGAACTCAACTGAAAATCCCGCCGCTTCAAGTGCGGGACGCATCGCATCTTTACGTGCGTTATAGCGAGCGCGTTGTTCTGCAACATGAAGATCATCTGACAGTGCAACTGTCATAGCCTTCTGCACCGGTAGCGGAACCATCATTCCGCCATGCTTTCGAATCTCACGGATCTGTGCGATCAAAGCGCTGTCGCCAACCATGAAAGCTGCACGATAGCCAGCCATAGATGAACGCTTTGATAAGGAATGTACCGCCAGAATATTGGTGTTGTCTCCACCTGTTTGCGATAAGACAGATACTGAATGTGCTGTGTGATCAAATTCGAGATAACACTCATCAGAGATCAAAACTGATTTATTCTTTCGAGACCAATCAATGCAGGCTTTAATCTCATCGATGCTATGTACTCGCCCAGTTGGATTTGATGGCGAGTTCAACCATGCTAAATCAGCAGCGGGCCAGCTCTTTGCATCTATTGCAACTGGCACAGATTCTGCACCGGCTAATACCGCTCCTACGTGATAGGTCGGATATGCAATCTCTGGAATCAACACTGTGCTTGATTCAAGATAGGTAGGAAGCCAAGCAACTAACTCTTTAGAGCCAATCAAGGGCAGGACATCAAACTCGCCTGTTGCACCTAAACGCTCTATCGCCCACTTTTTAATTGCTGCGCGAAGCTCTGCAGTTCCAGCTGTTACTGGATAACTTGGAGAGTTTGATGCATCGCGAAATGCTTGTTGAATAAATTCAGGGGTTGGATCTACAGGAGTTCCTTGCGAGAGATCAATAATCCCCTGCGGGTGGGAACGAGCCTTCTCACCGTATGGCGCTAACGCATCCCACGGAAAATCTGGGAGCTGGGAACGCAATGGTTACTCGCTCTTTGGTGGTCGCGCTGCGATTGAAGCGTGATCTGTTCCAGTTGGGCCAACCTTGCTAGCTCCACCTGGTGAACCGATTTCAATAAAGAACTCTGTGTTGACCTTGCCAAACTCTTTCCACTGACCAGGAACATCATCTTCGTAATAAATAGCTTCTACTGGACAGACCGGCTCACATGCGCCGCAATCCACACACTCATCAGGCTGGATGTACAGCATGCGATCGCCTTCGTAAATGCAATCAACCGGGCACTCTTCGATGCAGGACTTATCTTTTACATCGATGCATGGGTCTGCAATCACATAGGTCACGGGCGGCCTCCAAAGTGTTGGGCAAAGTATCTGGCCGAATTCTAATGGCAACTCTCGCTAGTGCGCGATATTTACCGCTGGTTGATACGGAAAGGTGGGCTTATCGTTGTCTCATGCCAACAGAGCTCGAGACACAATTCACCGAACTCATCGGCTCACGGGTCAGCATCAGACTCCATGATCCGGAAGGCGGATTTCGTGACATTCTGGGGCATCTACTGACCCCGTACACATTGCGCAATAAGCGTGGGGAGATAATCGAATTCTCTCATAGTGAGATTTTTGTCTGGAAGCGGGTGATTGAAAAGGTATGAAGTTATACGACACGCAATCACGACAACTCAAAGAGATTGAAGTAACTCGCAAGCAAATTCAAATGTACTGCTGCGGCCCAACTGTCTACCGTGATGCTCACGTCGGAAATCTGCGAACCTTTTTACTCTCAGATTTAATTGCACGTGTTGTTCAACTCAATGGTTCACATCCATACCTGATTCAAAACATTACCGATGTTGGACATATGTCTGAAGATTTCGTCAATGATGACAAGATGCTAACTCAAGCTAAGTTAGAAAAGGTTGACCCCTTTGAGATCGCTCGAAAGTATGAAGCGAAGTTTCATCAAGATTTAGCAGATCTCAATATTGTGCCGGCTGCGGGTTATCCGCGAGCAAGTGAAAGCATTGATTTGATGTTGACTCTGATTGGAAAGTTGATCGATGCTGATTTTGCATATGTCGGTTCCGATTCTTCTGTGTATTTCAGCGCTCAAAAGTTTGCAAGCTACGGTGCAATCAGTGGAAATAAACTTGACTCGTTAAAGCCAGGTCATCGTTATGAATACTCCGAAGATGGGGCGAAGAGATTTCACGCCGATTGGGCGTTATGGAAAGCTGCCGACGATCGCACTGAAATGGTGTGGGAATCTCCGTGGGGTAAGGGATTTCCGGGTTGGCATATCGAGTGTTCAGCGATGTCCTTAGAGTTACTGGATGGACATGTAGATATCCATGTAGGTGGAATCGATCTTCGTTTTCCTCATCATGAAAATGAGCGAGCACAGTCCAATGCGCTGATTAATACTGAAGCAGTCGATCTCTGGGTCCATGGCGAGCACCTACTTTTTGAAGGTAAAAAGATGTCAAAAAGTTCTGGGAATGTTGTTCTTTTAAAGGATGTCATCGAGCGTGGAATTGATCCTCTCGCTATTCGTCTTTGTTTCCTCGAAAACAAATATCGCTCTCAAATAGATCTGACCTGGAGCTCAATTGAAGCTGCACACGAGACCTTAAAACGTTGGCGCATGAAGATGTCTCAATGGGGCTCTGAGAAATCAATGCAGATTGATCCCGAGATTGAATCAGCTTTTAACACCGATCTTGATACCCCACGTGTCATCATGCGATTGCGTGAAATTGAAAAGTCAGATTCAGACAATAAGGCTTCGTTTTTTCGCTATGCAGATCAAGTTCTAGGACTTGATTTAGATCGCCCACTTGAAACCAAAGTTCTGACACCTCAAATGAAGACGCTACTGGATGAGCGAGCCCTTGCTCGTACTGAAAAGCGATGGGCAGATAGTGATCGATTGCGCGTTGAGTTAGAAAATCTCGGTTTGGAAATTAAAGATACGCCTGAAGGTCAAAGCTGGAGTTAAAGCGGAGTAATAATTGCGATAACGATTGCAATAAATCCAAAGTTGATTAGTGAAACTCCAATGGTGTCACCTTGAACAAGGTATTCATCATTGAGCCCAGGGAAACCTGCTCGCAGAACTACTAACGCCCAAGCAATCGCTGCTATGAATTTATAGGCGCGCTTTCCCCACAATCTTCCAGTAGCCCAGATGCCCATTCCTGTCGCTACAAGTGACACAACGAGCCCTACAGGTGGATAAAAGCTATGAATGAAGATTGAACTTGCGCCGAGTGCTGCGCCAAATAAAAGTGAGTAGATACCTTTCATTACAGCGTTATTCCAGAGGTTAAATCTGTTTCTCGGCCATGTGAATCAAAGGGTTCACTCTTAACCCCTTTTACTAGCGTGTAGTACTCATCGCCCCAAATCTGTAACCCTAAATTATTGGAAAGGGCAAAGAAGGGACCATCTAATGAAATCTGAGTCTCGTGGGCTTTCATGGCAGCCATCTTTGCGTCCACATAATCAACGCCATTAATCAAAGTTGTAACAAACTCATCATCTTTTGCAAATGGAAGATCATCAACGCTTTCGGCACCAAAGAAATCTGAACCAATCTCTTTCATCTTTGCCATACCTTCAGCTAAAACTGATTTAGGCATCGTGTTCCAGTAAATCTTTTGGATCTGCCATGTAGATAACTCTGAGGCTCTCATGGCGACACGATGTGCCTGAATATGATCGGGGTGACCGTAGCCGCCGATTTCATCATAAGTAATCAAAATGTGTGGCTTAACTTCTTCAATGATTTCAACCAAAATCTTTGCTGCTGTATCTACATCTGCCTGCCAGAAAACATCTGGCCGATTGTTTGGCTCCGTTCCCATCATTCCGCTATCGCGGAACTTTTTTGATGGGGCACCCAGAAAACGATAATCAGAAATACCCAAAGCCTTCATTGCATCAGCTAATTCAATTTCTCGATGTGTCCCTAATTGATCCTTTTGACTACTTGCCAAATGCGAAAGGGATGGAACCAAAACTTCGCCTTCTTCTCCCCGAGTGCAGGTCACCAGCGTGA
>CAITQC010000102.1 GCA_903894425.1 uncultured Actinomycetes bacterium
CGTGCTACTTCTAGAACTCGGGGTTCGCGTAGAACGATCCCGCGCTGTGCTCCACGGCCTGAAGCAACTAAAAGCGCTACAGGAGTTGCTAAACCAAGTGCACATGGGCAAGCGATAACTAAGATAGTGATTGCAACTGAGATTGATTGTGTAAGCGTGTAACCCGAGTAGTACCAGCCAGCAAATGTTCCAATAGCAATAACAGTGACAACTGGGACAAAGACTGCACTGATTCTGTCAGCTAAGCGTTGAATCGGAGCCTTTGTTCCTTGTGCGCTAATAACCATAGCAGCGATGCGGGCAAGCTCGGTATCACTTCCAACGCGAGTAGCGCGCACAATTAGACGACCATTGTGATTAACCGAGGCTCCAATTACGTGTGAGCCTGGGCGAACATCAACTGGTTTTGTCTCACCAGTGAGCATCGAATTATCGACCGCGCTTTCACCCGATACAACGATTCCATCTGTTGCAACACGATCTCCTGGGCGAACTTCAAACTCGTCACCGATTTGCAACTGTTCAATTGGAACTATGAGCGGGAATCCACCACGGACGATAGTCACTTCCTTACTACCTAAAGCCAATAAGGATGTAAGTGCTTCACCTGCACGTGCTTTGGCTCGAGTCTCTAGGAAACGCCCAAGGATTACAAAGAAGATTACTCCTGCAGCTACTTCGGTATATACGTCACCGGCACCTGTTGCGTTTGCATAGATAGACCAGATGAATGCAGAAAGTGAGCCCATTGAAATTAAGTTATCCATTGTTGGATGTTTTAAGTTTCGAATCGCTGCCCGGTGAATTGGCCATGCCACAACTAATACAACTGGCGCGCTCAATGCAATGACAAGCCAGGCAGTTGCTGAATAAAGTGGACGGGCAATTCCAAATGAATCAAGTTGATTAATAATCCACATATCAATGATGTGGTGCCAACTCATGACCATTGAAATCGCTACCGCAGGAACTGCAAAAATAAAGGCAAAGAAAAGAGCCCGGGCAGATTTCTTGCTATGCAAAGTTATAGATTGTGCATCACGTGTTGTGGAGGCTTTGTATCCAGCTTTATCAACGCTCTTAATAAGTTCTTTCACATCAAAATCTGCCGGCGCCAAAATGTGCGCAGTTTCCGTTGCAAAGTTCACAGTTGCTCGCACACCATCTAGGTTATTGAGTGCTCTTTCTACCGCGTTAACACAGGCAGTACAGGTCATTCCCTCAATAGAAAGTGTTGTTGGTTCCAACAGAGAATCATGTGCCATAGTTAATCTACCTTCCCGAAAAAGTTAGGCGTTCAACTCTTGAATAAGTGCTGCATGAATTGCCTTGTTCGTGGAAACTCCACTGCCACCAAATGGTCCAGCTTCGCCAGCCGTATTTGTAAAGACACCGCCAGCTTCCCGAACGATGATGTCTAGAGCTGCCATATCCCAGATAGCAAGCGTTGGTTCGATTGCAATATCTACTGCACCTTCGGCTACCAACATATGCGACCAGAAATCTCCCATACCGCGGGTACGCCAAGCTTTTTTAAGAATCGAGTTAAAAGCATCAAGACGTGAATCAAAGCCCACAAAATCAGAGTATGTAACAGATGCATCACTCATTTCAGAGACCTGTGAAACCGAGATCTTGCGAGTTGTGCCGTTAAAAGTTACAAATGCGCCTTCGCAACAAGATGCATGCCAGCGGCGGGCAAGGGCTGGTGAACTTGCAACACCGACAACTACTTCTTGTGTGCCATCTTGCGCGACTTCAACGAGTGCTATGAGAGTTGCCCAAGTTGGAACTCCGCGCATGAAGTTCTTGGTTCCATCAATCGGATCTATTACCCAGTATCGCTTTGCGCCGGTAATGTCGCTGCCAAACTCTTCACCCAACAGACCATCATTTGGTCGATGTGTTTCCAAGGCTTCACGGATTGCAGTTTCAACGGCGCGATCGGCATCTGTGACCGGGGTGTTGTCGGGCTTTGTTGTGATTACTAAATCTAATGATTGATAGCGATCGAGTGAGATTGAATCCGCGATATCGGCTAATAGGTGTGCCAACGCTAGGTCTTCGGCGTACTTGCTTTCACTCATATTCTGCTAACCCTCACCTTACTATTGATGCAAACCTATGGATTGAATCCTAATCCTCTGGAACAAAAACCGCTTGGTCCTTGACTGAAAGTAATGAACGAAGGCTCATGAGTCTGGCTGTTCGCTCTGGATCAATAACCCCATTGGGAGCGGCCCAGGCATCGAGTTTGCACGAGCTTTCAGCATGTGAGCAATTCGACAAGCAGGTCGCTGCTACCAACGATAAATCCGTAAAGGCATCGACGATTCGATTAACATCGATGTGCGACAAGCCAAATGCACGAATACCTGGTGTATCAATAATCCAGCCATCACTTGCTTTTAGTGCAAGTGCAATGGCACTCGAAGAAGTGTGGCGTCCACGTCCAGTCGCAGCATTTACATCTCCAGTTAGCCGATCAGCATCAGGCACTAGTGCATTTATCAAAGTTGATTTACCAACACCTGAATGTCCAACTAAGACCGAGGTTTTTCCTGAAAGCATCGCATGTAACGCCTGCAAGTCCTTTTCACGTGAATCACTCTTAATTGCGGTGTGCAAAATCTCTACACCTAACTTTTCATACTCTGCTAAAAACTCTGGCACCTCTCCCAAATCAGTTTTTGTTACTACTAACTTCGGTGTAATGCCCTCAGTGAAAGCCGAAACTAAAAAACGATCGATAAGCCCGCGGCGAGGTTCTGGGTTAACTGCTGCAACTACAATTACTAACTGATCGATATTTGCAACGATTGTGCGCTCTACTTGTGCTGAATCATCAACGGTGCGACTTAAGGAGTTTCGTCTTTCGCTCACAGCAACGATTCGGGCAAGACTTCCTTCATGTCCTGTTACATCGCCAACAATTGATACGCGATCTCCAACAACAACTGATTTAGGTCCAAGTTCTCTGGCGCGCATTGCAGTAATAATCGTGCCATCATCGGTAATACATGTTTGACGGCCACGATCGACAGTTGTTACAAGCGCTGAGATAGCGGTTGAATGTGAAGGACGATCTTTACTGCGTGGCCGTGTACTGCGCGCAGGCCTAATTCGCGCATCTGATTCATCGTATTCGCGAGGGCTCATTGCCTACCCTTAAAAGACAACACATAGTTAATAGGGTGCGTTGTTTCTAGAAAAACTGGCTTATACAAGTAGCGAACTCCAAAGCCCAGAAAAATCAGGCAAAGTTTTGCGAGTAGTTGCAATGTTTTCAACTTCGATATCAGGGACCACTAAACCGATAACCGCTCCAGCTGTTGCTAATCGATGATCATCATAAGTATGGAAAACCCCACCATGTAATGGCGCAGGAGTTATATGGAGAGCACTCTCTTCTTCCACAACATTTCCGCCAAGTGCGTTTATTTCACGGGTTAGCGCGGCTAAGCGATCTGTTTCGTGCAAACGTAGATGCGCGATTCCACGTAGATGTGACGGCGAATCGGCAAGAGCTGCCAAAGCTGCGATAGATGGAGTTA
>CAITQC010000103.1 GCA_903894425.1 uncultured Actinomycetes bacterium
AAATGTGTGGCCAACTGCGTCATGAGGAATCTGGGTAATTGTTTTAGCCTCAGTTGCATTGGTATGTGTCTTGGTGTCATAGCGCTCTACAAGAGTTGCAGTTCCATCAACGGTTCCACGTACTTTTGCAAAGAAATCATTGTTAAGAGTTTCGCCAGAGTCATACTGCCAAATTGTGATTGTTACCGCTGAATGCGCTGGAACAACAAAATTTGTTCCAGTCTTTGCTTCGGTTAATGGTTCTCCATAAGGACCAGCAGCTCCGTAACTCACCCAATCAGGATGGGCCCCGCCACCTGAACCATGATGTCCACCAAATAAAGAGTTTGGATATGTATTCATGGTTAGTGTGTAGTGTGGGTAAGTTTTTCCATCAGGTGCGGCGTAACTTCCCGCAGATGTTGCCATGATGGATCCTGAATCGTTTTTTGCCGCCGCGACATATGTTCCGATTCCAGCAATTACGCCAGCCCCCAGAATCACAGTGCCCAGTGCGGCAAGAATCCGCTTGTTCATTCACTCCCCTCCCAGTTGGGATGTATGAGAAATACAGAGAGCTCACATGAGACTGTGAGCCCGTTCACATGAGAATAGGGTAAAGCGCCACATAATGGAAATACTAAGAGGGCTACTTCTCTTCTCACTGGCCCCTATTGAGAGTTAGCCTTCATGTTTATGGAGATGCATCATCACGAAGTTGGAATCTGGGGCTCCTGGCAGCTAGCCCCAGAGATTGTGCTCCCGCTATTACTACTCGTATACCTATATGCGCGGCAACCGAGATCAGCGGTGAACTTCAGGCAGCGCTGCTTTTTTTATTCGGGGATTTTCAGTGCCTTAACTGTCGTCGTCACTCCTATTGGGGCTCGCGCTATGGACTACTTCTCGCTCCACATGGTCCAACACATCACATTAATGATGATTACTGGACCACTTTTAGTTCTTGGAACTCCTAACTCTTTTCATCCAACAGGCAAAATCTTCAGTGCACTAACCAATCCATTTTTTAGTTGGTTTGCTTATGCAGCACTCATGGTTAGTGTGCACTTACCAGTGCCCCACAAATTCATTATGGACAATCCATGGGCTCATACATATCTAGAAGTGGGTCTTTACTTATTGCTTCCATATCTTTTCTACTTCAACCTTCTTGATCGCAACTTGGTAGGTCGTCGAGTAACTCCAGCCATAGCCGTCATTGCGCTCTTTTTAATGATGATTCCTGAAACAATGACAGGCTTTTTTATCTACACGGCTACTGGCTCGTTATACGAGAATATGTATTCACTCAATGATCAGCGCCAAGGTGGATCATTTATGTGGGCCGGTGCAATGATTATCGATGCGATATGGATGTCATTTGCTGTTTATCACTGGATAAAATCTGAAGAAAAGAAATCACGTGATATGGATGCCGAGATAGCAGCTGAAAATGTCTGATAACAATGGATATGTTGCACCTGATTGGGTCCGGGATGATTCAGAGACCCCACCGATTTCGCACAAGCAAAAAAGATTTATGAAGATCTCGCTCTTTATCTTTGTGCCTTTTTGTTTATGGGCGGGCTGGTTTGAATTTGGCCGCGCGCAAAGCGGTAATTGGCGGGCCTGGGTCTACACATTTGAGTGGCCGTTTTTTGCAGCTGCCTCCTATTACTTGTGGCGCAGGATTTCTAAGGGCGATATTCCCCGTATTCCCCGCCCAGATTTGAAGGCTCTGGCCGATGAAGCCGATGGTAAAGACGGGCAATAATTCACGGTAGAATTGCCCTGTTGATGCAACCGCATCAAAGAACTTCCCCCCAAGCGTTGCACCTGCAGCGCTACTTGCGAGTCTTATCACGACCCTGACAGCCATTATGAGCTGATCAAACCCGAGACGCGCTTGTCGTCTCGATTGGTATCTATTTTCTATGTCATTAACACCTCGTACTTCAGCGCCCGGAAAAGCCCGTCGCGCAGCATCTGTTGGAAAGCCTAAGCGTGCAAAGAAAGCTGCATTTAAAGCAGCTGATCCAAAAGCCCGCCACACAACTGCACAAAAGAATGCGCGCAAGAGCGCCGATGCTCTTCCTAAATCAGGAAAGCCTGCATCTACACGACGTTATTCCGATGTTGATTCATCAACTCAATCGAAAAAGGAAACACGTTTAACTGATCGTTCAAAACTACGCGCCAAGCGCTTCCAGGAAAAAACGGCATCAAAGCCACGCCCAATTGAGGCTCCGGAAGAACGCGCTGCACGTATCGAACAATCACAGCGTCCAGAAAGCCGTGCAAAGAAGTTTGTTGCACAACGCGATGATCGCACTAAGCGCGCCTTTGATAGCAAAAAAGAGTTCGTTAAGCCAGAGAATAAAAAATCTGAATATAAAAAGCCAGAGTTTAAGAAGACTGAATACAAAACTTCAGACACTCGTCCAACTAATCGCCGTGATGCTGCAAAAGCAAAGGTTTCACGTATCGATGATGGGCGCCCAAACTTTATTCCACGCAAGGTAGAAAAATTTGATCCAACTCGTCCAAAGAAGCGCAGCGAAGCACCGGATGTTCGCGCAGCTAACTACCGTGCCGAGCGCCCAGTACGAGATCGCCGCAATGACTCACCTGCATATGCTCGTGATGATTTCAAGCATTCATCAAAGACCCACACAAATGCAGCTGTTGATTTCGGCGCAGATGACAACTACATCTCAACAAATTTAGCTGATGCAAACTTGGTTGATGCAACTCCACTCACTGAAATCACAACTACATTCAGCGATCTTGGAATTGCCGCTCCTCTAGTAAACGCTCTTGCAAAGCAGGGAATCATGCATCCATTCCCAATCCAGATTGCAACGTTGCCCGATGCTTTAGCTGGCCACGACATTTTGGGTCGCGGACAAACTGGTTCAGGTAAGACTCTTGCATTTGGTTTAGCGCTACTTAATAACCTCAATGGCAAGGTTGCAAAGCCACATAAGCCACTTGCTTTGGTACTGACTCCAACGCGCGAGCTTGCTCAGCAGATCGATGAAGTTTTAATGCCACTTGCACGCTCAATTGGTCACGAATCAGTTGTCGTTGCTGGCGGAATGTCATATGCAAAGCAGATCACTGCGATGCGCCGCGGAACAGCAATCTTGGTTGCGACTCCTGGACGCCTTATCGATCTTCTCAATAAGGGCGAAGTTCAACTCGATCACTTGCAAATCACAGTTCTTGATGAAGCCGATCAAATGGCTGACATGGGCTTCTTGCCTGTAGTAAAAGAGATCTTGGATCAAGCAAAGCTCGACGGACAGCGTCTGTTGTTCTCAGCAACTCTTGACCGCGGTGTTGACTCATTAGTTCGTCAATACTTAAAGAACCCAAAGACTCACTCATTACAAAATGACCGTGCATCTGTTTCAACAATGGAGCACTTCGTTCTTGTCATGAACCCAAGCGACAAAGATGACATTACAAATCAAGTTGCTGCACGTAATGGAAAAACAATCTTGTTCGTAAAGACTCAACGTGGAGCTGATCGTTTAGCTGACAAACTTGCACATGCAGGTGTTGCAGTTGGTGCTCTTCACGGCGGTAAGTCACAAGCGGTTCGTACTCGCACACTTGCACTTTTCAAGGATTCATCAAATGCTGCATTGGTCGCAACAGATGTTGCCGCACGCGGTATTCACGTTGATGGAATCTCATTAGTTGTTCACGTTGATGCTCCAACAGATCACAAGGATTATCTGCACCGTGCTGGTCGTACTGCACGCGCAGGTGAGGCCGGAACTGTTGTAACTCTTGCTACTACTAAGCAGCAGAAATCAATTGGTGGTCTAACTTCACGTGCTGGCGTTAATCCAAAGTTTGTTGGAGTAACACCGCTGAGCACCGAACTTATGAAGATCACTGGTGCTCAAGAGCCTTCTGGTGTTCCTTACATCGTGCCAATCGTTGAAAAGTCAGTGCGTAGTGGTGGCAATAAGCGCCCTCGTCCTAACTCAAGCCAACGCCGCCGTCGCCCTCGCTAACTAGCGGGTTCTCGATAAGATTTGCGTTATGACTAACGCCAATCCATTTGCCGCACGCAGTTCCCTCGAGTTTGAGTTGCCTCCTTTTGCCCAAATCAAAGAGGAGCACTATCTACCCGCCTTTTATGCTGGTTGTGAGCAACAATTGGCTGAAGTTCGGGCGATCCTAGATACACCTGGCGCTGCAACATTTGAAAACACAATCGTCGCTCTTGAAAAGAGTGGGCAGATGTTAATGCGCATGCTTTTGGTTTTCTTTAACAAATCTTCAAGTGATACTAGTGATGCTCTGGATGCAATTGAAGAAGAAATAGCACCAAAATTAGCGGCGCATCAAGATGCGATTAATCTCAACCCTGTTCTATTCGCCCGTATTAAGGCTCTATACGACAATCGTGAATCAATCGGCCTTAACGGTGAAGATTCATGGCTGTTAGAGCGTTACTACAAGGATTTGATTCATGCCGGTGCTCACCTCACTGAATCTGAACGCGATCGCCTCAAGCAACTCAATGAAGAGCTTTCAAAATTAGAAACTCAGTTTTCAAAAAATGTTTTAGCTGATACAAATGATTTGGCTGTACTTGTAGAGACTATCGAAGAGTTAGATGGTCTAAGCGAGAATGAAATCGCTTCAGCTGCTGCTGCTGCAAAGGACCGTGGAGTTGAAGGTAAATGGCTCATTGGTATGGTCAACTTCTCTGGTAACCCAGTCCTTGATTCACTAACTAACCGCGAACTTCGTAAGAAGATCATGCAGGAATCTCTCGTTAAGGCTAACCGTGCTAATGAAAATGACAACAAACCAGTTCTTTTGCAAGTGGTTAAATTGCGCGCAGAGCGTGCCAGACTATTTGGCAACGAAACCCATGCCGAGCATGTGATTGCGGTACAGACTGCAGAGAATCCAGAGAATGTGCATGCAATGCTTCGAAAGATCGCCCCCGCTGCAGTTCGAAATGCTAAAGCAGAAGCAGAAGATTTAGAGAAATCAGCCGGCAGCGATATTGAAAGCTGGGACTGGGGTTTTTATACCGAAAAGGTCCGGCTTGAAAAATACAATATCGATACAAGCAAGATGCGTCCCTACTTTGAACTTGAATCAGTACTAACCAATGGAATCTTTTTCGCTGCAAATAAACTTTTTGGAATCACTTTCAAAGAACGACCAGATTTAGTTACCTATCACCCCGAGGCACGTGCCTTTGAAGTAAATAACGAGGACGGTTCAAAGCTTGGTCTATTTATAGGTGACTTTTATACGCGCGATTCAAAGCGTGGTGGAGCATGGATGAATAGTTTGGTTGATCAGAACTTTCTCTTCAATCAGCTTCCCGTTGTCGTAAATAACCTTAATATCCCTAAACCGCCGGCTGGAAAACCAACGCTCTTAACTTACGATGAAACCACCACTCTCTTTCACGAGTTCGGCCATGCGTTGCACGGACTTCTTTCACAGGTGAAATATCCGCGTGTTTCAGGAACCAGCGTCCAACGTGACTTTGTGGAATTCCCATCACAAGTAAATGAGATGTGGATTTTGTGGCCAGAGGTCGTTGAGAACTATGCACGTCACCATGAGACCGGCGAAAAACTTCCACAAGAGTGGATCGATAACTTAAAGAGTGCATCTACCTTTAATGAAGGTCACGCAACCACAAGTTATTTGGCTGCAGCGATTCTCGATTTGGCCTGGCATTCATTAACGGCAGAAGATGCCGCAAAAGTTAACGACGTTGAATCCTTTGAGGCTCAAGCAATTAAAGATTATGGTCTTGATTTTGCACCGGTTCCAACGCGCTACCGATCTACATATTTCTCACATATCTTTGCCGGTGGTTATTCGGCGGGCTACTACGGATACATCTGGTCTGAAGTTCTTGATGCAGATACCGTTGATTGGTTTAAAGAGAACGGTGGATTGCTGCGCGAAAATGGTGAGCATTTCCGAAATACTCTACTTGGCCGCGGTGGCTCTATCGATTCAATGCAGATGTTTAGGAATTTCCGTGGGCGTGATTCAAAGATCGAGCCGCTGCTGAAGCGTCGCGGTCTGTTGTAACTCTTCATATTTTTGCGAAAGAGTTGCTACATCACCGTTAACAAGCAAACGTTTGTCACGACCTAATTTGCCGTAGACAATGGTGAAATCGCGAGCGCGGCATTCAAAGGCTTTTGCTAACTCTTTGACTACTGCTTCGTTGGCCTTGCCATCAACTGCCGGGGCTTGAACTGCAACTACAAGTCGTGGGGGCTCGCCAACGGTTCCGCCTACTTTATTGCGTGAAGAGTTTGGGCGAACCCGAATTTCGATTAAAAGTTGATCTGACACTTAGCCAGCAGAACCAGAACCTGACGGACCGGCCTTGCGCTGAACTTGTGGGGCACCGCCACTGCGTTGTCCTCCACGAATCTTTGATCCAGATTCAGAATGTGTTTGTGTGCCTGGTGCGCCTGGCTTATTTTTCTTAGCTTCAAGGGCAGCAAGCATTCTTGCTTTCATGTCATCATTCTTATCGGCCATGAGACAACCTTAGCGCTTAAGTAGAACTCTCTTTGTACTCGCGCAAACGCTCAAGAACTTCAGATTCACGGTATCGGCGGTGGCCACCTAATGTGCGAATCGCAGTTAACTTACCTGCCTTGGCCCATCGGGTAACTGTCTTTGGATTTACATGGAAACGCTGTGCGACCTCTTTTGGGGTGAGTAAGACTTCAGCATCAGGTAAGCGAGTCATATCCATCCCTTCCTCGGCGCCTTAGCGGTGTCCGAATTGCTCCGTTTTCTGGTGTGAAGTATCGCGATTTAAAGCGCTAGAAGCAATATGAAAAAGGTGAATTAATTAGCTGATTCAAGGGCCTGAACGCGGCGCCAACGCGACATCAGCCGTTCGTAGCCCTGTCCCGCCATTGCGCCATCAGAGGCGGCGAGCCCTGAGAGTGAGTGCAATACATCTTCGATCGATGTGTCGGCAAGTAGGCCATCTTCATTGTTATCACGTAAGGCTTTATCTAAATAAAGTGCGAGCCCGCCGTAATCAAGTTCGACATATGACTTTGGATGAAACATTTCGAGCCAGCCAAGTAAGTTCTCTAAATCCTGTTCAACTGGACCTTCACCAAATGCAGCAACAACTGTTTGGTGTGCAACTTCAGCACGGGCTTTTGCATTGGCAACCGTAGTACGAGCTTTAGTAAATAGCCCATCTTTGTTTTCGCCACGGATGCGTTCTTCTGGCATAAACAAAAGGAACCACCTCGGAGGAATAACCCAGGTCTCGTTTAATATATGTGGAACTTTGTCTTCAAGCAGATCAACACCTGCTGTAATAACATCTTCCATCGCAGGTGTTACAAAATACGGAACAACAGTGCTTGGTAATGAATCTTTGAAATTATCTAGCGCCGCCCAACAACGTGTTGCTGTAGACCAAGGCGCGACATAACGTTCGCCGTCGATATCAATAATGTGCACACCATCGGGACGACCAGCAGGAGGTTC
>CAITQC010000104.1 GCA_903894425.1 uncultured Actinomycetes bacterium
GCTTCACTATCTAAGTGGACCGTACTGGGATCGAACCAGTGACCCCCACAATGTCAATGTGGTGCTCTACCGCTGAGCCAACGATCCTTGCTAAGTTGAAAATCATACCTTACGAAAATGGAGATTGATTAGCGTAAGTAATCATCCTCGATACGCTCTATGTCATCTTCACCAAAATAACTCCCAGTTTGCACTTCCACAAAGACCACAACCTCGGTTCCGATATTTGCTAAACGGTGAAGATCTGCCTTGGCTATATCGATTGAATCACCCGGACCCATATGTAGCTCAGCGCCATTGTGAGTAACTTTTGCTTGACCGCTAACGATAAACCAGTGTTCGCTGCGATGTTGATGTCGTTGATATGAAAAGCGAGCACCTGGATTTACGTAGATTGTCTTTACTTTGTGGGTACTGCTTTCGGACAAGATTTCATAGCGACCCCACGGCCTTACATCTTCGCCCATGATCTCTTCCTTTATATCTTTCTAACAATGGAGGTCGGAACGGGATTTGAACCCGTGTAGAGGGATTTGCAGTCCCTTGCCTCGCCTCTCGGCCATCCGACCAAAACTAACGCCGTTCATTTTTACGTGAACGGCGATTAGTAGAGAGCGGACGACCGGGTTCGAACCGGCGACCTGAACCTTGGCAAGGTTCCGCGCTACCAACTGCGCTACGTCCGCGAGGAGGTGAAATCTATCGTAGGTGGGGCCATTGCGCCAAAGTGAGATTTCAATGGTTACCGTTGTCCTGTGAGTTCAACGGAGAATGCGCCTATTTTTTGGATGAATGGGCGATTGGCGACCGGCCTATCGCAGATTTCTCATGATCCCAATTCTCTAGATGATGGGGGATTCTGGGCAGTGACAACTACGTTTGAGGGAGGATTTACTGCTGCGCGATTTGATCATGTTGTCGAGGCAAATTTTCCAGCAAGCTCCTGGCAAAAAATTGATGGCACATGGGAAAGCAGTTTAGATCAAGAGAAATACATTGCCTATGTACAACATATTCAACAGTTAATTGGCCAAGGTTGGGTCTATCAAGTTAATGCTTGTAGAGAGATTTCTATTGAAAGTAATGTAGAAAATCTCCGCGGGCTATTTAGCGAAATCTTAAAAAACAATCCCGCTCCTTGGGCAAGTTATCTAGAAATTCCTGGCCTCAATATCGCTTCGGCTTCTCCTGAATTATTCTTAAAGAGAACAGGCAATCGCATACGTACTTCTCCAATAAAGGGGACCGCTCCAGTTGGAACGATTGATTTTGGTTTCAAAGATCGTGCTGAAAATGTGATGATTGTAGATTTAATGCGCAACGACTTAGGGCAAATCTGCAAGAGCGGATCAGTAACTGTCCCTCGCTTACTTGCCACTGAAAACCATCCTGGCTTAGTGCATTTAGTTTCAGATATCGAAGGAGAACTACAAGATGAAATTAGTTGGGCCCAGATCATTGAATTACTAACTCCACCAGGTTCAATCAGTGGTGCTCCAAAATCCTCGGCAGTTTCAGTGATTCGAGAAAATGAAAAAGCACGGGGACCTTATTGCGGAGCACTTGGCTGGGTTCAAGGAGACAAATGCGAATTATCCGTTGCTATTCGTATCTTTTATAAGAATGACAAACTGCGTTTTGGAACTGGCGCGGGAATAACTTGGGCAAGTGAGCCAGCTGCTGAATGGGAAGAGACGCAACTTAAAGCAAGAAAACTCATATCTATTTCAGGTGGCGAACTATGAAAGTTATTTTCAATGGGAATTTATTGGAGCTTAAAAATACACCTGCATCTCACAGTGGATGGCTACCCGGGAGCGGGATATTTGAAACAGTGAAGACCGTTGGCAATGCTCCTTATGCATTGGGGCTGCATCTATCTAGAGCCCAAAGGGCCTCTGATTTTCTAAAAATTACCATGCCTTCTCTCACGCAGATTAAAGAGAGCCTTTCTGTGCTATTCGCATCTAGGGCTTTTGAAAACGGCATGCTCCGAATCTCCTTTTCGGGTAGTGGAGATTGGCTAGCAGTACACATGCCCTATGTTGATTCGCAAGAGGCATTGAATCTACGTGTTCACCCACAGCGCCTTGAGGGGAATATACATAAGCAATTCCCATATGACGCGCGGTTAGAGATTATGGAGCAGGCTAAAGCGGCAGGATTTGATGATGCAATTACCGTCAATGCGAAGGGCCATATCTGTGAAGGATCAGTTACGAATCTAATTGTAAGAATCGGAGATCAATGGTTCACACCGCCCGTACACGATGAATTACTGCCAGGGATCATGCGCCAGATCATCCTTGAAAATCAATTAGCTCAAGCGGAATCAATACCGGTTGATCAGATTTCGCAAATCTCTTCGGCTTTCTTGATCAGCAGTTTGCGCATTGCGCAGCCGGTTTGTGCAATCGAGGGACGGCAATTACAGGTCCCACACGGCTTGCACCAAGAGATTCACACGTTAGCGCGCAAGTATTCGGTAGGCTAGCCACATGATTCAAGTAACTGTTGATGGACTTTCTCGTTCAATCGAGGCCGATCAACGCCCTACCCATCTATTTGCCGAAAATAAAGAGATCGTCGTATGCCGCGTAAACGGTGCATTGCGTGATCTATGGACTGAACTCAATGATGGCGACGTAGTTGAATCCGTAAACATAAGTTCACCAGATGGATTATTCGTATTGCGTCACTCAACTGCACACGTGATGGCCCAAGCAGTTCAAGAAGTTTTCGCTGATACAAAGCTTGGTATCGGACCACCCATTAAAGATGGTTTTTATTATGACTTTGATCCGACAACACCGTTTAATCCTGATGATTTAACAAAGATCGAAAGCGTTATGCGCAAGATTGCTAAAGAGGGACAACGTTTTCGCAGACGTGTCGTAACCGAGAGCCAAGCTTTGGCCGAGCTTTCACACGAGCCATATAAATGTGAACTTATAGGTATCAAAGGCCCAGCAGGGGAAGAAGCAAGCGTTGAAGTTGGTGGCGCAGAACTCTCGATTTATGACAATTTAGGTCGCGATGGAAATCCTGTCTGGGGGGATCTTTGCCGAGGCCCACATCTTCCTTCTACTAAACTGATTCCAGCATTTAAGTTAATGCGAAGTGCTGCTGCATATTGGCGTGGATCTGAAAAGAATCCAATGCTGCAACGTATTTATGGAACAGCATGGCCATCACAAGATGAACTCAATGCCCATCTTGAACTATTAGCTGAAGCTGAAAAGCGCGATCATCGCCGTTTAGGAACTGAACTTGATCTCTTCTCATTTCCTGAAGAGATTGGCTCAGGTTTGGCGGTCTTTCACCCCAAGGGCGGAATCATTCGCCGCGCGATGGAAGATTATTCACGAAAGCGCCATGAAGAAGAAGATTATGAGTTTGTTTACTCACCACATTTAACTAAAGCCGCTCTTTTCGAAAAATCTGGACACCTTGATTGGTACTCCGAGGGCATGTATCCACCGATGATCATGGATGAAGAGCTTCATGCCGATGGAACTATCAAGAAGCCTGGTCAGCAGTACTACATGAAGCCAATGAACTGCCCATTCCACAATCTTATTTTCCAAGCACGTCAGCGTTCATATCGTGAGCTTCCACTTCGTTTATTTGAATTTGGAACTGTCTATCGATATGAAAAATCTGGTGTTCTTCATGGCATTACACGTGCCCGTGGCTTTACACAGGATGACGCACACATTTACTGCACCAAAGAACAAATGGCCGATGAACTGGATTCATTATTGACCTTCGTTTTAAATCTGCTTCGCGACTACGGTTTAAATGATTTCTACCTAGAGCTATCGACCAAGAATCCTGAAAAATTTGTTGGAGAAGATGCTGACTGGGAAGAAGCAACTGAGACTTTACGCAAAGCTGCAGTCGCACAAAATCTCGAACTTGTACTTGACGAAGGCGGAGCAGCTTTTTATGGCCCAAAGATTTCAGTTCAAGCAAAAGATGCAATTGGTCGCACATGGCAGATGTCCACTATCCAAGTAGATTTTCAACTTCCACAACGCTTTGAACTTGAATACTCGGCAGCTGATGGAACTAGACAACGTCCCGTCATGATTCACCGCGCGCTCTTTGGTTCTATAGAGCGTTTCTTTGGGGTTCTTACAGAACACTATTCAGGTGCATTCCCACCATGGCTTGCTCCAGTTCAGGCAATTGGAATCCCAGTGGCTGAAGCTTTTGCCGATTACCTTGCCGATGTTATTAAGCAGATGCGTAAAGCTGGAATCCGCGCAGAACTTGATTCATCAGATGATCGCATGCAAAAGAAGGTTCGCAATGCGCAGATGCAGAAGATTCCCTTTATGGTTATTGCTGGTGAGGAAGATATGGCTGCAGGTGCAGTTTCATTCCGATACCGCAATGGTGAACAGAAAAATGGAATTCCTATCGCTGATGCAATAGTAGAGATTCAAAAAGTAGTTGCAGAACGCACACAGGTTTAAGCAATGACCATCGATGGCGCAGGAATGCCTGATGGTTGGCAACGTTTGTGGACGCCTCATCGACTTGAATACCTACGTGGTGAAAATCGTCCACTAGCGGGAAATGAAGTTGCTTGCCCCTTCTGCCGAATTCCAAAACTAAGTGATGAAGAGGGCTTGGTAGTTCATCGCGGCGAAACAGCCTTCGTTGTCATGAATCTATATCCCTATAACCCAGGCCATCTCTTGGTCTGCACATACCGTCACGTCGCTGACTTAACTGATTTAACGTTAGATGAAAGAAATGAAATTACCGAGCTAACTGCTCATGCAATGGCAACTGTTCGTAAGGTTTCATCTCCTGATGGTTTTAATCTTGGAATGAATCAAGGAGCTATCTCTGGAGCCGGAGTAGCTGAACATATCCACCAGCATGTTGTTCCACGTTGGAGCGGAGATGCCAATTTCATGCCGATTATTGGTAAGACCAAGGTTTTGCCTCAACTACTAACAGTTACACGAGATGAGATCGCAGCAGCTTGGTAACTATTTCTTGAGTTGATTCAGATATGAAATAACTGCGTCAACGCCCAAGCCCTTTTCAATCCA
>CAITQC010000105.1 GCA_903894425.1 uncultured Actinomycetes bacterium
ATGGCAACAGGCACAGTTAAGTGGTTCAACTCTGAAAAGGGTTTCGGTTTCATTGCAGTTGATGGTGGCGGACAAGATGTATTCGTTCACTACTCAGCAATCCAAGGAAACGGTTACAAGTCCCTTGAAGAGGGTCAGGCAGTTTCATTTGAGGTCGTACAGGGTCCAAAGGGTCCTCAGGCTGATGCAGTTAATCCTGCCTAATTAAAACCGCTTTACAAATAACCCTCACTGGCAACAGTGGGGGTTATTTATTTTGGTACAGGTGGAATCTCACCAGTTTTTAACTTACGCGCATTAACTTCTTTCACAGGTGATAAATCTTTTCCCTTTTTCCACGCATCTAAATATTTCCATGGCAAAACTTCTCCGCGACGAACCCACCACGTATCAGGTGGTGTTGGCCAAGAAATTCCAAAATGTAAATGCGGGGATGTTCCTCGCGCACTACCAGTAGATCCAATTGCACCCAGCAAACGCCCAGCTTTAACAAGTACTCCGAGTTGAATGCTTGCTGGGATCGAACGCAGATGCGAACCGTAATAGCGCACACCATCATCGCCAATAATTGAAACGTACAATCCTCCACGATCAATTCCTAAATTAGTTTTTCCGCTCCACAAATCTGTGCGATTAACTTCATCAACAACGCCATTAATTGGGGCTACAAACTTGCAGCCTTTCTTGGCCAAAATATCTGTAGCTGCATAATCATGGTGGGCATGGGCATAGTTAACGGTGCAATCTGCCACTGGAAATACATAGATTGGTGCGGCATTGGCAATGCTCAATGGAGATAACATCAAAAGAGTCGAGAGTATGGCGATGCGGCGTAATTTCATAGGTCTGACTTTATCTTTACAATCTTAGAAAATACGGTGCAACATCCGCACCTTGATGTGAAATAGCGCTATTTACTGGTTTGTATTTGTCGCTGCTCGCAAATCAGAGGTCGATACAGCAACTGAAATCGTTGTGGTTGCACCTGCTACTGATGAGACGGCGCGAAGTCTTACCGTGCCCCCAGCGGCGACGGGCAGGGCTTGGCTCACTGCGCTTGGGGTAATTGAATTGATTGTTCCACTGCATGTTCTGGCCGCTTCACTCCAGGTTCCACTACAACTCTGAATAGTCATAGATGGAGAACTTGTTGTAATTGCGACTTTTAAAACATCTATCGTGCCCGTGTTATTTAAGCTGAAGAACTCACTATATGAATCTGTGCATACTGGCGCAGTATTGAAAGTCAGAATTGTGTTTGCAGTTGAAGAGTTTCCACCCGTAGTGAGGGTTACATACTTGCTACCACCCGATGAGGACGTACTGGCCACGGTATTAGTTCCAGAGTTCACGATACCAGTTCCGGTTACGGTCATCCCAGAAGTTATGAGAAGTATCGAATCAACTCTAACTTTTGTCTTATTGCTGCTTCCGGTTCCCGTTGGACTCCAGTTGCTATCAGTCACCATCGCTTGGATCGTAAATGTTAGAACTGTGCCATTGGCCGAACTATTTGAGCCGTTATTAAGCGTAATTGAGTTACCAGAGACTCCAGTAATTCGATTGGGAGTACCGCCTACATTTATGCCACTTCCAGTTACAGACATTCCTATTGCTAAGCCAGATGTGTTACTTAGAGTTATCGTCCGATTGCCATTGCTCCACGAATTGTCGTTGATGGTTTTCGTAATCGAACCACCGCCAGAACATGATTGTGTCCAGGGCGTAATTGACCCATAAGGCAATCCCGTTGCAGTTGAACTTGAACCAGATCCTGCAAAAACAGTCCATGAACCGGTTGAAATAGATTGCGCAGAAGAGTTCTTTGCCACACTTAACAGCGAAGCAAAGGCAAGATCGGTCTGCGTAGACATAGCAAGCATCGTTGATGCCACCACAACTACCCAGACCGATCTCAACTTCATAACAACCTACTTTTCCAAACTACTCGTTTATATCTATTCCAACAGATTGATTAACAGTTACAGTCCAAACAAGGGCGACTGACTTACCTTGAATCGTGTCAGCCGCAGAGAGCACTGAACCAAGAACTCCCACGCCATCTCTTTTAGTTGTTCCGTTAACTGTGGTCTCGGTTTTGTCTGGAAGTGCGATTGTGTATTTGAGGTGATTAACTGATGAAGCATCACCCAATAAATTAAGCATCGGTTGTGCTGAAGCGATTAAATCGCTCATGAGGACAGATCCGGCGCCAGCATTTGTTCCGACAACACTAAGCGGTGATCCTGTTGTACAAGTGGTTGCAGTTGCCCATGTGCTTGCACCGCAAGTTTGAACCCAAACTTTAAGCCCGTTTGTTGCGCCAACTAAAATTGCGTTATCACCAAGAGCGGCACCCAATGGACCGGTTGCAGCAACGGCAAGAGTTGGGTTATCCCATCCAGATTCACTTCCAGTGGTGTAATCAACGAAACTACTGATCGTATCTGTTGGGCGTAACTTCGCTACATATGATCCGAAGCCAACGCTTGCAGTTCCAAAGTTGCCATTGCCTAAAGTTAAACTTAAAGTACCTGAATTAATTGCTTGAGCACCGGTATTGAAAGCAACTGCATTTAAATCCGCTCCAGCACTACCAACAACGTTTGCAATACCTATGGTCGTTGCTACCGCTATTACACCAGCTTTGGCCGCGAGGCTTTTGAAAGACCACGATGCCTTAAGTAAATTGAGCTTGCCTAACATGATCGAACCTCTTTTCTTAGCAACCAATAGCTATCTGCTAGTTGGCGTTCTTTCTTAGTCGTTCTTAACGATTTGAGCTGAGCTGCTTGTCGAAATCGTTTGTAAATGATTCATAACGAGATCTTCAACTTTCTTGGCAATTTCTTCATCGGTTACCTCAGGCTTTATCGTTTCGCGGGTCTTGCGAATGAGGTAAACCAAGTACCCAATAAGGCAAATTGATCCTAATGTTTTAGATGCTGTTGAAGAGATTGCATCAAGTACATAACCAACTTTCGGAACAACTGCGATCACCTTACGAATTGGTGCATTGGTATGAAATGTTAATGACGGAGTATCGGCTACAGGATTTTCATCACCCTTTGTTGTGATTGTGTAATGCACGTTATCTGTCGTAACTATTGAAACAACTCTGTGAGAAATCGCCTCAAAGTTATCAGGGTTGACGGCAATAATGACATCACCTTTTTTAATATCGTGTGCCGAAACAACGTCAGTAATAATTTCATCGCCCGGAGCCATGTGTGGTCGCATACTTCCTGACATAACCGTATAGATATTGAAACCAAAATATGCAGTTGCAAGAGCGGGTGCAACCATTAGGAAAATAGTCAGTGTTGCAAAAGCAACAGTCATACGTGCTGTTTTTTTACTAACACTTCTGCGTGCCATTTCTAATTTCCTTTCACTCGTTAGTTCAGTAATAAGATTGTTAGTAACTTCGTGAGTGGAAAGTTAGATGAACGTGATTGAACATTCAATTTAAAAATCGATTTTAGGATTAATTGAGGGGTTGACTAATACCATGGGGCTAACCCTTGCACCTCGCGTATTTTCCGATTCTTTACGAAACCTACCGCCGTAGTGAGGGGCTAACCCAACCAAATATCTCTAACAAATCTTTAATTCAACTGTCATTCTTGCTTTTCAGTTGAACAGTTCATTTCGAGAGGTACTCATGAGCGCGACAACACACAGTCAACTTCACATCTCTGTACTTGTTGTTGAAGATGAAGTTTTGACTCGAACGCTACTTTCTAAAGTTTTATCGTCAGCTGACTTTCGTGTTGTTGGTACAGCACAAAATGCACACGAAGCGATGCATCTTTTTAAGACTTTTAGGCCACAGGTTGTTGTAACAGATGTCGATCTTGCTGGTGGGCCTACTGGACTAGATATCGCTGCGGCAATATCGAAACTGAGCCCCAGTACGGGAATTGTATTTGTTTCTTCAATTGAAGATGTTCGAACAATTCGACCAAATTTGCCGTCTGCCCCTAAATTTTCACAATATCTCAATAAATCCGAGGTGAGTAATCTTAAGATACTAATTCAAGTGATACGAAATGCATTTGAAGCTGCTCAGATAGCTGATACACCAAAGTCAACGAATTCTAGTTGGGAGATTAATAAAGAACCATTTACAGATGTGCAGATGGAACTCATGCGCCTAATTTCTTTGGGAATGTCCAACTCTGCAATCGCAGCAGCTAGGTTTACAACGGTGAAATCGACTGAAAATTCAATTTCAAGGTTGGCAAAGAAATTGGAAATACCAGCAGATGACCACAGTAATCAACGTGTGTTAATCGCTAAGCATTTCTATAGATTAAGTAAAGCGCAACACATATATGATGACTGATTATGTAAGCGAACTGCGACGTGCAGTGCAGGGTCCGGATGCACTCTCACTGCGATATTTTCCACAATTCATAGCAATTAGTTTTCCATTTTTAGTCATTGTAGAATCAAATACAATTGCGAATTCCTCTCAACTCCTAGACTGGATGATAGTTAAAGCATTGAGCCTGGTTGGATTAGCGAGTTTTTACTACTTCCTACGCAACAGATTCTTACTTCGAAGCGATAAGACTGTGCACCTGACTCCTCTTATTTTGCTCAGTGGCGCAGGCGGTGTAATCCAAGGGACAATTACAGCTATTGCAATCCGGAAAATTGGGCTTGTTGATGTTTCAGATTTCTGGGTAAGACCGGTTGCTGGGTTTTTTATAGCTTTATCCTGGCTGCCCATTAACGCGGTGTGCATGAATGCCTTCTATACCTTTGCAAATCAACGTCAAGAAATGCAGGCAAAAGTTGCGCGGTTGCAACAAGTTAGATTCGACCAGAGTGGATTGGCGGTATCAATCCGTAAAAGTATTGTTCAGAGTATTTCCAAGGAGTTAAACCTAAGCAGAGAGGTAGCCAAAGAGGAGTTTGAAAAATCACTAAAAATAGAGTCAAGCTCCGAGATTTCCAGTTCTCTCTTGAGGGATTTTGCATCGACAAATCTCAGAGAACTCTCGCATCAACTTTGGAAACAATCTAACCTTCCAGTAGCCAAGCAGATAAAGAAACCCAGTAATTTGTTGGAGATTTATCGATTGGGGCTATTTCTTCCCCCAATTGATAGTCTCTTTTTTAGCCTAACCTGCACAACTCTGATTATGCCGTTCGCGCTTCGAAATAGCCCGATCGGAGTCGCAATAGGCCTGACATTAGCATTCTTCCTTACATCTTTCTTATCCATGGCCTTGTTAAGTCCGATCGCAGTTAAATTCTCATCAGTTACACAAAGGGCCTACCCATTGCGAATTGTTCTAGCATCCGGCATTTCTCTGGCAACCTTTGGTATATCTCGTCACCACTTTGCTCCAAACATCGATCAAAGAAATTTCCTTATTGGGGCCACCGCATTTATCTTTATGTCCGGAGTTGGGCTTTTAATATCACTAGCACGGCCTGGTCTTGCCGATCAAGATGAAGTTGTTGCTGCACTTGCCGCCAATGCAGCGCGCGAAAAACTGGCAATTGGTCTTGCCGAAGTAGAGATTGCCTTAATTTCACGCCAATGGGCTCAGTATATTCACGGTTCGTTACAGGCCCAGTTGTTGGCAATTGCAGCATTGCTTGAATGTTCCAGCGAAAAAGGTGACACCCGAAGTCGAGAGGAAGCAATTGAGTCAGCACATACATTACTAGGATCTGACTTTTCATTAAAAGATGAACTTGTTGTGCGTGATTTACAGCAGGAATCTATATTTCGTTGCCAACCTTGGGGCGATCTCATTGATTTTGAAGTTAATTGCCTGATCAGACAGGATTTACCTGGTGTCCCCATTATCAAGTTTGGTGATGCCGTTGAAGAGGCCATAACCAATGCTGTTCGTCATGGCAAAGCAACTGCAATATTGATTGATCTTCGACTCAACGATGCCGGAGATTTACAATGCACTTTCACAGATAACGGCGCTGGGATACCCGAAGACTCTGTAAATGGAATTGGTAGTGCGATATTTGCCAGTATTACCGGTGGAAACTGGTCGCGCACTAACCGTACAGATGGACCTGGCACTGTCTTGCAGTTAGTTGTTCCAATGTCAACTTAAGCGGTGATGCAGTTTCTTTAGCGTTGGATACAGAGTTTTATACTCTTTGTAAAGTTTGTGATAAATCTTCGCATCAGTATCCGTTGGTAAAAACGTATCACCAATAATTACAGTTTTACCGGCTTCTTCAAGAGTTAATTCGCCCATCGCAACTCGTGTCCACATCGCAACACCTTTTAGCTGTGCATCGCGCGGATCAATAGGACGTTCGACGGGAAGATTGAGAACATTGGCATGCATCTGGCACCATAAATCCGATTGCGCTCCCCCACCAATAATCCGAACTGATAGTGGTTTTCTCGTCAAAAATTTTTCGTAGTAATCAAATAACCAGCGAGCGTTAAAAGCTACGCCCTCCATGACCGCACGAATCATTGTTGCCTGCGTGGTTCGAAGCGACATGTTAAGAAATGATGCGCGAATCTTTTTATCATCAACGGGAGATCTTTCACCGTTGAGCCATGGAGTGAACAAAAGACCTTCGCAACCTGCAGGTGCAGTTGATGCTTTATCTATTAACTCTTCATAGCTTTGACCTGGCAATACCTGCTCTTGCAACCAACGTAGGGCCGATCCACCAGTCTCGTGATTGTTAGCAACCATTGGCATTGCAGAATCAAAGCCAGGCACACTTGCAATTGAATGCAATACGTCGGTCTTTTTAAATGGAACTCGGGCACCAATCCATGCTGTGGTCGAAATACTTATGTGTGTTGCATATGGCTCAACTGCACCGCTTCCAAGAACTGCTGCATGTAAATCAGGGATTCCGCAGATAACTGGAGTCTTTGCTGGGATTCCTAACGATTGCGCCACTTCAGGAAGCAGATTGCCAAGAACAGAACCAGTTGGCAGCAATATAGGAAGCTTCTTTGGATCACGCTTTGATTTTCGCACTAAGCGTTTGTCATATTGCACGGGTTTATTGATGCGATTATCAGTGAGCCAGCTAAGAATCATTGACGCTGGAGTCGCTGCAGCTTTTCCTGTAAAGCGCATTCCTATGTAATCAATTGGCTCTAATAAATATTCAGCGCGTGCGTAGACATCTGGAAGTTCACGCTGCAGCACCATTGAATGACCTGTTGGATCAGCCCCGCTAGGTGTTGGAGCTCCCCCAGATTTGCGGATCCACTCGAAAATTCGATGCGGTGCAAAACCTTGGTAACTAATTGGCCCACCGATAATTTCGCGCATATATTTTTCACCGCGATTATCTGACCACAAAATAACATCGCCAACTGGAATGCCGGACTTATCAACTGGAACGGTCGAGCCCCATTGACCCGTTATGCCAACAGCTTGGATATTAAGTGGATCAACGGCGCTGCTTGTTATCGCTTCCTTTGCAGCATCTAGAAGTTGATCCCACCATTCGACTGCATTTTGAGTTGAGAGACCATGTAAGCCTTGATTGACGCTGACTGCACGCACAGCAACACCGCGGATTTGATTATTTAAATCGACGACGGCAACCTTTGGGCCGCCATTGCCTAAATCAATTGCAAGTATCCAACGATCGCTAGTCATAGATAATTAATCCGTAGGTGCTAACTCATGCATAGCATCTAAGTATCCGCTCATAACAAAAGAAAGTGTGGCGTTGCCCTTTGGCGTGCCGCTGAATCCATACATTGCGCCACTTCGCGCGGCTTCGCCTTTTTTCTCCTTGGCATAGGCAACGCTTTCCTTTAGATCAATTACATACTGCTCAACAACATTGTCCTTAGTGTTAGGACGTGTTAAACAAAAGTGCAGACCGGCCGGCAGTTGCAGGGCATTCATACGCCAACCGCGCTCTTTTAGCGCATCGTTAATGAGATAGACATCTAAGTCGGTCGAAGTAAATGCAAGCAGAAAGAGTGGATCGCCCACTACTTCAATCTCTGGAATATCTCTGCGAATTCCTTCGACGATTTTTTGTGCTGCATCATAAATATCTTTAGCTGCACTCTTATATCCTTCTTGGCCCATCAAAACTAATGAAGCCCAGGTAGATGCGATTAAGCCACCGCTTCGAGAGCCGGCAAAGCCAGGTGATAAGTAAAGCCCGCCGGGCCAATCAGGAAATGTGAAGTACTGGTTAGCGCGAAGAGATCTAGTTCGGTAAGAAAGCGTTGATGTTCCTTTCAGCGCATATCCATATTTATGAGTATCGGCGCTGATGCTAGTTACACCAGCAACTCTAAAATCCCAAGGTGTTACTTCAACACCATTAGCTTCGATCCATGGAAGCAAGTAGCCACCCAAGCAACCATCAACATGCAGACCGATTCCATGCTTGAGAGCCAATTGACCGATTTCTGTGATGGGATCGATAAGTCCATGAGCGTAGTTGCCTGCAGAGCCAACGAGCGCGATTGTGTTTTCATCAATCATCGCTTCCATCGCTTTTAGGTCAACAACGAATTTATCGGTAAGCGTTGCATGACGAACTTCAATACCAAGCCAATGCGCGCCTTTATCTAAAGCAACATGGGCAGTAGTTGGAATCACAACGTTAGGTTTGGTAACTCCACGTTCGCGAGAAGCTTGTTCGCGATATGTGTAAAGGGCCGTGATTAAGGATTCGCTTCCGCCACTTGTGATTACTCCACACGCATCGCTGTCAGGGCCTGTTCCGTGCAACATATCTAGAGTCATTGCAATTATTTCAGATTCAAATTTTGTAGCCGATGGATACATATCGCGTTGTAAAACATTGGTGTGGGCAAACTCTTCAAATACTTGCGCTAACACGTGGTAATGATCATGGTCTCCGCTATATAACGAACCAGAGACTTTTCCTTGATCTCCAACTTCATCTTCGCGCTTTGCAAAATCACGAACCATGGCCAAGACTTCATCGGCCTTTAATCCTTGGGCGGGAATCTGAGAATATGTCGTGGTTGTATCCCTGTAGGGGTACAACTCATTTAGCATCGAGTCCATCTCTGAACTCGAATTTTGCGCGCTCTCAGACATACAAGTCACCCTTTTCTAGGAATCTAATAATCTACTTTTGCATAGCCAGCCTTGAATTACAATATTAACAGCTCCGATCTGCACGCCACCGAAAGTATCGAGGGATAGAACTATTTATTACGTAGTTTTGACACCGCTAAATCTGCATACACCTGTGGTTTTCTAGTCTTTAGGTCATAGCCAAAGATAGTTCCACCGATTGCAATCACTAGAAGTGCAAAAGGAACCAAGTTAACTATCTTGTTATCGCTACCAGTTAACGTGTTGTAATGCATTGCCGCTAAGAAGAAGGCCGTTACTAAACCAATGAAGCCGATGAGCGGTGCAATAACACCTTGCCAGAGTTGGCGATCAGGGCGCTTCCAAAAGAATGCAACCACTGACAATGAAGCCATTGCCTGCAGAGCAACGATTCCTAATGTGCCCACGGCAATCAAGCTTGCGGCATATACGGTGTATGGATCAGCGCCGCTTATGGCGAAAACAACTGCCGAGAATGTAGCTACAGCAGTAATTGCAAGGCTTGCTTTGTGGGGACTTAAGAAAGATTTGTGATGGTGACCAAAATGCGTAGGCATAATGGATTCGCGACCCAAGGCAAATAGATACCGGCTAGCAGCGTTATGGATCGCTGAATAACCAGCTAATACACTGGTGCAAAGTAGTACAGCGGTAATATCAAAAAGAATTGTCCCGCCATATTGCTGCACCAAGTTGATTACAAAGACTCCCCCGTCTTTTTCTGACAGGGCACGTACTTTGTCGGCACCGACTGAACCGATGATTATCCAAGAGGAAAGAACATAAAAAATACCAACTGAACCTACAGCGATATAAGTAGCCCGGGGAATACTGCGCTCTGGGTCTTTGGTTTCTTCACCGTAGAGAGCTGCAGATTCAAAACCAATAAAGCTTGTGAAGGCAAACAGCATTGCGATACCGATTGGGCCAGAAGTTATTGCAGATTTACTAAATGATTCAATGGGAAATGCCTGCATGTGTTGCTTATTTAAAACTAAAGCTTCAAAGATAAAGAGGATGGCAAATTCGGCAACCATAAAGACACCAACTACTTTGGCGCCCATTTCAACGGATCGATAACCAAGGATTGCAACAACGATTATTCCGATTGCGCTAAATACATACCAAGGCACATCAACGCCGGCGCCTTCAAGAACCAACTGCTGCATGAAATAACCAAAGGCACCTGCAAGTCCGCAAGCTTGTGCGGTGTATGCAGCAAGGGCCACATATGCCGAACCCACACCAACAGGTTTTGTTAAGGATCTGGCGATATATGTATAAAACGCTCCGGTATTAATTACTTTTCGACTCATGGATGCATAGCCAACGGAAAAACAGATCAAGACTAATGTGGCAATCAAAAATGCTGCCGGAAGTCCTGCGCCATTTCCATAGACAAGTGCCAGTGGAACATTGCCCACCATCGCCGCCATTGGGGCTGCTGCTGCAATTACGAGAAAGACAACTTTGCGCGTTGTCAGAGATGGGCCAGTAACGGCCGGGCTTTGATCAGTAATGGCAGACTCCAATTCAATTGCCGAAACTGTACAAAGATTAGGCGTAAATGTCACCGGTGAATTGAAAAGCATTTCAGTGCTTTAGACTGCTCACCGTAAGGGGCGGTAGCTCAGTTGGTTAGAGCCCAGAACTCATAATTCTGTCGTCGTCGGTTCGAGCCCGACCCGCCCCACCATATTTACGCTAAATCGAAGCGATCTGCGTCCATCACCTTTGACCAGGCGTTTACGAAATCAGTTACAAACTTACTTGTTGCATCACTTGAGGCATAGACCTCGGCAAGTGCACGCAGCACAGAGTTTGATCCAAAGGTTAAATCTGCACGGCTTCCGGTCCAACGGACAACACCTGTCTTTCGATCATGCGCTTCATACAGTTCAGTAGAACCAGCCTTTGGCGCCCATTCAATATCTTGTGCAAGAAGATTGATAAAGAAATCGTTGCTTAGTTCTCCTGGCTTAGTTGTGAATACACCGATAGTGGACCCATAGGCATTTGCACCAAGTACGCGAAGACCGCCAACTAAGACGGTCATCTCTGGAGCAGTTAGGTTCAGAAGAGAAGCGCGATCAACAAGTAAATACTCTGCTGGTTGCTTCACTGCGCTCTTCTTAAAGTTTCTAAAGCCATCTGCATGTGGCTCAAGGAAAGCAAAAGATGCAACATCTGTTTGTGCGGCAGTTGCATCGGTGCGACCAGGTGTAAATGGCACTGTCACAGAGCTGTTTGTTGCCTTTTCAACTGCTGCAACTCCACCAAGAACAATGAGATCTGCAAGTGAGATCTTTGTTGCACCAGTGTTGAAAGAACTTTGAATCTCCCCCAGCTTTGTCAGAACCTTGGCAAGTTCGGCTGGGTTGTTGGCTTCCCAACTGCGCTGTGGTTCTAGAGCAATACGTGCACCATTTGCGCCACCGCGCTTATCTGTGCAGCGGTAAGTAGATGCAGAGGCCCAGGCAGTGGTTACTAACTGCGAAATCGTTAATCCACTTGCAAGAATGATCTTCTTAAGGTTTTCGATATCGGCAGCGCTAACTAGTGCAGACGTTGAGGCTGGAACTGGATCTTGCCAAATCAATACCTCATTTGGAACATCAGGACCCAAGTAGCGAACTGCAGGGCCCATGTCGCGGTGGGTTAATTTAAACCAAGCGCGTGCGAATGCATCGGCAAACTCTGCGGGATTTTCGTGGAAATACTTAGAAATCTTTGCATAAGCAGGATCTTTAATGAGTGCTAAATCTGAAGTGAGCATTACTGGTGCATGTTTTATGCCAGCAATATGCGCATCAGGAACTGCGTTTTCTGCGCTTTGATCACTTGGAATCCACTGTGTCGCACCCGCTGGTGACTTTGTTTGAATCCAATCAAATGAAAAGAGAAGATCGAAGTAAGTGTTGTCCCATTTAGTTGGGGTTGGAGTCCATGCGCCTTCAAGTCCACTAGAGATTGTGTTGGGACCTGATCCTGTTCCCATTGTGTTTTTCCAGCCAAAACCCATATCTTCAATTGGCGCAGCTTCTGGTTCGGCTCCAACGTATTTCCCAGGATCACCGGCGCCATGAGTCTTACCAAATGTGTGGCCACCGGCGATAAGTGCAACGGTTTCTTCATCATTCATTGCCATGCGTGCAAATGTTTCGCGAATATCGCGCGCAGAAAGTAATGGATCTGGATTTCCATTAGGACCTTCTGGATTTACGTAGATCAATCCCATTTGAACTGCAGCTAGTGGATCTTCAAGATTGCGTTCACCGCTATAGCGCTCATCTGCTAACCACTCTGCTTCTTTACCCCAATAAGTCTCATCTGGTTCCCACACATCGGCACGTCCTCCACCAAAACCAAATGTTTTTAGGCCCATTGATTCAAGTGCGCAGTTACCTGCCAAAATCATTAGATCGGCCCAAGAAATCTTTTGTCCATACTTTTGCTTAATCGGCCATAACAAACGACGGGCTTTATCTAGGTTGACGTTATCGGGCCATGAGTTGAGTGGAGCAAAGCGTTGCATTCCAGCCCCTGCGCCACCGCGTCCATCTGATGTGCGATATGTACCGGCGCTGTGCCAAGCCATGCGAATAAAGAATGGACCATAGTGACCGTAATCAGCTGGCCACCAATCTTGGGAAGTAACCATTACTGCGTTGATATCTGCTTTGACTGCCTCAAGATCAAGTGATTTAAAGGCCGCTGCATAATCAAAATCAGGATCCATCGG
>CAITQC010000106.1 GCA_903894425.1 uncultured Actinomycetes bacterium
ACTCTTGGACAGCTTGAATACACAGCGCTTAAGAACAAGACCATTACATGCGTAAAGGGCAAAACTACTAAGAAGATCGCAGCTCTAAAGCCTGTATGTCCAAAGGGATACACAAAGAAAAAGTAGTTCCATGAAATTTAGGGCCACCTATGTAATCGCATTAGCTATTTCAGTTGCCCTTAGTTTCTCTCCCGATGTTGCCCAGTCAGCTGGAAAAGTGGCTGCCGGAGTTGTGTGTAAAAATTTAAATCAAAAAGTTATTGCATCCGGCAAGAAATTCACATGCACCAAATCTGGCAAGAAACTAATCTGGAATAAAGGCGTTACAGTAAAAACGCCAACGCCAACGCCAACGCCAACGCCGCCTCCAACGCCAACGCCAACGCCAACTAATACGGTGAAGAGTTTTACGAAATCAGATATTGCTATTCACAATAAAGAGAGTGATTGCTGGACATATGTGGATTTAAAGGTTTATGACTTAACCGCTTGGCTACCGCAGCATCCAGGAGGTGGAGCAATAGTGTTGGGCATGTGTGGCACCGATGGCGCAGTGATTTTCCGCGATCATCACCACGCAGAGCAAGACTCTGCGATTTCGCTTTATTACCTAGGAGACCTCAAATAATCCGATGTTCACCGTGAAACTTCAATTTTCACAGGCTAATCAAAGGAAAAAAGACCGGTCAAAAGGTAGAATTGACAGGTCAGGCTCAATACCCAAAGGAAAAGGAACACCATGACCGGTTTAGTCGTAAAAGCCATTGCCGCACGCAATGTTGCACTTTCCCAAGTTCAGAACAAACTGTCACGATTTTCTCGCGAAGAAAGCGGAGCAACTGCAGTTGAGTACGCTCTCATCGTAGGTTTGATTGCCGTGGCAATTATCGTTGCTGTGACATTGTTGGGAACAAACATCTCTATCCTATTTAGCCGCGCAGCTTGCGTTGTTAAGGGTGGAACTTGGAACTCAACAACAAACGTGTGCGCCTAAAACAAATAGTTCATACAGCACTCCTTCGCACCAAAAGAACCACAAAGGCGCGAAGGAGTGCTTCTATTTATGAGAGCGGTGCAACTGCAGTTGAGTTTGCATTGATCCTTCCGCTTTTACTTGTCTTGATTGTCGGACTCATAGATTTTGGCCGCATGGGTTTTGTGCAGGTAAGCGTTACTGCCGCTTCGCGTGAAGGTGCACGGTACAGCTCACTGTTTTCTTCAGGTGTTGGCAATACACAGACACTCAATGACTTTGTTCAAACATCGGCACCTGCCGCTGCCCGCGTTGCACAACTAGATGGTGCAGGCGTTTTAACAGTGGCCATAACTCAGTGCTCAGCCGCACAAAGTTCTGAAAATACTTCAGTGACGGCATCAACAAACTTTAAGTGGTTATTGCCCGTGGGATTGATAACCATAATTTCACCTGGGGCTACTTGGGTTCAGGATTTCACTCTCACATCAACCGGCACGATGAGATGCATGAATTAAATGTTTAAGAAAATCGTTGACCTCAAGAGAGAAGATGGAGCAGTTGTAGCTCTCTTCGCTATTTTGATGTCATCAGTACTTGTTATCGCGCTATTTGTAATAGTTTTTGATGTTTCATCTCTTTATTCAGAACGCCGAGTAATTCAAAATGCGGCAGACACTTCAGTGCTAGCAACTGCTCAGGAATGTGCTGTGGTTGGAACTGGCGCAATCTTAAATATAAACTCTGCCTACGCCAGCAGTGTTTGCGGAAATCAAAGTTACGCAATGGAATTTGCCGGTAAATATGCAAACCTTAATTCCCCAGATGCGCTTTCAGATGTATCTGAAATATGTGGCACAGCGCCATTAAATCAATGTGGATCGCTCAATAGTGGTCAGTTTGAGTGTAAAACCGTTAATTCTGACTACAAGAATTATGTTCGAGTAAAAACAAGCACTAGACAAAGTTCGGGTACTTCAATTTCAGCGCTCTTCACTTCACTTGTCAATCCATCAGGAGCTGACGTAAAGGTAATTGGTTGTGCCCAATCTGCTTGGGGCAAGGCGGCATATGCGCCAGTTGTTTTTCCGGTCGCATTACCAATCTGCGATTTTGCAATTTCCGGAACAAAATTGATTCAGGATTTTTCTTCAAATAACCCTGTAGTTGTAGGGGGTTGCAGTTTTACGGATCTCAATGGAGATGCATTCACTTATGCGTCACCCACAAATGGTTTTGATCTACTCAGTGGTTTTGGTTGTCCTGGAGTGACAGCTGCGAACAATGTTCGCGTTGGAGATACCCTCCAAGTTGAGTCATCGCTTACTCAAGTAGAAGCTGGATGCCCAAGTGGGCAGTTCCAGTTCTATTTTCAAATTTCAAGATTTCTTAATACAAAAGTATTTATCCCGGTTGTGACAAGCGTTGCCTGTCAATCTCAATCTGTTAACTGTC
>CAITQC010000107.1 GCA_903894425.1 uncultured Actinomycetes bacterium
GCTCTGCAACTGACATTGGTGCGTTGGTTAACCCAAGAGGAATCGCGCTCTTGCTCCATTCAGCAACATAAGCATCAGCACCTTTATCAATGGGGTAACCAAGTGCCAAATGTGCCTTCAAAAATGAATCTGTGAAGGCGCAGTGCACCCATAACAAAAAGCGAGGATCTTTAGCTTTGTAACTTTGTGCATGACCTTGCTTGTCAGTGAAATTACCTTTCACATGATCATGCATGGTGTTAACGCGCGCTGCTTCGCGAGCAATTACCTCTTCTGCTGCAAAGGTTGTGACCGTTAACCAACGAGTCGTACCCGCCAGGCGTCCTAAAGGATCTGTTTCATATCGAGAGTGCTCTGCAACTCCAGATAGTGGTGCAGGATGCGCGGCCTGCAAAAGTAATGCTCGAACTCCCCCAACTAATGTTGCGATAGTTCCATGCACCTGCCACACAGCGCTGTTCGGACCAAATAATCCTTCGCCGGAGCCTTGACCGATTGTAAGTACCCAATCAGGTCGACCATCACTTGAACCGGAAACATTTTCGCGAAACTTGTCCGCTAAAGGTTTAGTCAGTGGAAATTTATGAAGTGCGAACACGTGGCAATGCTATGCAATAGATAAATGCTTCGCCAATCGAAAAGGAGTTTAGGAGCCGAAGTTGGTTTTCTTGTAGGGCTTACCTTTTTGGTCGTAGGTAATCCATACGCCTACTTGCTTTCCATTCTTAAATGATCCTGAGCGCATAATCACGCCATCTTTTCGAAACCATTTCCAATCACCGTGGAGTTTGTCCGCCTTCATCTTTCCAACAGCTTTTAGAACACCAGTTCCATAAAACTCTAAATACTCACCTGTGCGCTTTGGATAGCTCGCATTTATCTGGCTAATGCGCGCCTTAATAATCTTTTTTAGTAGAGGTTTCGGAAATCTCTTGTCTACAGCAAAGTGAATAGAGCCTTTGGTTTGTTCATATCCAGCCAGCTCCTTTTCAAGCAACATATTTGTAGCGCCGCTATAGGGAAATAAACTGTTGTGATTTTTGTATCCATCAAAACCAAGAATCGCTACCCCTTCGATCAGAAAGGTGGGTATTCCGTATTTGATTACCTGGGTAGCTGTCGGAAGTTCTTCAGCGATCATTTCACGGAGATTATTAAGAATCTGACGCTGGCCGATTTCAAAGCCTTTCAAATGCTTGTCAACTAAAACCTTGCTCATGCTGCAATAACACCAGTTGCTAAGAGAATAAGAATCACTGTGCCTAGTGTGACTCTGTAGATGATGAAGGGCATAAAGCTCTTGGTAGAAACAAACTTAAGCAACCATGCGATAACTAGGTAGCCAACAACAAAAGCAATTCCTGTTGCCACGGCGGTCTCGCCGAGTGAAAAGAGATTTGAGCTATCAGATGATGAAAGCGCTCCCTGAAGTTGATAGAAGCCGCTTCCGAACACAGCAGGCAGAGCTAACAAGAATGAGTAGCGAAGCGCTGCTTCACGCGTGTACCCAAGAAAGCGACCCATAGCGATCGTTGCACCTGAACGGGAAACTCCTGGCATAAGCGCTAAAGCTTGAGCTGCGCCATACAAAATGCCGTGACGAGTTGATAGCTGATCTAATGTGCGAACTTTCTTTCCATATGTATCTGCAAAACCGAGAATCACACCAAAGACAATCAAGGTTGTTGCAATCAACCACAGCGAGCGAAGATTGTTTTCAATGATGTCACTTCCTAAATACCCAAGGACAACAATTGGGATTGATCCGATGATGATCAACCAACCCATTCGAGCCTGCGATTTAGCTTCACCAAATAGCTCTTTGCGCTGAATCGTTTGCCCAAACCACGAGCGAAGAATGGCTGCGATGTCTTTTCTGAAATATAGAAGGACTGCTAACTCAGTTCCTATTTGGGTGATTGCGGTGAAACGAGCACCAGGATCATTTGCACCATCGAGGAACTCACCCACAAATCGAATGTGAGCACTCGAAGAGATTGGTAAAAATTCGGTGAGGCCTTGAACAATTCCAAGAATTATCGCTTCGATCATCTCACCCTCCAATCAATCTCTAGAGGGCAATAGTAACGAGCATTTATCTAATAATTCTCGAAAGGTATATTTGCGCCATGAAAGCAAGCCTGGCACTTAATGATTTAAAGGGTTATGGCAGGAAAGGAAGAGTCGGCGATCTTTCTCGCTTCTTCAAAACCGCGCCAGGCCAATATGGCGAAGGAGATCTCTTCCTCGGTGGAACGGTCCCTCAAACACGAGCTGTTGCTAAGAAATTCAAGGATCTTGATTTTGAAGAGTTAACCAAACTTTTCAACTCGCCATTTCACGAAGCTCGACTTTGTGCATCTATCATTCTCAATCTTCAATTCAAAGCTGCCAAAACTCCACAGCAGCGAAAGAAGATATTTGATTTTTACCTGAAGCAAGTTCGATCTGAACGAATTAATAATTGGGACATTGTCGATGTGTCCGCTCCTTGGATGGGTGTTTACCTCTTGGAAGTCGATGACCCCATGCCGCTGTTGATCAAACTTTCTACATCAAAATCGCTTTGGCAACGTCGAGTATCCATGATTCTTACTTTTGCGCTAATTCGTGCAGGCGATTTAGAGCCAACATTGATAATCGCTGAAGCCTTACTAAATGACAAGGAAGATCTAATTCACAAAGCCGTTGGTTGGATGCTTCGAGAGCTTGGCAAGAAAGATGTGATGTTGCTTCGAGGATTCCTAAAGAAACATTCACATGAAATGCCTCGCACCATGCTGCGATACGCCATCGAAAAATTACCAGAGCAAGAGCGCAAAAAGTGGTTGATGTAAAGCAAGCGTTAGCCGTGAAGAGGGCGTAGCTCAGTCTTGCGATTACATGCTGCAGAACCTTCAGCAGCCAACTGTTTTGCAGTTTCTAATGAATCGACCTTTACGATCCAAAAACCGCTGGCGTACTCAGCTGTTGCATTTAGAGGGCCAGGAACTGACTCTGATTTTCCGGTTCGATAATCAAAAACGAAAGCACTGTCTGGAGATTCCATGCCACAAGCGAATAAACGTTGCCCGGCATCCTCGATCTTGTCATTGAAGTCGTTAATCGCTTTGATCTCTTCAGGGGTGTGTGCTGGGCTTGTTTTTGTGGCTATTACTGAAATTAAGAAGCGCATGGGCAAAGATTACAGAAGGTCGTAGAATATTTCCATGCACACATACGAAGATGAGGTCGGTAAGCGTTGGGGAAATACCGAGGCTTACCGACAATCTCAGGCAAAGACATCTAAGTACTCAAAGGATGACTTCCAAGCCGCAAAGGTAGATCAGGAAGCCGTAACTGAGTTATTTGTCTATGCCTTTGGTAACTCACTTCCCATCGACTCCCCTAAGGCTCAGGAAGCTGTACGTGCACACAGAGATGCAATCACCAAATGGTTTTACGATTGCTCTGTTGAAATGCAAAAGAATCTTGCCGTTATGTATATCGAAGATCCGCGATTTAAAGAGTATTACGACGGACGCGTGCGTGGATTAGCGCAGTATGTCCACGATGCAATTGTTAATCAGTAGTTAAGAAGCTCTCCAGCAGTACCAAGCAACAACACTTCGCATTCCTGCAAATGGCTCTCCTAGTAATTGCAGCGCTTTGGGCTTAATGGGCTCTGAATTTCCATGAAGGTTGTCCCAACCTCGACGCACAGCAAGATCATCAATTGGCCACACATCAAGGCGACCTAAGTGGAAGATCAAGAACATTTCTGCGGTCCATCGACCAATTCCAAACAGCGGAACTAAATCTTTGATGATCTCTTCATCTGACATATGAGTAAATTTCCGGAAGTTGATTTCTCCCGACAGCGAAGCCTCTGTGAGCTCACTAATTGTTCGAACTTTTGCCCCTGTAAGTCCTACAGATTGAAGCTCCTTCAAGGAAAGCGCACCAACCTTGGCCGCTGTAATCGAACCTCCACACTTTTCCTGTAAGCGCCCAGATATGGTGCGTGCGGCTGCCGTACTTACTTGCTGCGCGATTACCGATCTAATGAGTGACTGATAATGAGTAACAGTCGGCTTTTCTAAACCAAATGTGCAAGGCGCAAGGGTTTTAATGGCAGGTGCAAAGGCTTGATCGATCTTTACGATCTTGCGATTAATTGATGCTAGCTCTTTTGCACGCTCCACATGCGAAACTTACCAGTTCCTAATTAGGACTCTAATTTCTCAGCAATTAGCGGGCCTAGGGATTCGAACCATTTTTCATATCCCAATTTGTTCAAGTGGAGTCCGAAGGTATCTGGATCTTCACAATACTCAATTTGGAGCTTGTCCTCTTTGTCATTTTTCAACAATGGAAAAATGTCATGGAATATGAGCTCCAGCTTTTCCAACTCGGGATGAATCGCTGCATTTACGACAAGCATACTTTGGGAAAATTCATCACTTCGAGGAGTAAGAGAATGCCAGATGATCGGAGTATTAGGTAATGCGCTTTTAAGTTTGGTCGCAACATTCAAGATATTTTTGATTACCTGCTCTTCAGGAAGACGATGCTTACCAAAATCATTAGTTCCTATCATCACGATGAGAATTTCTGGTTGCGATGCCACAATCGAAGGAATAAGAGCATCTAAGTCTTCTGTCGTGTGTCCTGGAAAAGCAAAATTTGTTACGTAATGCTTCTGCAACCAGTACTGCCATGGCCCGCCATGCACAATGCTGTCTCCGGCAAATACGACTCTTCTTTTCATTAGATTCCTTCCTTCATCCAAAAATCCAAAGCCGCAGGCGCATAGTGCGCCCAAGTAGCGTTTGAATGAGCGCCTTTATTTAAAACGCGTGTAACTAAATTCTTGTTCTCAACGTATCCCCGCGATTTGATCAGCCTGTCGGCAAGATCCTGGGAACCCTCATATAAAGCATCTAAACCTTTTGTTCCACGGCTCATCCACAACTTATGTTTTCCTGGAGCTGGAAATTCACTCATCATTTTTGAGGCTAATTGATCCCCACCTATAACCCAGTGAGGAGAAAAACTCAGAGCGGTGTGAAAAAAGTCAGATCTTTCAATTGTTGAATAAATCGCCGCCAGCCCGCCCATGCTCGCTCCGATAATGGCTGTACTTTCGGGCGAAATGAGTTGATTAATACGTGAAGTAATTTGAGGGACGATTGAATCGGTTATGTCGGTAATCAACTGATCCGCATCTAAATCAGCCAAAAAGCTATCGACAGAAACATTGTAGAGACCATAACTTTCGATCATCCAATTATCCCGTTTTCCCATAAATCTCTTGGGTGTGTACTCCTTGAGTCTGCCTAAATTATCTTCGTCGTAAGGGGTGTGATAAACACAAATAACAGTAGGTGGAAGAATGTTGTTCTTTTCAGCGATCCTGACCGCTGATTGCGCCAACTCCCAGGTAGCCCTTTGGTGCGGATTTATTCCTATGTTTCTTTTGTCCAAAACATTCTGCCCGTCATAAGCAACAATTACATGTTTACCCGGATTTTTTGGTGCCCAGTAGTCAACGGTGCGTTTGCCGATGCGTACTTTTTTAACGCTTCCGCTTACTCCACGTACTTGGAACTCCTCAAGATCAATCATTATCCCATTAGCCCTTCGTCGCTCCGCTTACTAATCCTGAGACAAGGTGCTTCTGTAAGAAAATAAAGAGGGCCATCACAGGAATGGTCGCCAGCAAAGCACCCGCGGTGAAAGGTCCCCAGTTCTTTCCATATTGACCGTAAATAAACTGTTGTAGACCAACCGCAACAGTCATGTTGTTTCCATCAAGACCCAGAATTACAGAGGTAATGAGGTACTCATTAATGATCGCGATGAAAGACAAAAGGAAAGTGACCACAAAAATTGGAGTTGCAAGCGGAACGATAATTTTCCTAAATATCTCAAAATGGCCCGCGCCATCTATTTTTGCAGCCTCATCGATTTCAGTGGGTAATGTATCGAAAAAGCTTTTGAGCATCCATGTATTTATGCCTAGAGCAGATCCGCCAAAAATAAGAATCAATGGAAGTTGGTGACCTAAACCAAGGATGCTAAAACTTTTACCAAAGGTATTTATGATGAGAAAAAGGGTAGTTGCCGCCAGCAGTTGTGGAAACATTTGCACGATTAGGATCGTGGAAAGAGTTAACTTTCTACCTCTAAATCTATGACGGCTCAGAGAATAGGCAGCCAATGCGCCGATAATGACCTGCATTCCAGCCGCAGAAATAGCTATAACCAATGAATTTTTCGACCATATCCCAAATGGTTTCTCTGTATTACTGAACAGCTGGTGGAAGTTATCTAAACCTTTGTGCACAGGAATCAACTGCTGCGTACTTATCTGTCCTGTTACATCAAAGGCAGCAGAAATCATCCAGACCAATGGAAACAAGGCGAAAGATGCAACGATTATTCCAACAATGTGCCGCCACAGCACCTTCTTGAGCCAGAAACGCATCTTTCTATTTTTAATGGAATCAAGTGAATTCATTTAATTGATCCCCTCCATTGTTTTCATCTTTCTCAATCCGTAGATTGAAATAATGCCGACCATCAAGAAATTCAAGATGGAAAGTGCACTAGCTAAGCCGTAGTTATTTCCCTCTTGGGCATTGAAAGCTAATTTGTATGTATACGAAATCAAAATATCGGTTGCTCCTGCATTTCCATTTGAATTTGAAAATGTGGGTCCTCCGCCAGTCAGCAAATAAATTGCACCAAAATTATTAAGGGCCATCGCAATTGAAGCCACCAATAATGGTGCGACGGTTCGAACCACCAGTGGAAGCTTTATTTGGGTGAATGATTTCAATGCACTGGCTCCATCAATTTCTGCAGCCTCTAAGATTTCACCGGGAATAGCTTGAATCGCTCCAGTAGTAATGAGGAACATGTAAGGAAAAGTTGACCAAAGCTCCACAATCAACACAGCTAAGCGTGCCCACCATGGGTGAGTTAGCCATGGAGTGGAGATATTAAAGAGCCGATCGATGACCCCAGTTTCGGCCGTAAAAAGCCCGGACCAAACAAGTATCGATAAAACGCTCGGGATGGCCATGGGAATAATAAATATGGTTCTATAAAACCGCTTCGACCGTAGGGCGGGAAAATTGAAAATTAGAGCCAAAACAAGGCCCATTAAAAAGCTGAAAAAGACCAGCAAGAAAGCGTTGGCGAAGGTCCAAACCAGAACCGCTAATAATGGTCTGCGAATTTCCTTGTCGGTAATGATTGAAGAAAAGTTTCGCCACCCAACATTTGCTTTCCAACCGGGGTACAGAGCTTCATTAGATTTGCTCACCATCTGGCCATTGTCATTAGGAGTGTAAATCTCACCTGAAAAGGTATTCACTAACTCATCTTTTGTTTTGTTGTAAACAAAGGCTGGTTGAGAAACTTCCAACGTTTCTAAGTCTTGAGGTTGCAAAGAGAGCCCAGAATCCAAATTGATTACTAAATTTTGAAGTAGTGATACCTGGCCCTGCGCTTGCTCCGTGTTCAATACTGCAAAGCCGTCAATCTCCTTGATCGTTCCATCCATCAAAATATTCTTGGAATCAATCATTACAGATTTAACCGTTTTCCCATCGCTTAGCCAATAGTCCTGGCTATCGTATTGAAATATTATAAATAGCTTTTCTGAGTCATTTTCCAGTAGAACCTGATACTTAATTGGTTCTTGAGAATCGATTGGGACTTTTGAGTCCTGCACTATCGCGGCTATGGCCTGCTCTTTGGATAATTGATGACCATTGGAGTCGTTAGTAAATGCCACAGCACCTGAGTAAAAAGCTGGGTAAATGTGGAAAAGAGTTAAAAGCAAAACTCCGGGAAGTAGATATTTTCCTGGAGTGTTCTCACTTATCGAATACGTGTAAAAAATTAGCCCTGCAGATAAATAAAAAAATATGGCAAGGAACCATGCCTTATCTTGAAATAGCTTGGTACCCATAAGGAGTAGAAGCAAAATTACTCCGAAGGAGATCACATATTTGGAGCCTTTTGAAACTGCTTTGATATTCATGATCCCCCCTTCTGAAATGTAGACGCTGCAGATAAATGCTGAAAGGGACCTTGGTGTTTAACCCTCGTTCACCAAGGTCCCTTATCAAGCAGATTTAGCTGTTTCCTAGAGCCTTATTCAGGTTCTTTGATGCAGATTCCATGGCTGCACCAAACTTAGCCTTGCCACTTGCCCAGTCTGCAAATGAGTTGTTCCAGTAAGTCCAAACCTGGTTCATCTCAGAAACATTTGGCATTGGGATACAAACAGCACCATATGCACCAAACTTTCCAGCAACGCTGTTTGGATCGATGCTAGAAGCCGCTTCAACATTAGCTGGGAAGCTGTTGTTTGCAGCTGTAATTGCCTTGCTGAATGCGGCAGTTTGAACTACCTCAACTAAATACTGCTTGGCCAAAAACTTGTTCTTAGCAAAACGGTTGAGGTAAACAGCAGTAACTCCGCTGAATGCACGAGCTGTTCCACCATTGATGGATGGGATGCTTGAAATCTGGTACTTGATTCCAGCCTTATCTAATCCGTCAATCGACCACGGACCAACAACTGCGTAAGGTGCTTTTCCATTGGTGAAATTAGAACCATCGTATGTATTTGCCTTATCAAAGATTTTCTTCTCTAACCATGTGTCCATTAGTGAAGCATTCTTGGCAAGTGACTTTGAGTAAATTCCAACCTGCTTAGTATTTGTGTATGCACCGTTCTTATTTGCGAAGACATAACCACCAAGAGAATCAAAGAAAGGCTGCATGAAGTAACCATCAATATGTGTTACTACTCCAACATTTGCTTTGCCTGATGAGATTAGAGAAGTCGCTGTACTCTCAAGATCTTTCCAAGTCTTTGGTGCTCCAGCTGGAACAAGACTCAAGTTTGTTGCAAGAGCAATATTGCTGACCGCAATTGGAATTCCCCATTGCTGGTAATTGAAACTCACACCAGAAATTACCGCTGATGGATAAGCGCTCTTCTTAATGACAGAGCTCAGTGAGGTAACAACGCCTGACTTAACAAGTGAACCAGTATTGTCATGGCTTGCTGTAAACAAATCTGGACCAGCTCCTGCAGGACCAAGTTTGCTCAATCCGCAATCTCCAAGTCCGCACTTGGCAACAATGTTTACTGTTACACCAGTCTTTGCTGACCATGCAGCAGATGCTGCTTTGTACGAAGCCTCTTCACCAGAGTTAACCCACACAGTGATTGAACCGGCTGCCTGAGCCGGCGCCATCGAACCGAAAAATGCTAGAGAAACACCCAGGAGACCCACTCCCAAACGATGCAACTTCATAAATCCCCCTTAGTTCCAATAATTCGTCGACGCGCGTCGACAATGATGTAATGTACATACAGCCAAAGTAAGAGTCAAGGGTTTAGGCCCACGTTTTGAGAGATTGGAGTTCGTTAGTGCCTACACGTGCAGATGTCGCAAAGTTAGCTGGCGTCTCCGAAAGCACCGTCTCCTATGTGTTGTCGGGCAAGCGCCCAATCAGTGAGGCGACCAAAAAACGTGTTCAAGCCGCCATAGATCAAGCTGGATATAAATCAAACTACGCAGCCGCAGCGTTAGCAGGCGGCGCTCCACGCATGGTCACCATGATGATCTCTAACTTATTCACTACCCCATCTTCTCGAATCAATGGAGCGCTCGTCGACGGAATCGTCGACGGAGTACGTGAAGCTGGTTTTCATAGCGTCATCTGGCCGGTATCCAATGATGATGATGCCGATGTGAATCTCTTAATTAAGTCCAATTTCTCAGGTGGCGTTATTTTGATGAACGTTAAAGAGAATGATCAGCGAGTCCATCTTCTCAACCGTGAAAGAGTTCCTTTTGTTGTCCTGGGCCGCACCGATGTTGGATTCAAGTACAACTACGTCGATCGTGACTTTGAAAATGTGGACAGAATTGCACTATCTAAGTTGAAGGAACTTGGTCACACACAAATTGGTGTTCTTGTTTCAGATACCCCAATTCCTCAACATCTAATGACAGAAGCCTCTCAACTAAAAATGAAGCTAAAGGCAATCGATATACCCAATTCAGAGGCGGGCGGTGAAGAATTAGCTTCTATCTTCAAAAAAGAGTATCGATCAATTACTGGAATAGTTTCATTGCTTGATGCCGCGACTATCGGCTTTGTGAATTCAGCAAAGGAGTTTGGGTTGTCAATTCCGAAAGATCTTTCGATCATCGGTGTGAATATGCTTGAAAGCCAAGCTGAGTCAACCCATCCAACAATTTCTACAGTTACTTTTGATGCTTATGAAATGGCCAAGTCATGCGGAAAAATGATGGTCGAATCCATAGAAGCTGGAAAAAACAATAAAAAGAAACGCACTGAATTGTGGGTTGGCGACTTTGTTGACCGAGGTTCGGCAACCCACATCCAGTAACCTTTTTAGCCTTGTAGTCCTAAAGCTTCCTTTAGAACTGCTTCGGTAATACCTAGCTTCTTAGCGGCAGCTGCAAAATCTGGTGGCATGATCATTCCAAATGCCTCCTTCAGCGCATCCTCAGTAATTCCCAATTTCTTCGCAGCAGCTGCTAAATCAGGTGCGGGCATTCCAGGCATTCCCATTCCCCCACCCATATTTGGCATCGCCTGAATTTGCGATGAATCTACAACTCCGTGGAAGCAAGCAATCGATGACCGAACATCTGCAGTTCCTAAAAGAACGTAGTGGTAAATCCCCTTCGGAAACTCGGGTGTAGCGCTGTAAATACCATTGCACTGATCCAAATTCTTAGCGGTTAATTGCTTACCCTTAATGTCACGGTCACCATAGATTGGAAAACCATCAAGAGCGAAGCCAATCACATGTGATGGCTTACCCGTTGTATCAACCTTTGCAGTTACACAACTGGAAAGGCCGTGGTAATGGTAAGCACCTTGCATTGGAATTGGATGACCAGCGCACTTATCGACAAATGAGGCTGTGATTCCGTTTGAATCTGTAATGGTGAAGTTATTGGCCATTGCAGGAGTCTTATTATCTCCTTCAAACGGGTTGTACAAGACCGCTCCAGAAATCATTACACCAATTGATCCAAGTGATGTCTTGGTCACTGTCTTCGAGTATGTAGGCGTACTTGGAATAGTGAACTTATAGTTCTGCGCCTTAGTTGGATCTTTCACAACTGTCGCCGTTGTTGCATCCGGAACAACTACATCCTGTGACTTTGGGACGGCGTAGTAAGCATCGCGCGGATGGTTAGGAATTCCATCTGGCTGCATAACGACTGAACTCTTTGAGTAAGACAGCTTCACTGTGGAGTTCCACTTGGCGGCCTTAATTACCTTCACCGTAGAAACCGAGGTCGTGGCCGTAGCTGCTTGTGCAGCATAGAAAACTAAGCAGTTCACGAGGACTACGGCAATGCCTGTTGCGCCAAGGACAAACTTCTTCATAATTTAAGACCTATTTTCTATTTGAGAGCACCAAGTTCGGCTATTTGCGTATTATTTACCTAGGTAACTAATTAATGCAAATGCATTTGCTATATTGGCTCTATGGAAAAGGCTGTGAGAACCCAGAAGGGTTCGCCAAGGAAACCTCCTCCCTCCTCTATTCGCCTGATGCCCCAATCGCTTGGCTCTCTATTTGTGGCAGCAAGCGTGGGACGACTGAGTCACCTTTTTCCCCGGTGGATGAGCTTGAGAGTTGAAGCTAGGCACGACGTCACCTCTTCACAACTCATGGTGGTTTTCTTGTTATCCCAAACAAAACAAACGACATTGGGGCAGCTGGCACAAATGTTGGATTTAACTCCGAGGGCAATAACTGGGCTGATGAAAGGTCTAGAGGGAAAAAAGCTGGTTAATAGAGTCAAAGATAAAGAAGATCAACGAGTTACTTGGGTTGAGTTGAGTTCGACTGGTCGAACGTTTTTCAAGAAAGTGCGCCCAGAAGCTTCTGTCGAATTAGGGTCCCTCTTCGGGGTTCTAAGTAAGCGAGAACAAGCCGAGCTAGTGCGAATCATTGAAAAACTCACTGACTATATGAAAACGCAAATGGACGAAAGATCCTAAGTTCAACTGAAGATTTAAACTACTCAAAACTTTTTTCGTAGGCCCACAGATCAAGGTCATCAAGGTTTACAGGAGTAAAGCCTTTAGCTTCTAGGGCTGAAGCGATCTGCGCTCGGTGTTCAGTCGCGTGATGAATCGCCTGAGACAAAATAGTTGATCTCCATCGTTTAACCAATTTGTCTTCGTAATTCACGAACTCGATTTGCACGTCATCTAGTTTTACGCATTCTAGAAGGTGCGCATCGACTGTTGCTGCCTGCTCCTTTAATCTTGCCAGATCGGCAATGACATTCACATCATCGATACATGGATCTCCTGGCTGAGTTAGTGCAGGCTTGCCAGAGATTCGAAATGCATAGTGATCAGCGCTATCAACGATGTGATGAGCAATTTCTCCCACGAACCATTCAGGATTTGTAGCAAATGCCTTGAGCGATTCCTCTGGAAGTGTCTGCAAGTGTTCGATGGTCTTCTGATTTGCCCACGCCATATGCCCTAATAAACGATCAAGTGCAATAGTCATGTGCGGTGCTCTTAGAGCCCGTTCTTTTCTCGGAAATAGGCAACCAATGCATAGGAAGCGGGACCCATTACCTTTTTCTCAGCCATGGCATGAGTATAAAAGAAGAGTCTCCTTAAGTCGAAGGTGAGCGATAACTAGTTATGGCTTA
>CAITQC010000108.1 GCA_903894425.1 uncultured Actinomycetes bacterium
CGCCGGCGATGTAGAGAGCTGCGAGCAGAGTAAAGATGTACGCCTGCAAGCATTGGACCATGAATTCAAAGAAGGTCAACACAATGCCGATACCGAAGGCAAACGGGCTGATCAACTTCAAACCAATAACACCCTGAAGTAGATGATCTCCACCCAAGATAAAGACGAGCAACAACAAGTGGCCCGCAAACATATTTGCAAAAAGACGGAGCGAAAGAGTTAATGGGCGTACCAAGAAAAATGTAAGGATTTCAAGAGGTGTGATCAAAATGTATGCAGCCTTTGGAACGCCTGGCATAAACATGATCTCTTTAAAATATTTGATAAAACCTTGTTTGCGAACACCAACGTAGTGGAAAACTAAGTAAACAGAGAGCGCCAAAATGTACGGGAAAGAAACACGTGACATAGATGGGAACTGCAAGAGAGGAATGATTCCAAATAAGTTATTAACCAAGATGAAAGTAAAGAGTGTGAACAAGTAGGGCACGAAGCGCATGAAATCGTGGCCAATTACATCCTTAGCTAAATCATTGCGAACAAATGTATAGACAGATTCGCCAGCAAATTGAAGTTTAGAAGGAACGATTGCAGCTTTGCGTGAAGAGATGATGAAGAAAACAGAGATCAAAATTACTGACAAGAAAACTAATGCAATTGGTTTGGTTGTGTAAATGTTGGTACCAAAGATTGGAGGTAGTTCGAAGTCGTTGCTGCTAGGTGGGACGAATCCCCCACCTTCTGCGCCTGAACGCAATAAATCGCGCACGCTTACTCCTCTTCGGAATCGATTGATACGGGGTGCTGCAGGGAAGGTAAGACGGGTGCAACCTTATGCGAAGTCAGGTGAAGTTGAGAAATCCACAGGCCGTGGCTAGAAGGTGGGACGGCTCACGCCCGGCCAAAACGCAGCCAGACCAGGTATACCGCCCCGCTTATTCCAATGAGCAGGCCGATCAAGGTCAGGTAACCAGTGCCGAGCCATTTATCCAGGCCATATCCGATCCCGCCCCAAAAGAGCAGCCCGGAGAGGAGATATCCAAAGATCGACCACATAGCGTTTTCTTCACGGTTGGCCATGAACTACTCCTTCGATCCACTCTGGGCTTGTCCAGGTAAAGGTAAATGTAGGCGCAACTTCATGAAACTGGCAATCTCGCCCCAAAGCCAGGCCACGATGAGCGCAACTGAGCTCACGCCAAAGGCGGCTCGATCGACCGTGGAACGATCTGTGAATTTTGCAATCGCCCAGAGCAAGAGACCTAAAGCAAATAACTTGGCAAAGTAAGAAAACAGCGCCATCGCCATAGTCGAAATTGGATCCAGGTTTCTGGTCATCCTTGAAACAGCTATGTGAATCACAAAAAAGATAATGACGACGAACTGGGCGAGCACAGCGCCTAGAAATCCAGATAAGCCTCGAGCAAATGTTGAAATCAAAATAGCAAAACCACTAGTTAAGAAGGTTGGAATAAACGCTGCTCTTAAGAGTTTAGATTCATTGCTGCTCATGCACTTACTTTCTCTGGCTTCTTCTTCTGGGGATTCCTGGAAACTATAAGAGTTATTGAGATTAATACGAAGGCAACGATGAGAGCAACCCACCAAGGCTCAAATGCCAAAACAGTCACTGGAAAAGCGATTGTTGCTGTCCATAAATATAAAATAAAGGCGGTTTTAAGTTGAGAGTTTCCGGCACTTAACAATCGATGATGTAGATGTTCGTTATCTGGAGCAAACGGGGACTTACCCGCTTTTACTCGGCGAGCAACGGCAAGAAGTAAATCTGCAAGTGGAATTGCAAGAACTGCAAATGGTAATAAGAGTGGCAATAAAGTTGGGCCTGTTGATTCGGCAGAGATCGCATTTGGATCGACTTGGCCAGTTAATGTAATTGCCGCCGATGCAAGCAAGAGTCCTAACAACATTGAGCCGCTATCACCCATAAAAATGCGAGCTGGGTGAGCATTATGTGGCAAGAAACCAATGCAAATTCCTACTAGAACAGCAGTTGTTAGCGATGGTGCGCCTGCTCGACTAAAACCAAAATCAACGGCTAATAGATATGCAAAAGCAAAGAAGGCGATACCTGCAATAGCAACGATGCCTGCGGCAAGGCCATCCATTCCATCGATGAAATTAACTGCATTAATGGTTACAACAACGATTAATACGGTGACAAGTTGGCCAATACTAGGCGGAAGCGTAATTACACCATTGATTGGAAGCCAGAGAATCTGAATTCCATAGAGCAACAAGATTGCCGCAACGAATACTTGACCCGCCAACTTTGTTAATGCATCTAATTGAAATCGATCATCGGCCATTCCTAAGAGAACGATTGCAGTTGAGGCTAGAAAAATACCTTGGATCTCGTGTCCAAATGATTTTCCTACAAGTGGTAGGTGATTAACAATCATGAAAGTGATAGCCATCGCCAACCACATAGCAACACCACCCCATCGAGCTGTTGGTGTTGTGTGAATATCACGGCCACGAATTGCAGCAACAGCGCCAAATCGAATCGCCTGAGAACGCACTAGGGGAGTAATTAGGTAACACAAAGCCGCAGAAATAAGCAGGGTGACTAAGTATTCGCGCATGTGTAGCTCTTATGCCTGGTAGATAGGAAAACGTGAAGTCAGAGCATGCACTTCGCTCTTAATTGCAGCATGTGCTGTTGCATCATCGCTCTTAATTGCACGTGAAATAAGTTTTGCAATCTGCTTCATTTCTTCTACACCCATACCCTGTGTTGTTGTTGCCGGAGTACCGACGCGAATACCACTTGTGATTCCTGGCTTTTCAGGATCATTTGGAATTGAGTTTTTGTTCATAACTATTCCAGCTGCTCCGCAACGCTCGTCGGCGACTTTTCCAGTTACACCAGTGCTGCGAATATCCATCAATGCCAGATGGGTTTGTGTGCCCCCAGAGACTGCGCGCATACCTTCGGCTTCAAGAGCTTTTGCCAAAGTTTGCGCATTAACAATTACATCCTTTGCATACTTTTGATAGACGGGAGTTGCACACTCTGCAAGCGCCACTGCCTTGCCAGCAACGGTAGACATAATTGGTCCGCCCTGCATACCTGGAAATACAGCTTTGTCGATGGCTGCAGCGTGTTCGGCCTTAGCCAAGATCATTCCACCGCGTGGTCCGCGTAATACTTTGTGAGTTGTAAATGAAACAACATCTGCA
>CAITQC010000109.1 GCA_903894425.1 uncultured Actinomycetes bacterium
CTTCCCAAAGCGCAGATTCAGCTAAAGCTTCAGGTGTTGCTTTGCCATATTTTGCCAATAAACGTGGATCAAGTGAGCCGGCATTTACGCCGATACGAATAGGGATTCCTGCATCACCTGCTGCCTTTGCAACCTCTTTTACTTTGTCATCGAACTGCTTGATGTTTCCAGGATTTACGCGGACCGCAGCACAACCAGCATCGATGGCAGCGAAGATATATTTTGGTTGAAAGTGAATATCGGCGATAACTGGAATCTGTGATTTTTTAGCAATCTGGGCCAAAGCATCGGCATCATCCTGGCTTGGCACTGCTACACGAACGATTTGGCAGCCCGAGGCGGTGAGTTCGGCGATCTGCTGCAAGGTGGCATTGACATCTGAAGTAAGAGTCGTACACATCGATTGAACACTGACCGGTGAATCACTTCCAACTCCAACGTTTCCAACCATCATCTGTCGAGTCTTTCGACGGGGAGCAAGAGTTGCCGCTGGCGCGCTTGGAATTCCTAAATCAACCATGGCGCTATTGTGCCGTAAGAATGCTTGTTGCGCTAAAGATTAAGCGTGACTGGATTTACAACATCTGCCACAAGCAAAAGCACGGTAAGAGCAGCCAAAATTACAAAGACCACCATTGTCACTGGGGTCAGTAAAGTCACATCGATCCCCGCAGGTCGAGGACGACCCCGAAGACGCGCGAAAAATGCACGAATCTCATCAGCAATAGCTACCGCCATATGCCCGCCATCAAGGGGCAGAATCGGCAAGAGATTAAAAAGTCCAACAAAGATATTTAGACTGGCGATGATTAATATAAATGTTGATATACGTTCAGTGATAGAAAGGGAATCGCTTCCAATCGCCTGGCCCGATACGCGCGCTACGCCGACGACACCTACTAAGCCATTGGGATCGCGGCTTTGACCACCGACAGTTTGTCCCCAAAGTGCAGGAATCTTTGATGGAAGTTTAATGAGTGATTTAACGCTTTCAAAGAGGAAATCCTTAGTGACAATTGCCGAATTTTTTAAGGCAGTAACAGGCCCCGCGCGTTTGATTCCAACATCATTAATAATTCCGAGTACGTAACGTTTGCCGCCCTCTACATCTTCTAACTTGGCTGCGGCAGTAATCGTTAACTCTTCTGAGCCACGCTTTATTGAAAAGGTCAGCGGAACCCCATTGGAATTACGAATCACTTTAACATCGTTGTACCAGTCTTTAACTTGCTTGCCATTAATCGCCAATACTTCATCACCGGCAAGTAAACCAGCAGATTGCGCCGCAGAACCCTTAACAACTTCATTAATTACTGGGAGAAGTTGATTAGTTCCAATTCCAGCAAATAAAACAAAGAGCAGTAAGTAACCGAGAACGAAATGTAGAAACGATCCTGCGCCAAGAACGATTAATTTTCGCCAAGATTTAGCGGTGTAGAAAGCACGTGACTCTTCACCTTCTGGCATCTGATCACCAGGTGTCATACCCTCGATTTTGCAGTAGCCACCTGCCGGAATCGCTTTAATTCCAAATTCAGTTTCACCGCGCTGCGTGGACCAAAGCTTTGTACCAAAACCTAAGAAAAATTCACTGACCTTCATGCCGTAACGCTTGGCAGTAATAAAGTGGCCAAATTCGTGAATCATGACAGAGAGAAGTAATGCAACAACAAATCCGAGTATTCCGAGAATCTGCATTATGGGGCCAATCGTAGTAGATGTGCATGCGCACGTGTGCGAGCATCATCTTCGATGGCACTGACATCGGCTAAATCTCTGAGAGTTTTCGGAGAATCTTTCTCAAGCTCTTGCACGACGGCAGCGATTACTTCAACAATGGCGCTAAATTCAATCTTTCGCGCGATAAACCCAGCAACTGCAACTTCATTTGCTGCATTAAAAATTGCGGGCATCGCACCAGCAAGTTGGCCACAGTGGCGAGCTAAACCAACACTTGGAAATTTTGCCGAATCAATAGGAGAAAAACTCCATGTGTGCGGAGTTGTCCAATCAATTGCCGCAGTTGAATCAACAACCCGATCTGGCCAGTTGATGGCGTAAGCAATAGCCCCCTTCATATTTGGTGGACTTGCTTGCGCAATCGTTGATCCATCGTTGAATTCAACGAGTGAGTGCACAACTGATTGTGGATGTATTACCGCTTCGATATTTGCATATGGCATTCCAAATAAGTAATGCGCTTCGATAATTTCTAGACCTTTATTAACTAAGGTGGCTGAGTTAATTGTGACAACTGATCCCATGCTCCATGTTGGATGTTTGAGTGCATCTTCAAGAGTTATTCCATCTAGGTTCAAGCGATCTCTAAATGGCCCACCGCTTGCCGTTAAAATCAGTTTTTTAATCTCAGATTTCTTTCCAGCTAATGAGGATTGAAAGATTGCACTGTGTTCGGAATCAACTGGAATTATCTGATGCGCTCTTGCGCGTGACATAACCAAATCTCCTGCTGCAACTAAGGATTCTTTGTTGGCAAGGGCTAATACATTTCCAGCATCAAGGGCTGCCAAAGTTGGCGCAAGACCAATTGAGCCTGTTATGCCATTTATGACTACATCGCATTCAAGGGCTGCAATCTGCGTTGAGGCATTTGCGCCATCAATTACGGTGATGCCAGGAAGTGCTTGACGAATAATTTCGGCATTATTAACAACGCCTACGTGTGACACCTTAAAGGATTTAGCTTGTGCAATAAGAGTTGCAGGGTCGTTACCGGCAGACGTAATTGCAATAACATTAAAAAGAGCTGGATTACTTGCAACTATTTCAAGTGCCTGCGTACCGATTGAGCCGGTTGAGCCCAAAATAACTACATCACGCATTTATCGGTCCAGAAGATTTTGTGTGGGTGAATAAGTAGTTCCCGAGCGACGCTTTGCAATAGCGCTCAGCGCTTCAAGAACAACACGGTTAGCTAATATCGCGGTTATATCGGCGCTATCAAATGCAGGTGCTACTTCAACGACATCGATTCCAACGATGGGAAGTTCAAGGCAGATTCTGCGTACTGACTCCAAAAGCTCGCGACTTGTCATTCCCCCAGGCTCTGGAGTTCCTGTCCCTGGTGCCATACCTGGATCAACGACATCGATATCAACGGATAAAAAGACGCCGTCACATTCATTGGTCAAAATTGAAAATGATTCATCAAGAACTGTGTTTAATCCACGGTGATGTATCTCAGTCATTTCATATGAGCGCATTCCTTGATCGCGCATCCAGTCCAACGTCTTTGCATCTGGCCAATATCCGCGAAGACCTAACTGCAAAAAGCGATCGCCGCGAACTGTGCCTGTATCAATTAATCGGCGCATTGGAGTTCCGTGACCGATAAGTGCGCCCCACTGATCTTCACCAGTATCTGCGTGTGCATCAAAGTGAATCATTGAAATCTTGCCCATGCCGCGATGGCGTGCAATGCCTGCAACGTCTGCAGATGCAATTGAATGATCTCCGCCAAGGATTACAGGTATTGCGCCGGCACGCGAGATCTTTTCAGTAGCTACGGCCAAAACTTCTAAAGATGCAACTAAATCACTGCCGGGCATCAATAAATCCCCAGCATCAACGACTTTCATCTCCTTTAACGAATCGATTCGTAGGGCAAGGTGTGGTCGTTCGGCATCGTGGGGAAGGTAATCGCCACCGCGAATTGCCTGTGGACCAAACTTTGCGCCAGATCGATGTGAAGTTCCGCTATCGATCGGTGCTCCAACGATTACAACATCGGCGTCGGCATAGGTGGCTGGAATATCTAAATCGCAGCGTTGGATTCCAAGAAAAGTGAAATCGGGACCATACATATTGCCGTGATTAGTCATGGATTAAGAATAGAGGTAAAGCTTAAGAATCAAAGCCTAAGCCTAAAACATCAAGGGTTCTGAGCCATAAATTGCGCTTGCCCTGGTTCTGGTCGGCTCTATTAATCGACCATTGTGTTAAGCGGATAAACAAAAACTTAAATGGTTCGGGAGGAAATGGCAGAGGCTTTCTCTGAACCATCTTCAACTGAGTACGTTCGTTATCAACTTTATCGAGAAGGTCAAGCATTACTTGTGCACCGAAACGTGTAGAACCAACGCCAAGACCGGTATAGCCCATTACATATGCCACTCGCCCGCCAAAGGCTTGACCCCAAAATGGAGAAAAGCGTGAGCATGTATCAATGGCTCCGCCCCAACCATGCGTGAATTTAATGCCTTTTAGTTGAGGAAATGTTTCCAAGAAAGCTTCGGCTAAATGCGCATAAGTTTGCGCATCTGATTCATATTCCTGGCGTACTTTTCCGCGGAAGTTATAGATTGCGTCATAACCGCCCCACAAAATCTCGTTGTCTTTAGTCAAACGGTAATAGTGGAATTGATTTCCAGCTTCTGATAAACCTTCGCGATCCTTCCAGCCGATGGATTCCATCTGTTCTGGTGTTAAAGGTTCGGTGACTAATTGAAAGTCATATACCGGAACAACATATTTATGGGCGCGCTTAACGAGTGATTTAAATACATTTGTTGCAAGTGCAACTTTCTGCGCATAGACAGAACCATATGGTGTATGAACAATCATGGCCCCGCTTGTACGTTCGAGCCATTCGACGTGCGTATTTTCATAAATCTTGACACCAAGTTTTAGGCAAGCTCTCTCTAATCCCCAGACTAAACGCGCTGGATCAACAAGGGCTGTTCCATCTGGATCCCATAAGGCAGCTTTTGAAAGTGGTGAGTTAACTCGGGCCTGAATTTCATCTTGATTGAGAACTTCTACATTGTCACCAAAAGAGTTACGTAAATTTGCTTCATCAACTAATCCTTCTATCTGCCACTCTTCATTGGCGATTCGAAGTTCTCCGGTCCATTCAAATTGGCAATCAATGTCATAGCGCTTAATAGTTTCTTCGATTGCATCAAGGTTTTCGCGGCCAAGACGTTCGATGACAGCCATCTCATCTTTAAATCTGCTGTAACCGTTCATAAAGCCATGCGTCAGTGAATAGCTACAGAAACCACCGTTACGACCAGATGCACCAGCACCGGTTTCGCGTTGTTCAACGATAATAACTTCGCGATCAGGATTTTGTTCTTTGGCTAAAAGCGCAGTCCACAAACCTGTGTAACCAGCGCCAACAACACATAAATCAGTTGTGACATCTCCAACCAACGTTGAATGCGGAGCGGGTTCAAGAGGATCTTCATCGAGCCAGTACAAAGCTGGCTGCATGTGTGAAAGATGTTTAAGAACGTATGGGTCGATGGTTGCCATCGTGCTATCCGGCCTTAACCGGAATCACCCCTTCAATCATTACTCGTAGTTGGCCCGGGTCCTCCGGAACCTAACCCCATAACGCAGATTTTCTTAAACAATCTGTAGTTCGTTATGGACTAGCGCAATGTTAGCGGCTTTTCTTTCGATTGACGACTTGACCCGCGATAACAATCGCTAAAGCTAAGAAAAACATGGCAGAACCAATGACATTTGCCTGTGCGGGGATTCCGCGTGCTGCGGCAACATAGACAAATTTAGGAAAGGTAATCAGGGTCCCTGAGTTGAAGTTAGTAATAATGAAATCATCAAATGAAAGGCTAAATGCCAAAAGCGCTGCCCCTGCGATACCGGGTGCAACTAGAGGCAAAGTAACTCTGCGGAAAGTCTCTAGTTCATTTGCATAAAGATCCATCGCCGCCTGTTCCAGACGTGGATCAAGAGATGCAATACGCGCTTTAACTGTTACGACCACGAAGGAGATACAGAACATCACGTGGGCAATAACCGTTGGCCAGAAACCTGGATTGATTTTGAAGACTAAGAACAAAGAAAGAAGTGATGCACCAAGAACGATTTCGGGAGTTGCCATAGGCAAGAAAATCAAAAGGTTAGAAGATGAGCGACCCTTAAATGCATATCGTCCAATTGCAAAGGCGATCATCGTTCCCAAGATTGTTGAGAAAGTTGTAGCTAGCAAGCCAATTTTTATTGAATTACCAAGTGCGTTACACACTTCGGGTGCTCCACATGGATTTTGCCAATTGCTAAGTGTGAAGCCCTTCCATATCAAATTACTCTTACCCGAGTCGTTAAATGAAAAAACAAAAGTATAAGCCACTGGAATGAAGAGGTATGTGAAACCAAAAATCATGTAGATGCGCAGTAAGTTACGACCAAACCACCGTGAAAATCTAGCTTTAAATGGAATTGTTGGGATCGATGCATCCTTAATCTTTTGACTCATACCAACTCCTCCGTTCCTGCTTTTCTAATATATAAAGTTACTAGAACAAGAATTGCCGCCATTAATGTAAATGAAAGCGCTGCCGCCGTTGGATAGTCAACAATCTTGAAATAGCGGGATTCAATTACATTTCCGATCATCTTTGTATTAGGACTTCCCAGAATTGCCGCATTTACATAATCACCGGCCGCTGGAATAAAAGTCAGCAATGTTCCAGCAACAACACCTGGCATTGATAACGGCACGGTTACGCGGCGAAATGCTGTGATCCCATTTGCATATAAATCACCGGCAGCTTCAATGGTGCGCGGATCGATGCGCTCAAGGGATGCATAAAGAGGTAGCGTCATAAATGGAAGGAAGTTGTATGTCATACCTGCAACCACGGCTATTGATGTAGATGTAAGCGTGGTTTGCTGGCCAATAATGTGCAGCGAGCGAAGGCCAGGTACCACAAACCCTTCTTCGCCAAGAATCTGCTTCCATGCGATTGTGCGGAGTAAGAACGAAGTAAAGAATGGAGCTACAACTAAAACCAAAAGAATGTTTTTAAACTTTCCAGATTTGAAAGCGATTGCATATGCCAATGGATATGCGATAGCTAAAGCTAAAACCGTCGCTAAAGTTGCATATAGAAATGAACGACCGAACTGTTCTTTGTTATCCACAAAAGCATTAATGTAATTACTGAAAGTTAATGTCTGTTCGTATTGCCCGGTGTCTCCACCCTTGACCGGTGTTTGGGTAGATGTTTGGGCAAGGTTAATAATTGGCAGGACAAAGAAAGTAAATAGAAATGCAAAACCTGGAAAGAGCAGCAGGTAAGGAACACGTACCTTTGGCAAGGTCATGCTATTCGTCCTCTAATTCCTCAGGATTAACCTCTGTTCCAGCCTCAATATCTTCGTCCCCGCGAAGACCGAATGTGAAATTTGGCTCCCAAGAGATATTTACTTCATCGCCCTTATCAAATGGTGGCACGCCATCATCATTTTGTTCAAAGACCATAACCTCTTGTCCCCATGGCATCGCAACTACATATTGCGTACTAACGCCGATGTATGAAACATCTTCAATGTGACCGCCAGTTAAAGTATTGCCCTTCACTGGAGTGCCAAGGAGTGAGATTCTAAATTTCTCTGGGCGAATACCTGCAAATAGCGAACTATCGACTGCATGACTGCGTTTCTTCGGCATCGAAATTTTTTGACCATAGAGATCGACAACTAAGTTATCGCCATCAGTGCCATCAATTTTGCCCTTAATCAAGTTGGATTGACCCAAGAAGTTAGCAACGAAAGCTGTTTCAGGGTTGTCGTATAAATCTGCCGGTGAACCCATTTGTTCAATCTTGCCCTCATTCATAACTGCGATCGTGTCAGCCATTGTCATGGCCTCTTCCTGATCGTGAGTTACGTGAACGAAAGTTAATCCAACTTCACGCTGGATCCACTTGAGCTCGATCTGCATCTGACGGCGCAGTTTGAGATCAAGTGCTCCAAGAGGTTCATCAAGAAGCAACAACGCTGGGCGGTTAACGATTGCGCGTGCAAGTGCAATACGTTGTTGCTGACCGCCAGATAACTGTGTTGGTTTGCGCTCTGCCAAATGTGGGAGTTCGACAAGGTCTAATACCTTCTCTACCTGCTCTTTAACATCTTTGATACCGCGACGACGCAAACCGAAGGCGATATTTTCAAAGATTGTTAAATGTGGAAACAAAGCGTAGTTCTGGAAAACAGTATTAATAGGACGTTGATATGGACGGGTAGTTGTGATGTCCGTGTCGCCCAAATGAATACTGCCAACCGTTGGCTCTTCAAGACCTGCAACCATACGAAGCGTTGTGGTTTTGCCACAACCTGATGGTCCAAGCAGTGCAAAAAATGAACCCTTAGGAATTGTAAGAGTTAAATCATCGACTGCATTGAAATCACCATATGACTTCGTGATGCGAGTTAAACGTAGATCTCCTCTGGCAGATATTGAATCCTTAGACACTAGTTGCCTTGTGCCTGCTGGAAAGCCTCTGACCATTTTGTTTCTTCATCTGGAGTCAGTGAACGGAATACATGCAGACGTGAAGCGGTTTTTTCTGTAGGGAAGATGTACTCACTTGTTGCAAGCTCTGGAGCAATCTTTTCCATTTCAGCCTGCGCACCCTTAACTGGACATACGTAGTTAACGTAGGCAGCAACTTCGGCGGCAACGGCTGGATCGTAGTAATAGTTGATCATCGCTTCAGCGTTCTTCTTTCCTTCAGCCGATGCAGTTGAAGGAACCATCAAGTTATCACCTGAAATTGTTCCGCCAGATTCAGGAATTGCGAAGTCAAACTTGCCTTCATTTTCTGAAGCAAGAATAAACATGTCACCTGACCAGCCAATTACGGCTGTAGCATCCCCCGATGTGAGATCTTCTGCGTATTCATTGCCCTTTACGCCGCGAATCCAACCATCAGAGATCTTGCCAGCCATGAAATCAACTGCATTCATAAATTGATCTTCAGTCACCTTGGTGATGTCAACGCCCTGTCCTAATAAAATTACGCCGATTGTGTCGCGTAGTTCAGTTAGTACAACGATCTTGCCCTTGTTCTGTGGAGCAAAGAGTTCATCAAGAGTATGAATTCCCTTTGGATTCTTTTCTACGTTCCAACCAAAGCCAGACATGATGCCCTGCCATGTAAGTGTTGATTCGCGGCTTGGGTCATATGAGGGAGATGCGAGGGAATCGAGAATATTTACTTTGTTTGGAATATTTGCGCTATCAAATTTCTGTCCATAACCAAGACGCAGCCAACGAGCTGCCATCCAGTCGGTAGGTGTTACAACGTCATAACCAATATCTTCGCCCAATTTAAGTTGTGCCTGAACTTTTCCAAAAAACTCATCGTTGTCGTTGTAATCTTCAAAGTACTTTGCATCGATGCCAGTTTTTTCAGAGAACTTCACAAGAGTCGGATATGTCTTTGATGCTTCGTCGTAATCTAAATACAAAGGCCAGTTACCCCAGCGCACAGTATTTGCTGCCGTTGCGCTATCTCCGCCCCCACCACATGCTGCAAGCAGTCCTGCCGCACCGACTCCACCTGCGCCAGCTAAAACAGCACGCCGCGAAATCTGTGTTCCAAGAATTGAACGTGCTTCAGGTGAAAGTGAACGCTCTTTAGCCATCGATCTGCTCCTTATTGTGTTGGGTTCCTGAGGCGAAATACTACGCCCCAAGGTTGGTCATAACGTGCTTGATTCGTGTGTAATCTTCAAATCCATAAGCGGAGAGATCCTTGCCGTAGCCAGAACGCTTGAAGCCACCATGGGGCATTTCGGCAACGATAGGGATATGGGTATTGATCCAGACGCAGCCAAAGTCAAAGGCCTTTGCCATTCGCATTGCGCGTCCGTGGTCTTTAGTCCACACGCTAGAAGCTAGTCCGTACTGGACTCCATTGGCCATGGTCAACGCCTGCGCTTCATCAGCAAATTTTTGAACTGTGATGACAGGCCCAAAGATCTCACTTTGAATCATCTCATCATCTTGCTTGAGGTCGGCTACAACAGTTGCTGGGAAGAAAAAGCCGGGCTTATCTAGTGCGCTTCCACCTGTGGTGACCCTGGCATGTGCAGGCAGACGATCAAAAAAGGCGCTGACGCGGGCCAATTGATTAGCGTTGTTGACTGGGCCTAGGAATACATCTTCATGTGGTGCGCCGATGGCGATTGCCTTGGCCTGCCCGGTCAGAAGATCAACAAACTCATCGTAAACACTCGCTTCAACGATTACGCGGGTTGCAGCCGTGCAGTCTTGTCCGGCGTTGAAATACCCGGCGATTGCAATAGCTTCAGCTGCTGCCGGTAGGTCGGCATCGGCAAATACAACTACTGGCGCCTTGCCACCGAGCTCTAAGTGAACCCGCTTTAACTGCGCAGCTGCAGATTGGGCAACTTGAATACCTGCCCCAACTGAGCCAGTAATTGAAACCATGTCAGGGCGTTTGTGTTCGACAACCATCCGACCAGTCTCACGTTCTCCGCATACAACGTTAAAAACGCCGGCAGGTAAAAACTCTGACATCACATTGGCCATCCACACTGTTGATGCTGGTGTTGTATCACTTGGTTTTAAAACAACGGTATTTCCTGCAGCGATTGCCGGTGCCCATTTCCATACGGCCATCATCATCGGATAGTTCCAAGGAGTTACTTGGCCAATAACGCCAACTGGTTCGCGGCGAATCATTGATGTCATGCCGGGCATATATTCACCAGCTGATTTTCCTTCAAGGTTTCGCGCAGCTCCAGCAAAAAATCGGATCTGATCAACCATGGGTGGAACTTCTTCAGAAGTTGTTAATGAAATTGGTTTTCCAGTGTTTGTACTTTCAATATTAATAATCTCATCGGCGCGAGATTCAATTGCATCTGCAATTTTAAGAAGTGCGCGTTGGCGTTGCGACGGAGTTGAATCGCGCCAACCAGGAAATGCATCACTTGCTGCTTTAAAGGCTGCATCTACATCGGCGGCATTTGATTTTGGTGCGCGAGCGTATTCAGCGCCAGTTGCTGGGTTAATAAGTGGTGAGGTTTCCCCGGATGTTGAATCTACGGCCTTGCCATTGATGAAGTTAGTTAACTTTTCCATGGAATTGAGCCTACCAATTCCAACCATTGCTAACTAGTGGGCTTCTTGTCTTTTTCTGCCGCTGCCAGCTGGCCACAGGCGCCATCGATTTCGCGACCTCTTGTGTCTCGCACTGTTACAGGAACGCCGTAGCTTTCTAGGATTCGAACAAATTCGGCTTCATCCTCGCGACGCGATGCCGTCCACTTAGATCCAGGAGTGGGGTTGAGAGGAATCAAATTAACGTGAGCGTTGCGGTTTTTCAGCAACCGGCCAAGCAAATCCGATCTCCAGGATTGGTCATTGATATCGCGAATCAAGGCATATTCAATTGAATAGCGCCGGCCCGTCTTCTTTTCGTAAGCATCGGCAGCGGCTAAAACTTCCTTTATTTTCCATCTTGAGTTGATTGGAACAAGTGAGTCGCGAAGCTCGTCATCAGGTGTGTGCAAAGAGACGGCTAACGTCACCGATAAACCTTCTTCGGTAAGTTTTTCAATTCCATTAACTAAACCAACGGTTGAAACCGTTACAGAGCGCGCACTTATTCCAAGGCCATCTGGATTTGGATCAGTGATATTTCGCAATGTGCGCATCACTGCGTTGTAGTTTGCTAGGGGTTCACCCATCCCCATGAAAACGATATTTGAAAGTCGGGTTTGCCCCCCGGGTAATTCGCCATTTGCACAGGCCCGTGCCGCAGCAACAATCTGTTCGGTGATTTCGCCAGCGCTTAAGTTTCGAGTTAAGCCGGCCTGTCCCGTTGCACAAAATGGGCAGTTCATTCCACAGCCCGCTTGAGAAGAAATACATACTGTTACTCGATCGGTGTAACGCATTAAAACGGATTCAACTAAAACGCCATCATGTAGTTTCCACAAATCCTTACGTGTCATTCCACCATCGCACTCAACAGATCGCACAAGCTCGATTAACTTAGGTGTGAACTGCTGCGCAATTGTTTCGCGCATCTCTGCAGGGATATCTGTCCATGTAGATGGATCATTTGAAAGATGTGAAAAATAATGTGTGGCAACTTGTTTGGCGCGAAATGCCGGCAAACCTAAAGACTTTGCTAGCTCCCCGCGCTCTTCTGGGGAGTAGTCAGCCAAGTGCTTGGGGGCTTTCTTGCGCTGAGTTGGCTCATCAAAAACTAATTTGATTTCGGGAAGGCTCATAACCAGCGCTTCACAAGCTCTAGTGCAAGCCACAATGCAGGTGCAGAGATTAAAACAGAATCAAGTCGATCCAACATTCCACCATGGCCAGGAAGCATTGAACCCATATCTTTTAATTGCAGATCGCGCTTCATGGCGCTCTCGATCAAATCGCCACAGGTGGCGGTAAAAACAATCATTAATCCCACTACTGCGCCAATCCACCAATCCATATCCATGATGAAATAGAAAGCAAGAGCCCCGCCAGCGGGAGTAAAGACAAGTGAGCCGATTAAGCCTTCCCAGCTCTTTTTTGGACTAATTGTTGGAGCTAATAGATGTTTTCCAAATAGGACGCCAACAATGTAGGCAAAAGTGTCATTGCAACTTACTAAAACAACAAAGGTCATTACCCGTTCAAGACCTGTGCTTGGCTTTGCAAGAAGAATAAGACAACCACCTAGAAAAGGTAGATAAAGAAGTGAGAAAACCGTAGCAGTTGCACTCTGCACAAAACCCTCAGGGCCCTTGCTTAAGAGCTGAATGAGCAACACAGGAATAGCTATTGCGGTAGCAACTGCTAAACCAGATGCCCCACCATTCCATGTTGCATAAGTAAGCCCCATCGCACCGATTGCTAAAGAAATTGCTGAGATATTAATGCCGCGAGCACTAAAGGCGCGAACGATTTCACGAATTCCAAATAAAACTGCAACTCCTACTAGGCCAGCAAAAATCTCGCGTTGATAGGCAAGGGCAAACCAGACGATTGCGACTAAAGATGCAGAGACAAGAATTGAAGGCCCGAGCTTTCGCCCCGCTTTTTTATTAATGGCATCGTTAATCGATTGGAAATCAGACATTTGTGTCAAACTCCTTAAACTTCCAGGAGTTCGGCCTCCTTGTGCTTTAGAAGTTCATCGATCTTGGCAACGTGATCTGAAGTGATTTTCTCTAGCTCTTTTTCACCACGAGCTAAATCATCTTTTCCAATATCGCCATCTTTTTCCATTTTTTCCATGGACTCTTTTGCAGTTCGGCGTATATTGCGCATCGAAATCTTTGAATCCTCGGCTTTGCTCTTTGCAACCTTGATGAACTCCTTGCGACGCTCTTCTGTAAGTTGTGGGAAATTGATTCGGATTACAACACCATCATTTCCTGGGTTAACACCAAGATCGGATTCACGGATTGCTTTTTCAATACTGGCCATTGCGCCTTTATCAAATGGTGCAACCGTTGCCATTCGAGCTTCAGGAACTTGGATTGAAGCTAACTGTGAAAGCGCTGTGTAGGTACCGTAGTAATCAACCATGATTTTGTTAAACATTGAAGGGTGTGCACGGCCAGTACGGATGGACGCAAAATCATCTTTTGCAACTTCAACAGCTTTGCTCATCTTTGTGTCAGCGTCCTTGAGGGCGCTTGCTACATCTGCCATGACATCTCCCTTGTGCATTCCTAAGCCGGTAATTCTATATGAAATGACCTATTTCACATTACCTTCCAAAATTGCGCCTATTTGACTGTGTTTTTACGCAAACTAGCACTGGCACTCAGGCAATCCTGTCGATGCATTAAATGACAGGAGTAGTTTTCGATTCGAATTAACAAACGGGGAGATGCATAGTGTTTCAAGTCAGATTTCATGGTCGCGGAGGGCAGGGTGTAGTAACTGCCGCAGAACTTCTTGCACACTCTGCTTTTGATGAGAAACGGTACGCCGCAGCTTTTCCAAGTTTTGGATCTGAACGTACCGGTGCACCAGTTGTTGCGTTTTGTCGAATATCTACAGAACCAATCCGCGTTCGCGAACCGATTATGAATCCCGATGCTCTTATTGTTCAGGACTCCACACTTTTCAAGCAGGTAGATGTTTTTGCCGGTCTCAATAGCGATGGCTATGTATTGATCAACTCGACCAGAACATTTAGAGAGCTAGGTATTGAAGATCTTGTTGGTAATAATCCCCGTTTTGTAACTGTGCCGGCAACTGCAATTGCAATGGAGCACCTTGGTCGCCCATTACCTAACGCTGTTTTGCTCGGAGCCTTTGCCGCCCTAACCGGTGAAATTTCATTGCACTCAGTCACCGATGCAATAACCGAGAAATTTAAAGCAAAAATCGCGGCAGGAAACTGTGCAGCAGCAACTGCTGCATATGAATACATCATGAGTAAGGCGGGCGCACATGCTTAAGCAAGTAGAGGGTTCAAAAGCCATTGCCGACACAGTTGCTGCCTGTCGACCCGAAGTAATCTGCGCTTATCCGATTTCACCACAAACACACATCGTTGAGGGTCTCAGTCAGATTGTTAAGGCCGGAAAACTAGCTAACTGCGAATTTATTAACGTTGAATCTGAATTTGCAGCGATGTCCGTTGCCATCGGTGCAAGTGCTGCCGGTGCTCGTGCATATACGGCAACAGCTAGCCAGGGACTTTTGTATATGGTTGAAGCGGTTTACAACGCATCTGGTCTTGGACTTCCCATCGTTATGACCGTTGCTAACCGCGCCATTGGCGGGCCAATTAATATTTGGAATGACCATAGTGATTCCATGTCACAGCGTGATTCTGGCTGGATTCAGATGTATGCCGAAACTAATCAAGAGGCTGCTGATTTACATGTGCAGGCTTTTGCAATCGCCGAAAGACTCTCACTTCCCATCATGGTCTGTATGGATGGATTTATTCTCACCCATGCTTATGAGCAGATTGATGTTCCCGACCAAGTGGATGTCGATAAATATTTGCCTACATTTAACCCGCGTCAAGTATTAGATCCAGCAGATCCAGTATCAATCGGCGCGATGGTTGGTCCAGAGGCTTTTACCGAAGTTAAGTACATGTCTCATATGAAAAATCTTGAAGCGCTGTCAGTGATACCCGCAGAAGCTGCACGATTTGCCGAGATCTTTAATCGTGACTCAGGTGGATTAATTCGCCCTTATAAGATGGAAAGCGCCCGAAACGTTGTCATTGCACTCGGTTCAGTTCTTGGAACAATTAAAGATGTAGTTGATGAAATGATCGCCGATGGTTTTTCAATTGGAGTTTTAGGACTAACAACCTTTAGGCCTTTTCCTTTTGATGCAGTTCGTGATGCCTTAGTTAACGCACACAACGTCTTTATCGTTGAAAAAGCCTTTCAACTTGGTATCGGCGGAATTGTTACTGAAAATGTTCGCACATCATTACGCGGCACGGCAACACACGATCAAACACTCATCGCCGGTCTTGGTGGACGTCCCATAACAAAGAAGGCATTGCGTACCTACTTTGAGGCCGCTATCCAAGGAAGTGTTGAAGAGTTAACTTTTCTTGACCTTGATAAAGATCTGGCCGATAGCGAGTTAGAAAAGGAGCGTAGCCGTTCATGACAACTACCCCTATTAAGTTTTACCAAGTTGGAAGTTTTGCAGTTGGAAATAGATTGTTATCGGAAGAAGATCGCTCGATTCAATCTGATCCAAATCGCACCAATGCACTGACTTCGGGTCACCGCGCCTGTCAAGGTTGCGGTGAAGCTCTGGGTGCACGGTATGCACTTGATGCTGCAATGCGTGCATGTAATGATCAATTGATCGCAGTTAATGCCACGGGCTGCCTAGAAGTCTTCTCAACCCCTTACCCAGAATCATCATGGCGCCTTCCATGGCTGCATTCACTCTTTGGAAATGCACCAGCTGTAGCAACAGGTGTTGCCGCTGCCATGAAAGCTAAGGGCCGAAGCGATGTTCGCGTAGTTGGACAAGGTGGAGATGGCGCAACTGTTGATATCGGCTTTGGCGCTTTATCTGGAATGTTTGAACGCAACGATGACGTGCTTTATATCTGTTACGACAATGAGGCATACATGAACACTGGTGTTCAGCGCTCTGGTGCAACTCCCCCAGCTGCACGCACTGCAACAACCCAAGCCGTTGGCGATGCTCCAGGCAATGTATTTGGTCAAGGAAAAAACCTTCCGCGGATTGCAATGGCACATGAGATTCCATATGTTGCAACTGCAACTGTTGCCGATCTACGAGATCTAGAGGCAAAAGTAACAAAGGCGATGAGCTTTAGAGGCGCGCGTTATATTCACGTACTTGTGCCATGTCCCCTAGGTTGGGGTTCAGCTTCCTGTGACACTTTAAAGATTGCCCGGCTTGCAACCCAAAGCGGTTTGTTTCCTGTCTTTGAGGCCGAAAAAGGCGAAGTAACTTCTTCAACTCCTATTCGCAAAAAGGTCGATGTCGAGGAGTATTTAAAACTACAAGTGCGATATGCACATTTATTTTCACCCGCGCGAAACGATGCCGTAATCAATCACTTACAAGAGATGGCGGAGAAAAACATTCGTCGCTATAACTTGATGCCACAGGATGGGCAGGCTTAATCATGGAGAATCCCTTTGCAATCACGCTTTCAGTTGATAGCTCTTTGGCTAATCACACCGGTTCTTGGCGCGTAGAAAAACCTGAATATGTGCACCGCATGCCACCGTGTAACAACGCATGCCCAGCCGGTGAAAATATTCAAAACTGGTTATATATCGCCGAAGATGGTTCATATGAAAGTGCATGGCGGGCATTAATTCAAGAAAATCCATTTCCTGCCATCATGGGACGCGTTTGTTATCACCCTTGCCAAGATGTTTGTAACCGTTCATTTTTAGATGAAGCTGTAGGTATCAACTCAGTCGAGCGTTTCTTAGGCGATCACGCCCTTGAAAAGGGTTGGGTAATTCCAGCACCAGAAAAAGAATCAGGTTTTAAAGTTCTTATTATCGGTGCTGGCCCTGCTGGTTTATCAGCGGCCTACCACCTTCGCCGTCTAGGTCACGATGTAACTGTGCGCGATGCCACCCATGCACCTGGCGGAATGATGCGTTATGGAATTCCAAAGTATCGCCTGCCCCGCGAAATTCTTGATGCCGAAATCGATCGCATTAAGAACATGGGCATTAAATTTGAAATGAATACCCGAGTCGATGATGTACATACGGCCATGGATGAAGGCTTTGACGCTGTTTTTATGGCAATTGGTGCACAGTTAAGTAAGCGCGCATATATTCCTGCAAGTGAAGCTGCCCGAATCTTGGATGCCATCAAGGTGTTGCATGATGTCGAAGATGGAAATCAGCCTCTACTTGGCCGCAAGGTAGTTGTTTATGGTGGCGGAAATACTGCAATGGATGTTGCCCGTACCGCTAAACGACTAGGTGCTGAAGAAGCGGTCATTGTTTATCGCCGTACACGCGATAAGGCACCAGCTAATGATCTAGAAATCACCGAAGCTTTAGAAGAAGGTATCCTTGTTAAGTGGCTATCAACGGTTAATCATGTTGGTCAGCATGAACTTCGCATTGAAAAGATGGAGCTAGATGAATCGGGTTTTCCTCAACCAACCGGTGAGTTTGAAACTCTCGAGGCCGACTCATTGATTTTGGCCCTTGGACAAGAAGTAGATTTCTCACTTCTTGGAAATAGCGCCGATCTAGATGTTGCAGATGGAACGATGAGCGTTGATGCAACGATGATGACTTCTCACCCAGGTATTTTTGCCGGCGGGGATATGGTTCCGGCAGATCGCACAGTTACAACTGGCGTTGGGCATGGTAAAAAAGCTGCACGCAATATCGATGCTTGGCTACGCAGTACAGCGTATGAAAACGTGAAAAATACTGATGTGGTCACTTACGAACAGCTCAATAGTTGGTATTACACCGATGCCCCACACGTTGTTCGCGAACGCCTTGAAGCAACGCGGCGAGCCAAGGATTTCTCTGAGGTTGTAAAAGGTTTAGATGAATCCAACGCGCTTTATGAAGCACGCCGGTGCATGTCTTGTGGAAACTGCTTTGAATGCGATAACTGTTTCGGGGTCTGCCCAGATAATGCAATCATTAAATTAGGGCCAGGAAAAGGCTTTGAGATTAATTTGGATTACTGCAAGGGCTGTGGAATATGCGTTAGCGAATGTCCATCGAGTTCGATCGTGATGGTTGCTGACAAGTAAGTTTTAAGAAACTAAAGTTCCAATAGTTTCACCGCGCACTGCCCGAGCAATGTTTCCATTTTGCATTAAATCAAAGACAACAATGGGTAGATGATTTTCGCGACACAGCGCAAAAGCTGCAGCATCGGCAACGGCTAGTGACTTGCTGAGAACTTCGTCATATGAGATCTCGTCGTATTTAACTGCCGATTTATCCTTTTTAGGATCGGCAGAATAAACACCGTCAACGCCGCTTTTTGCCAACAATAATGCTTCCGCGCCGATTTCAAGTGCGCGCTGAGCCGAGACCGTATCGGTTGTAAAGAATGGCATTCCAGCACCTGCACCGAAAATTACGACGCGACCTTTTTCAAGGTGGCGGATAGCGCGAAGTGGAATGTAAGGCTCGGCCACTTGGCCCATAGTGATCGCAGTTTGCACGCGGGTCTGTACGCCCTCTTTTTCAAGAAAATCTTGCAACGCTAAACAGTTCATGACTGTTCCGAGCATTCCCATGTAGTCGGCGCGAGAGCGATCCATACCGCGTTGGGAAAGTTCGGCGCCGCGGAAGTAGTTACCTCCGCCAACAACGATTGCAACTTGCACACCGGTTCGGGCTACATCTGCGATTTGTTTTGCAATATCTTGCACAACATCAGGATCAACACCGATGCCTTTAGCTCCACCAAAAACTTCACCAGAAAGCTTAAGGAGCACCCGCCGATACGTACCTCTTGTACCGGGCATGGATGCTCCTTTAGCTTCTAGGTTCGAATATGTAAATTCTAAGCGATTTCGCCTTTGAACTTATTGACCGACGCGGAAGCGATTGAAAGCCTTAACAGCTGTTCCCGCCTCATCGAGGATCTGCTTAACAGTCTTCTTTGCATCTTTAGCAAATGACTGCTCGATCAATGAAACTTCCTTCACAAAACCTGTGACGCGACCTTCGATGATCTTAACGAGGGAAGCTTCTGGCTTTCCTTCTTCGCGTGCAGTTTCTTCTGCAATGCGACGTTCGTTTTCGATTAGGTCGGCAGGCACATCTTCGCGATTTACAAATTGAGGCGCAAAGGCTGCAATGTGCTGTGCGATGTCTCGGCCAACTTCAGCTGCATCCTTAGTTAACTGAACTAGAACGCCAACTTGTGGTGGCAAATCTGGGCTTGTGCGGTGCAAGTAGATTCCTACTGGAGAATCCTTCAATACTGCGATGCGGCGAACTTCAATCTTTTCACCAAGAGTTGCATTAGCCTCATCAACAGTTAGCTGAACGGTCTTACCGTCAGACATTGTTGATGCAAGGAATGCCTCTAGAGAATCTGATTGTGCATTTTGTAGGTGAGCTAGAAGCTCATCGGCGAGCGCGATAAAGCGTTCTCCCTTAGCTACGAAATCTGTTTCGCAGTTAAGTTCAAGCATCACGCCAAGATTTCCTTCAACCTTTGCAACTACTGCACCGTTTGAAGTTAAACGACCTTCACGCTTAGTGACTCCCTTGAGTCCCTTAACGCGAATGATGTCGATCGCCTTGTTGTAATCGCCTTCGGCTTCATCTAAAGCTTTCTTGCAATCAAGCATTCCTGCAGCAGTTGCTTCACGAAGATTCTTAACATCTTGCGCTGTATATGCAGCCATTTAATTAAGCTCCTTCTGTAGCTGTTGGTGCCTCTGGTGTTGCTTCTGGAGTTACTTCGACAGCTGGAGCAGTTACTTCGGACACTGCCTCAATTGAACCAGCGATCTCTTTTTCCCAGTCAGCCATTGGCTCACCGGCTGCAACAGCAGGGGTTTCTACCTTTGTCTGTGCTGAACGAGCTGCAAGACCAGCAACGATTGCATCGGTGATAACGCGAGTTAGAAGTCCGATTGAACGGATCGCATCGTCGTTACCTGGAATCTTGTAATCAACTTCATCTGGATCACAGTTTGTATCCAAGATTGCAATAACTGGAATACCAAGCTTCTTGGCTTCAGCAACTGCTAGGTGCTCCTTCTTAGTATCAACAACCCAAATCGCTGAAGGCAATTTAGTCATGTTACGAATACCGTTAAGGTTCTTAAATAGTTTTTCGCGTTCGCGGCGAAGAACAAGGAGTTCCTTCTTTGTTAAAAGTAGATCGTTCTTCTCTTCAAGAGCTTCTAGCTCCTTAAGGCGCTGAATACGCTTGTATACAGTTGGGAAGTTTGTAAGCATTCCGCCTAACCAACGCTCAGTCACTGTTGGCATACCAACGCGCGCTGCTTGTTCGATGATTGGTTCCTGTTCTTGCTTTTTTGTGCCAACGAACAAAACATGTCCGCCCTTAGCAACTGTGTCTTGAACGAATGCATAAGCGTTATC